>CBFIAD010000009.1:0-35768 GCA_965660495.1 Puniceispirillaceae bacterium (SeqCode)
AAGAGGGGGATAAAACAGCTTTGATGCCGAAGCCATCAGATGTTTTGCCCTGCACCCTTTTTATAAAAATTATGTGGGAAGCTTTATATGCTTTTTCAAGAGGAAAAATGCACAAGAAAAAAGGCAAGCAAATCTGCCTGCCTTTGAAATCTATTTCCGTTCAGGGGAAAACCGCCCTGAAAACGAAACTGCCTTTAATCGGCTTATTTTGTGCCGATAGCACCAAAACGCTTGTTAAAGCGGGCGACCTGACCTTCTGAGGCCAGAACGCGCTGCTGGCCAGTCCATGCAGGATGGTTCAGCGTATCCACATTCAAACGCAGCACATCGCCTTCCTTGCCCCAGGTTGAGCGTGTCTTGCGCTCGGACCCATCGGTCATCACCAGTGTGATTTCGTGGTAATCTGGATGAATATCTTTTTTCATGTTCTACGCTCCTGACAGCAGGAAAACTGTCTTGCTCTTGTTTTATCGCGCACAACCTTCCAGGTTATCGGGTCGAGCGGCAATAAGCCCTATCAAAAATGCCGTAATAATTACGAAGGCCAGTCTATACAATCAACGCATCGGAAATGCAAGTTTTATTTGTTTTTGGGGCGGTAATTGCGGCAATGCTTTACACCTCAGCCGATTGCGTTAAAAAGGGCTAGAAATTTCTTTATGCCAACACCCAGCAAAACAGGCAAAATAGATGCAAAACCGCGCCCCGGATGATGCCAGCACACTACCTTCAGCGGGTTTGTCAGAGCTTTCCGCCTTTTGGCCATTTATTCGTCCCTATCAGGGGCGGGTAATATTGGCGGCGGTGATTCTGGTCACAGTCTCTTTTATTTTGCTCTCGCTTGGGCGGGGGCTGGCCTGGCTGGTGGATAAGGGGCTGGGCAGCGGCGATCCGGCCATGCTGGACAGGGCAGTGATAGTCGCGCTTTTTCTGGCTCTTTTTGTGGGGATAGGCTCTTATCTCAGGATTTTGCTGGTTAATCAGGTGGCCGAACGGGTAATGGCCGATATTCGTGCAGCGATCTATGGCCATGTTTTATATTTGCCAACAGGCTGGTTTGAGGCAGCCCGGACAGGCGATATTCTCTCGCGGCTAAATGCCGATACCGCTGTGGTACAGACCACCCTTGCCACCACCCTGTCTATGGCGGTGCGAAATGTTATTTTACTGTTTGGTGGTTTGGTTTTGGTGGTGCTGGCCTCAGCGCGAATGTCGCTGGTGGTGGCCGTGATTGTCCCGATTGTCGTTATACCGCTTATTATATTGGCGCGGCGATTACGTGCTTCCTCGCGTTTAGCGCAGGAAAAATTGGGCGGACTATCTGCTGAAGCAGAAGAGGGGATATCCGCTATTCGCACGGTGCACGCTTTTGCCCAGGAAGAACAGATGCAAAGGCGCTTCGGGATGACGCTGCAGGCGGCACTGGATGCGGCGCTGGCACGGGTTCGCTTGCGGGCCATTTTATCCGGCTTTGTCTTTTTTATGATGATCAGCGGCGTAACCCTGATCCTGTGGGTAGGCGGGCGCGATCTGCTGGCCGGAAAGATCAGTGCAGGCGACCTCTCTGCCTTTGTCTTTTATGCCTTTATTGTTGCCTCTTCTACTGGCACGCTTTCCGAGCTGGGCGGCGAGCTGCAGCGCGCTGCCGGGGCAGCCGACAGAATTGCTCAATTGCTGGGTCAGCCCCTGCGCCGCACAGACCCTGTTCATCCGCACCTTATAACAGTCGATAAGGGCGTGAAAATTCGTTTTGAAAATGTGGATTTTGCCTATCCCAGCCGGGGCGATGTTCCCGCCCTGAAGGGGGTGAATTTCACCGCAGACATGGGTGGTAAACTGGCTATTGTAGGGCCAAGCGGGGCAGGTAAATCGACCCTGTTTCACCTTTTGCTTGGCTTTTATGAACCGGCAGCCGGCCAGATATCGCTCAATGATATACCGCTTGGCCAGATGCGGCTTGCCGATATTCGCCGGCATATCGCGATTGTCCCGCAAGACCCTGCGCTCTTTTCTGCCAGCCTGGCTGAAAATATTGCCTTTTCGCGCCCCAATGCCAGCCGTGAGGAGATTATCGCCGCAGCTAAACAGGCCGAGGCCGATAGCTTTATCACCGAACTGGCACAAGGTTATGATACGCTGGTCGGCGAAAAAGGGGTGCGCCTGTCCGGCGGCCAGCGCCAGCGCATCGCTATTGCCCGGGCGATATTGTGCAATCCCGATATTCTGCTGCTGGATGAGGCAACCAGCGCCCTAGATAGCGTGAGTGAAAAGGCGATTCAGGAAGCGCTATCACGTTTGATGGTGGGGCGCACCAGTCTGGTGATCGCCCATCGTTTGTCCACCATTATGGACGCAGATATGATTTTACTGATGGATAGGGGGCAAATTATCGCCACAGGAACTCATGATAATTTGATAAAAAGCTCGCCTCTTTATCAACAGCTTGCCGCCCAGCAATTCCGCACCTCTGCCATCGCTGAATAGGTGGCGGGTTATTTATCTGTCTCTGGTGCGCTGGAAAATTGACCGATCACCAGTATCTTGTCTCTGGCAGTGCTATCTGTCCTGAAATTATGAAACTGGCCAGCGATATCGCTATCGCCATTGCCGGGCAGGAAAATGCTCAGCTCTGCATTGGAATGCTCCTCGCTTGCCTCGCCCAGCTTCAGGGATAATTGCGGGTCAATCGCACTGAATGTGCGTCTCTCGCCTGATTTAAGATTGCCGGATAGCACAAGGCTGAAGGCACTCCCTTCCAGAGTATTACCCTGTGCGTTAAGTTCAAAAATACCCGCCCGGCTATCCAGCACGGCACGGGCAGGGGCGTAATTTACCTCCATCACCATCTGGCCACCCTTAAATCCGGCCATATTCAGCGAGACAGGCCAGCTGAAATTTCCGGCCTCTATGACATAGGGCTCGAGATAGCTGGTGCTTAAAACAAGGCTATAGAAAAATTCATCTTTGAAAATCTCCAGCCTGGGGCGGCTCTGGACTATCAGCGGCGATTTGCCAACCGCTACATAAAGATATCCAGAGGAATATTCCATATCCAGAGTGGCAAAGAATTCCATATTTTCCGGGCGCGTCTGGCCAGCTGGACGCACGGAAAGCGGTGTTTGGGTTATTTCTTTGCCCGAAACTTCTTCTATATCTGTGTTGGGGATGGTTTGGCGTAAATCTGTTAGCAGATTGCGCGCCACAATTACCCTTGTCTGCTGGTCATCACTAGCCAGACTGGCAGAAAAATATCTGTTCAGTATGGCGCTATCCAGAGTATGGCTATTGGCCGCATATTCAAAGGAAATTTCTGCTGTCATGGCCGGCAAAGCGGCACATACCCAAACCGGCAACAACAGATGCCGCCCATATCCAGCTTTCCTATCTATCCCCGAACAATATCCTTTATGCGCGCCAACCCCAAGCAGAAAGGCTGGCGAGGATTCATCTTTAGGGTCAAGATAGAATTAAAAGGGCTATTCAGATTTTACGCGCTGGGTCAGTTTTAGCTCAATGCGCCTATTTTTCTGTCTGTCCTCGACGCTGTTGCCTGTGGCGATAGGCTGAAACTCGCCATAGCCGGAAGCAGATAGCCGCGAGGCGGGCACACCTTCCCTGATCATGAAGCGCACTACCGATAGAGCGCGTTCGGTCGATAAATCCCAATTATCGGCATAGACGCCTGAGACAGGCACATCATCTGTATGGCCATCAATTTGTAATATCCAGGGGATATCTTCTGGAATTTCCCGGATGATTTCGGTCAGGGCGGCGGCGATCTGTGCCAGCTGTTTCTGCCCCTCTTCACCGATACTGGCCTGACCCGGGGCAAATAGTACCTCGGACTGGAATACAAATCTGTCCCCGACAATTTTTACATCGCTGCGCCCTTCCAGCACATCGCGCAACCGTCCAAAAAACTCGGAACGGAAACGGCGCAATTCCTGTACCTTGTTTGCCAGCGCACTATTGAGTGCCTTGCCTAAATTGGCGATGGCGATTTTGTCTTCTTCAGCCTGTTTTTCCCGTTCTGCCAGCAAGGCGCGTAGCCGCGATAATTCCGAGCGCAAGGATTCCATTGCCATTGTGAGACGTGCCACTTCTGCACTGGCTGTATCGGCGCGCTGGGTCTGCTGGCTAAGGCTTTGTGTTTGCGCAGCTAGACGCTGGCTGGTTTGACTTAGCTGCTCTTCAAAGGCTTTGGTGCTGGCAAGGCTGCGAGCCTGAAGGTCTGCCAGCGCGGCTTTCTCGGCATCCAGATCGGTTTGCAGCCGGCGTTTATCAGCGCTCTCACTGGCCAGCTGGCGGGTTAGCTGTTCTAATTGTGCGGTCAGGCTGTTATTTTGCTCTTCTGCAATGGCCAGCTGGGCAGAGGTTCTGGCCAGATCAGCTGAAAGTACCGAGCCTGCCTCGCGTTCCAGCGATAACAGCTCACCCAGCTGGGCAAGCTCCTGGCGCAAGGCAGACAGGCTGGCATCCTGGCCAGACAGCCGATAGGCCAAATTGGCCTGTATCAGCACAAATACCATCAGCACAAACACAAACACCATCAGCAAGCTGGCCAGAGCATCGACAAAGCCGGGCCAGGTAAAATCACCGGGTCTGTTGCGGATGCCTAGACGGGAAAGTGCCATTCAGTCTGCCCTTATCAATCTGTATGTTTGGCGGATGCCAGCTTTGTGATGGCTTTGGACAGCGCGCGCATTTCGCTCGAGATGGTTTCCTGCTGGCGCTCGGATTGCTGGGCAAGAGCCTGGGTTAGCTGTTCAATTCGGGCATTTAACAGCCCCAGCATATCTCTGGTGCGCTTGTCATCTGCCATTTGTTCATTCAGCATCGAAAGCTGGGCATTCATCTGGATGATTTGCTGTAACTGGCTTTGTCTATCTATCTCGGCATCTTTTATCGCCTCTGCCAGTGTTATCATAGCGCGCGCGCCCTCCTCGCTGAGGCCGTGGGCAAGGGCTTGCTGGCCAGCAGGAGAGGCAGCAGAACCGGCATCGCTGTAACGGGCAAAGGCAGAAAGCCAGTCTTCCACCTCATTAAAAAACCGTCCCATAGCCTGCCCTAATTGCAGGTCAAGAAAGCCCAGAACAAGGCTGGCGCCAAGCCCAAACAGAGAGGAGGAAAAAGCCGTTGCCATCCCGTCCAGTGGCGCTTCCAGGCCGCTGCGCAACTGCTGCATCATCTGTTCAAAGTCAAGATTGCTGATATCCAGACCACTGACCACATTGCTGACCGAACCAATGGTTTGCAGCAATCCCCAGAAGGTGCCGAGCAACCCTAAAAAGACAAGCAGGCCAATGAAATAGCGGGAAATCTCGCGCCCTTCATCCAGGCGCGCCGCCACCCCGTCCAGAACCGAGCGCAAGGAAAGCGCCGATAAATGCCTGTCCGCGCTGGCATCTGACAGCATGGCATAAACAGTTGCCAGCAGAACAGGGCGCGGTGCAGATGGATTGATCGTGTTGGTTTTTTGTATCTGGCCAAGCCATTTAGCCTCAGGGACAAGGCGCAGAGTCTGGCGGAAAATAAAGGCCACGCCGATTAAGGCTGTGGCCACAATGACACTGTTAAGCGCGATATTGCCAGCAAAGGCACGAGCCAGCTGTGGCCATAACAAGCCGATGATAACGGCCGTTATCGCCAGAATTATGGCCATCCGAATAAGATAGGTACGGGGATCTGTCATACGCGATTTCATGGCCATCCTGCCTTTTTTCTGACACTTGTTGCATCTGATGCTAGTGTATGCCAGTCAATCATGGCAAGACTGTGGACGCTGTCAATTTTTTTAAACAAGGCAGAGAGCGGCAAAGTGTCTAGGCTGTGGCACCGCGCAATGTTTTCAGCAAGCTGGCGTGCATCGCCCCGTTACAGGCCACGACATCGCCTGTTTCCAGTGCCTTGTCGCGCGAGGCAAAATCAGATACCAGCCCGCCTGCTTCCCTGACCAGCAAAATGCCGGCCGCGATATCCCACAGGCTAAGGCCGCGTTCCCAAAAACCGTCATAACGGCCAGCCGCCACAAAGGCGAGATCAAGCGCAGCAGAGCCAAAGCGGCGCACCCCGGAAGAGGATTGCATCACCGCATTCATCTCTTTTAAAAATTTGGCGTCTGTTTCTGCTGTGCCGCGTCCCAAAAACGGGATACCTGTGGCAAACAGGCAATCTGACATCGCCCGCCGGCCAGATACCCGGATACGCCGGTCATTTAAAAATGCGCCCTTGCCGGCTTCGGCAAAATAAAATTCATGCCGGCAGGGGTCATAAATTGTGCCGGCAATGATTTTGCCCTTATCCCGCACCGCAATAGAGATGGCAAAATGCGGGATGCCATGCAAAAAATTTGTTGTGCCATCAATCGGGTCGATGATCCAGCACGGGGCATCGTTATCGGCTGGTTTTACCTCGCCTGCCTCTTCCATGATAAAGCCCCAATCAGGACGCGCCTTTTGCAGCTCTTCCTGAATAGTGCGTTCTGCTGCGATATCTGCCTGAGAGACAAAATCTGCTGCCCCTTTGCGGGTAACCTGCAAATTTTCCACCTCGCCAAAATCACGCATCATGCGACGCGAGGCTGCAACACTTGCTTTATGCATCACATTGATAAGTGCAGAACGGCCAGCCATATCTGATTAATCCTTTGCCCGTTCAAGATAGGTTTTATCTTCGGTACGTACCACAATACGCGTGCCAACCTCGATATGCGGGGGCACCATAATCCGCTCGCCATTATCGACGACAGCAGGCTTGTAAGAAGAAGAGGCTGTCTGGCCTTTGATAACAGCATCTGCTTCCACAACGGTCAGAACGACCTGTTCTGGCAAGGTGATGGAAATCGGCTCGCCTTCGTGGCTTTGCAGAATAACGCTCATGCCATCTTGCAGGAATACCGCTGTCTCGCCGATCATGTTCTCGGCAATGCTGAACTGCTCAAAGGTCTCGCCATGCATGAAAATATGGTTATCCCCCTCGGCATAGAGATACGTGCAGCTTGCTTCATCCAGAATAACGCGCTCAACAGATTCAGTTGCCCGAAACCGTTCATTTAATTTTGTCCCATCGCGAATATCGCGCAGCTCAATCTGGGCGAAAGCCCCGCCCTTGCCAGGCTTCACATGGCTGGTTTTTACCGCGACCCATAAACGTGATTTATGTTCAATCACATTGCCTGGGCGAATAGCATTTCCATTTAATTTCATTTCATTTTTTCCTTTTGCCTAGCTGAGGCTGGCCATATAGGCAGTGGTGTCCAGCATTCGATTAGCAAAACCCCATTCATTGTCATACCAGCCCATAATGCGAACAAAGCGATCTGCCTGAACTTGTGTTTGGGTTAAGTGGGCCACACAGGAATGGCTGTCATGGTTAAAATCAATCGATACCAGAGGCAATGTATTGACCCGCATCACCCCTTTCATTGGCCCATTTGCGGCGGCTGTCAGAGCTGCGTTCACGCTGGCAACATCACATTCCTTTTTCGAATAAAAATGCAAATCCACCACAGATACATTTTCGGTTGGCACGCGCACAGCAGAGCCATCCAGCTTGCCATCCAGTTCCGGCAATACCAGCCCGACCGCTTTGGCCGCCCCGGTAGTGGTCGGCACAATAGAACGTGCACCAGAACGGGCACGGCGTAAATCTTTATGTGAATTATCCAGAATATTCTGATCACCTGTATAGGCGTGAATAGTGGTCATATTGCCAGAGATCAGCCCAAAGCTGTCATTCATCACCTTTGCCATGGGTGCCAGACAATTTGTGGTACAGGATGCATTGGAAACAATCATATGATCTTTACGCATAAGTTCTTGATTGACCCCGTAAACAACGGTAAAATCTGCCCCTGATGCGGGCGCAGAAACCAGTACTTTTTTCGCACCCGCAGATAGATGGGCAGAAGATTTCTCGCGGCTGTTGAAATGGCCGGAACATTCCAGCACCACATCCACATCCAGTGCGCCATGCGGCAACAGGGCAGGGTCACGCTCATGGGTCACACTGATCCGGCCAGTGCCGACATCCATCCAGTCTTCATCAAAGGTGATAGGCGAGGCAAATCTGCCATGAGTTGAATCGAACTCCAGCAAATGCGCCATAATTTCGGTTGCACCCGGAGAGTTCAGCAAAACCACTTCAATATCATCGCGCTTTTGTTCGACCAGCGCGCGTAAAACCAGTCTTCCAATGCGGCCAAAGCCGTTAATGGCAACACGTGTTTTCATCTATAGACCTTCCTTATATTTTGCTGTCATTCCGGATAGGGCGGTGCATAGCCAGAAATTATTTCAGCTTTGCCAGCGCGGCGTCGATAACCGCCTCTTTGGTAATGCCGAAATGGCGGAATAACTCTGCGGCTGGGGCGGATGCCCCAAAGCTGTTCATTCCGATAAAGCTGAAATCAGACCCCGCGACACTGGCCCAGCCCATTTCAATGCCGGCTTCGACCACCACTACAGATTTGGCATCGCCCAGCAAGCTCTGGCGATAGGCCTTATCCTGTGCCAGCAATAATTCCATACATGGCACGGATATCAGGCGGGTAGGATAGCCCTGTGCTTCCAGTTCTTGGCGGGCCTCTTCGGCTATCATTACTTCCGAGCCGGTCGCCATCAGCACAATCTGTGGCCTGTCGCTTGCCTCGTTCAGGATATAGCCGCCGCGCATGGATTTATTTTCCATCACCGCATCGCCCAGGCGCAGCTGGGGCAACCCTTGCCGGCTCAAGGCCAGAACAGAAGGGGTCTTTGTGGCATTTAACCCTATTTGCCAGGCTTCAGCTGTTTCCACAATATCGGCCGGCCGGAAGAAATACAGGTTGGGAATAGCCCGTAAAGCGGCAAAATGTTCTACCGGCTGGTGGGTTGGTCCATCTTCGCCTAGACCGATAGAATCGTGGGTCATTACGTAAATCACCCGCTGCTCCATCAGCGCAGACAGCCGGATAGACGGGCGGCAATAATCGGTAAAGACCAGGAATGTTCCGCCATAGGGAATAGCCCCGCCATGCAGGGCAATGCCGTTCATAGCGGCGGCCATGCCATGTTCGCGCACCCCGTAATGAATGTAATGGCCAGCCGGATTTTGTGCAGAATAAATATCCTGATCTGCAGCTTTGGTGTTGTTCGAGCCTGTCAGGTCAGCCGATCCGCCAAACAGGCAATCTGTTTCTGTGACCAGCGCTTCAATAGTTTTCTGGCTGGCAACCCGGCTTGCCAGTTTTTGCGGATTGGCCGCCAAATCTGTTTTCATTTTGCCAATAGCTGTATCGCTGGCAGCCGATATATCGCCGGACAGGGCTGCTTCAAACCTGTCTTTTTGCGGCGCGCCTTTTAACCGTTCTTCCCATTTTTGCCGAGCTTGCTGGCCGTTTTGGCCGATTTTGCGCCATTCTTTCAAAATATCTTCTGGAATTTCAAATGGGGCATAGGGCCAGTTCAAAGCGGCTCTTGTGCCGGCAATTTCATCTGCACCCAATGGCGCACCATGTACCTTTGATGTGCCAGCCATCGTGGGCGCACCCTTGCCGATTTCTGTCTTGCAGCGGATCAGGCTTGGCTTGCCCTGCTCGGCCTTTGCAGCGGTAATTGCCTTATCCACCGCGGCCATATCATGCCCGTCACAGGCCAGCACCTGCCAGCCATAGGCTTCAAACCGGGCCGTGATATCATCAGATACAGCCAGCTCTGTTTTGCCGTCAATAGAGATACCATTATCATCAAACAGGACGATCAGATTGCCCAGCTGGAAATGTCCGGCCATAGAGGCGGCCTCATGGCTGACCCCCTCCATCAAACAGCCATCGCCTGCGATAACATAGGTGTGGTGGTCTACCAGCTTATCGGTGAATTTGCCGCGCAGATGGGTTTCGGCCATTGCCATCCCTACCGCATTGGCAATGCCTTGCCCCAGCGGGCCTGTCGTCGTTTCAATGCCGGCAGCATGGCCATATTCAGGGTGGCCAGCCGTCGCACTGCCCAGCTGGCGAAAATTGCGAAGTGCATCCAGCGTCGTATCCTTATAGCCGGCAAGATATAGTAGCGCATATAACAGCATAGAGCCATGTCCGGCAGACAGCACAAACCTGTCTCTGTCTGGCCAGTTTGGCTGGCTGGCATCAAATTTCAGATGGTTTGCAAATAGCACGGTTGCGGCATCTGCCATGCCCATTGGCATACCGGGATGTCCAGACTTGGCTGCCTCAACAGCGTCCATTGCAAGCGCGCGGATGGCATTTGCCATCATCTGAGAAGGAAGGTTTGCCATATCTGTCTTTCCAGTATTGTGCCGGTAAATATTACTCATAGGGCTATATATAGACAGGCCATGACAATCAAGGCTCAAGCGCATTTTTGATGCAGATTTTACACAATTTTTTCCAGCTTTTCAGGGGTTCTGCCAGCTATCACAACAGGACATCCCCTGTCCCAAGGCTGTTGAAACAAGACATCTTCTTGTCTGGCATCAGGATACGCCAGGCCGATTCGTGCATGGTTTAAGGTAAGTTTTCGCTCTTTTAACACCCTTTTCGAGCCGTTAATTCCGGGATTTGGGTTGGCTTGACAGGACTAAATTTTTAGTTTGGAATCAATGGACAGCCTTGCTTATACGCGTAAGGCATTGCGCGAAGGATAAAGAATAACACCCTGTCAGACTTGTTTTTTTAAGTTAATCAGCGCACGATTAATCCCAGAGATTTGCTGTAGTGTTATCCCTTGGGCTGGTTTGGTCGGGCGAAAACTGTTCCGGCGTGAAACACAGCGGGGCTGATAGGGCTTGCTTCTCCTGTTTTTTATCCGGCTGGGCAAAGGCCATACAAATAAAACAAAATAGAAAAGATAGAGCTACATCATCATGGCAGGCCCAAAATTAGAAATGGCACTTCAAGGCCTGCAAGACGCGATTAACGAGCTGGATAGTACAATTGTGACCACCGCTTCGAAATTTCGCGACACAGCCAGCCAAACAATGTCGCCTGATTCGGAATTGCCAAAGGAAATGCTGCGGGCAGAATTACAGGCCTTGCGACAAATGATAAGCCAGGCCAACGCGCTGATTGGCGGTGCCTCTGCTACTTCCAAAGACACAGATACAGATGAGGTTTTGCACTAATGGCGCAATCTGTTGTAACGGTGCGGCTAAATGGTCAGCCCTATCAGATGGGGTGTGGGCCAGGCGAGGAAGCCCATATCGAAGCCCTCGCCAAAGAGGTGGACGCGGTCATTACTTCTTTGAAAGCAGAGGCAGGCCAGCTTGGCGATACACGGCTATTGGCGATGGCCGCCCTTATTCTGGCCGATCAGAAACATATTGCTCAAAATGGGGCATCTTCCGGCCAGCCGGTTTCCGCGTCAAACGGGACATCGCAAACCAGCCTTGATAGCGAGAGAGAGGCGATGCTGGCTGCCCAGCTGCAGGCGATGACAGACAAGTTGCGTGCACTTAAACAACAGCTGGAAACTGCATCTTGAAAATCAGGCGTAATAGGCGTAGTTTCTAAAGCGGTGATAGCTGGGCTTCGCGCTCGGTATTTCAATCCCTGGGACCATAATCTTCTGTAGGGAGCTACCTCTGGCAAGGTTGCGATCTTGCTATTGCGGCGCCCACCTGTTTTACAGGTCACAGAGGATGAAAAAAACTAACGGCTGTCCTGGCTGTCACTCTGGTTACACTGGCAAGGCCAGATGGGTTCAACCTGCCTGCTAGCGCGCTTAATCTGGATAAGGGCTATTCTGGATGACATCTCCAAACCCGGATGCGCTAAAAGCCCAAACCCGTAAAAACGCTGCCCAATTACGCCAGACCGCCCAGACAGCAGTCCCTCATGCATCGGCAAGGGTTGCGGGTTATGCAAGGCATCTTTTGCAGCATTTTCACCCCCGCATTGTGGCAGGGTACTGGGCGATAAAGACAGAGCTGGATGTTATACCCCTGCTTGCCGCGCTTGGCGAGGTCAGCGATATTTGTTTATGTCTGCCTGTCACAGGGCCGCCTGAAACCCCGCTTGTCTTTCATCACTGGCATCCAGGAGAGCCGCTGGATATTGGCCCTTATCAAACGCGCCAGCCCTTTGCCAGCACACAGCCGGTAATACCTGATCTGATGCTTGTTCCGCTATTGGCCTTTGATAAAAATTTCAACAGGCTGGGCTATGGGGGCGGTTTTTATGACCGCACCCTTGCCAGCTTTGCACGGAGAGGCGATAAGGTAGTGGCCATCGGGGTCGGGTTCGATGTGCAGGAAATGGAAAATCTGCCTCTGGGGCCATTTGATCGCCCTCTGGACGGGGTTTTGACCCCTTCCGGATTAAGGCTGGCAGGATGAAAATTGGCAGGATGAAAATTGGCCTGAAAAGATAGCCGGTCTAGATAGTGAATTTAACATAGGGTTTTTAAGATGATACGGGTTCTGTTTTTAGGGGATATTGTCGGGCGTGCGGCTCGCCAGGCAGTGATAGAGAGCGTACCAGAGCTTCG
This sequence comes from Puniceispirillaceae bacterium (SeqCode), assembly GCA_965660495.1. GTDB lineage: Bacteria > Pseudomonadota > Alphaproteobacteria > Puniceispirillales > Puniceispirillaceae > JADHLI01. The sequence continues at coordinate 12,483 of CBFIAD010000009.1, forward strand.
TGCAGAATTGCAGTGTGATTTTGTCATCGCCAATTGTGAAAATGCTGCAGGCGGTTTTGGGGTAACCCCGCCAATTTGTGACGGGTTGCTGGCAGCTGGTATTGATGTGCTTACCACAGGCAATCATGCCTTTGACAAGTCGGAAATCAGCCCCTATATGGCCACCCAGCCGCGCCTGTTGCGGCCGGAAAATATGAATGCCGCTTTTCCGGGTTCCGGTCATGTGATTGTGCAAAATGAAAAAGGCCAGCGTCTGGGCGTGATGAATATCATGGCCAATCTGTTTATGGCTGAAAATGAAAATGCCTTTGCCTGTGCGGATAAATTGCTGGCAGAAATGCCGCTTGGCAAGGCGGTGGATGCCCTTGTTCTGGATTTTCATGGCGAGGCGACATCGGAAAAATGTGCGATGGGCTTTCATCTGGATGGCCGTGCCTCTATGGTGGTGGGCACGCATACCCATATTCCCACCGCAGATACCCGTGTCCTGCCAAATGGCACCGCCTATCAGAGCGATGCCGGTATGTGCGGGGACTATAATTCGGTGATCGGGATGCAAAAAGAAGCGGCTACCGGCCGGTTTAATGGCAAGCCGGCTGGCAAGCTGGCCGTGGCCACCGGCACGCCCAGCCTGTGCGGCGTTTTTGTCGAGATTGACCCTGATACAGGGCTTGCCCGTTCGGTGCGCCAAATCCGAAAGGGCGGTGTGCTGGCCTCTGGCTGAGAGAGAAATATTTGCGCGCAGGTAAAAGAATTTGCCTGCCTCATCTTTTTTCTTATTTGCCCTTCTGCTATACCCAATTTCAATATAATTTAATTCTGATTTCAGTTAGATATTGACAAGCGGAGCCAAAGGCAGATGGCAGGCCATTCCAAATTTAAAAATATTCAACATCGCAAAGGGGCGCAGGATAAGAAGCGCGCCAAAATTTTTACCCGCCTTATCAAGGAATTAGCGGTAGCCGCACGCAGTGGTACAGACCCGAACAGTAATCCGCGTTTGCGTGGGGCCTTGCTGGCGGCCAGAGCGGCTAATATGCCCAAGGACAATATCGAACGTGTCCTGAAAAAAGCCGAAGGCGGCGAGGGCGAGCAATATGAAGAAATCCGCTATGAAGGTTATGGGGTTGGCGGAACTGCCTTTATTGTTGAGGCGATGACCGATAACCGCAACCGCACCGCCTCCGAAGTGCGCGCCGCCTTTAGCAAATTCGGGGGCAGCCTTGGCGAGACAGGGTCGGTCAGCTTTATGTTTGACAAGGTTGGCCAGATTATTTTTGCCGGCACTGTGGCCGATGCCGAAGCCATGTTTGATGCCGCGCTGGAAGCCGGGGCAGATAATGTGGAATCAGATGAAGAAAGTCATGTCATCACCTGTGCACCTGAAGATTTTAATGCTGTGCGCGAAGCCTTGCAGGAAACCTTTGGTGACCCGGAAGAAGCCGAGCTTACCTGGATTGCCCAAAATACATTATCGGTAGATGAAGATCAGGCAACTACCCTGTTAAAATTTATCGATGCGCTGGAAGATAATGATGATGTGCAGAGCCTGTCCTTTAATTTCGAGATTTCGGACGAGATTATGGCAAAGATAGAGGCATAATAGATGCGGATGCTTGGTATCGATCCTGGGCTTGGTACGACCGGATGGGGATTGGTATCAATGGTTGGCTTGCACCTGTGCCATCACGGCCATGGCATTATTCGTTCCACCGCTCGCGATGCCGATACAAATAGGCTGGCGGCTATAGCTGATCAGCTGGAAAAAATCATTTCAGAAGAAAAACCGGAAGCCGCGATTATCGAGGAGATATTTGTAGTGAATAATCCGCGTTCTGCCCTTCGGCTGGGTATGGCACGCGGGGTGGCGGTCATGGTCTGCGGGCGGGCAAAACTACCACTTTATGAAATTTCTGCTCGGCGTGTAAAACAGGCGGTAACCGGCACTGGCAAGGCCGATAAAAAACAGGTCTGCCAGATGGTCGCCCGATTGCTGAATATCAAAGCCCCGCCTTCTGATGCCGGCGATGCGCTGGCGATGGCTATTGCCGGCTTGCAGGGTGATAGCAGCAAATTGGCATCAGCTGAACATATCCCCAGCCCCTCAACCGGTCTGGAACAGGCTATCGCGGCCGCACTGGCCAGACAAGACAGGCTTGGCTAGACTGGTCAGAAAGGTAAGGAGCGCATAGGTATGATAGCACAGCTAAAAGGCCAGATTGTCGCACAGGATCTGAGCTATCTGGTTCTGGATGTTGGCGGGGTAGGCTATCAGGTCTTTGCCAGCGGGCGTAGCCTGTCCCGGCTGGGTGGTGTTGGGGCAGAGGTGAGCATCCTGACCGAGCTTGTCGTGCGCGAGGATGCAATGACTTTGTATGGTTTTGCCCATGAAGCAGAACGGGCCGCCTTTCGATTATTGCAAACGGTGCAAGGGGTCGGGGCAAAGGCGGCTTTATCTATCCTTACCGTATTAGAGCCCGATCAGCTGGCTCAGGCTATTTTGGCAGGCGATAAGGCAATGGTGGCCCGCGCAGATGGCATAGGGCCCAAACTTGCCCAGCGTGTTGTTAATGAGCTGGCACAGAAAACAGGCGCGCTGGACAGCACAGGCCTTGCGTCCGGCCAGATGGGGCAGGGCATTGCTGAGGCTGCGCAGAATAGCGGGCAAAATGCGGTTATGCAGGATGCGCTTTCCGCGCTAGTTAATCTGGGCTATTCTCGCACCGAGGCCTTTACCGCCCTGCAAAAGAGCCAGGAAGGTACTGATGGTAGCGATATATCCGGGCTGATCGCGGCTGCATTAAAACATCTGGGACGATAGTTTGGGACGATAGTTTATGTGTATAAATAAAAATGCCTCTCCGGCCAGTTATTTGGCAGAACAGCAACGCATCCCCTTTGGCATAGAGACAAGCGCGTGACACAAACCCCTCCATCTGTTTCAGAACAAACCGAACGCCTGATTGACGCCGAGGCACAAGGGATGCCAGACCCAGCCTTGCGCCCGCTAAAGCTGGCAGAATTTATCGGCCAGGGGCAGGGGCGTGCCAATCTGGAAACCTTTATCGATGCGGCCAGCCAGCGGCAAGAGGCGATGGATCATACCCTGCTTCATGGCCCGCCCGGTCTGGGTAAAACCACGATGGCACAGATTATTGCCAATGAATTGGGAGTCGGTTTTCGCGCGACTTCTGGCCCGGTGATTGCCCGGGCAGGGGATCTGGCTGCCTTGCTGACCAATCTTGCGCCGCGCGATGTGCTGTTTATTGACGAAATTCACCGGCTGAACCCGGCCGTAGAGGAAGTTTTATATCCGGCAATGGAAGATTTTCAGCTGGATTTGATCATTGGGGAGGGGCCTTCTGCCCGTTCGGTGCGTATTGATTTGCCACGTTTTACGCTGGTCGGGGCAACCACCCGTTCAGGCTTGCTGACCACGCCCTTGCGCGACCGTTTCGGTATTCAAATGCGGATGCAATTTTATAATGCGGATGAGCTGGTTTCAATCCTGAACCGGCAGGCAGAAAAGCTGGATATGGCGCTTAGTGCCGATGGGGCGCTGGAAATTGCGCGGCGTTCACGGGGCACGCCACGTGTGGCAGGCCGGCTGTTGCGGCGGGTACGCGATATTGCGCTGGTCGCCGGGGCAAGCGAGGTCAGCGCGGCTATTGCAGATGAAGCCCTTGGCCGGCTGGAGGTGGATGCACAAGGTCTGGATAGTATGGACAGGCGCTATTTATCCTGTTTGGCGACCTCTTATGGCGGTGGGCCGGTCGGGGTGGAAACCCTGGCAGCGGTTTTATCGGAACAGCGCGATATGCTGGAAGAGGTGATAGAGCCCTATTTACTGCAAACAGGCTTGCTGATCCGCACGCCGCGCGGGCGCTGTTTATCGCCTGCGGGCTGGTCCTATCTGGGGCTGGATGCCCCGGCTGAAGCTACCCGCCAGCTTGATTTGCTTGCATCGGCCAGCCGGACTGACCTAGATTAACAGCTAAAGCCGATATAATGGCACTTGAAAATCCATTGAAAAGCCGGGGTTAAAGAATATTGTGACAGAAGAAAAAGACCATTTTATCGATCAGGCAATTGCCGGGCTGGACGGGGTGATTGATCGCTCTGTTCCGGATCAGCATCGCCATATATATGGCGTGACGGTGCAATATGAAGATATTGATGCCGGCGGCATTGTCTATCATGCGACCTATCTGAATTTTGCCGAACGGGCGCGCTCTGCCCTGCTTCGGGCTTGTAAATTTGATGTTCAGCATTGGTTGCGCGAACACCGTCAGGGCTTTGTCATCACCCATATTGAAACCGACTATCACAGCCCGGCCCATCTGCATGACCAGCTATATGTTGAAACCAGCTGCCTTCAGCTGGGCGGCGCATCCACAATCTTGCAGCAAGATATCAAATCTGTCGAAACTGGCCTTAATTTTGCCAGAGTTTTAGTGAAAGCTGCATGGATAGATGTGGAAAATGGGCCGCGAAAATTTCCCGAGCCGTTACAAGCGGTTTTTCGAAGCTTTCAGCCTGTTTCTAGATAAGGTTTAAGACTTTGGCGCTTGGTGATAGAACATAAAATATCGACAAATTTCCCTTAAGAGAATTGGTGCATCCCTGTTAAATTTAGGGCATATACAGCTTGCATTTTGATGAAAAAAGAAAGTTGAACAAAAATGGCAACAGAGTCTGTGATTGAAAACGTGGCCGTAACCGCCTCTTCTCCGGGGCATGATTTGACCCTGATAGGATTGTTTTTCGCCGCTGATCCGGTAGTTAAATTTGTTATGTTATTGCTGGTCGGGGCGTCTGTCTGGTGCTGGGCAATCATTTTCGAGAAAATCAGACTTATTCGTCGCCAGAAAAAATATGCCGCCGCCTTTGACGAGCTATTCTGGTCAGGTGGCTCTTTGAATGATCTGTATAATCAGACAGGTGATGAGCCGGAAAGTGCGCAAGCCAAAGTATTTGTATCGGCCATGCGTGAATGGCGGCGGGCAACGGTAAAGGGGCTGACCGCAGATTTGCGCGGCGACCTCAAAGCCTCCATACTGCAGCGCATCGAGCGCAATATGACCCTGACCATTACAAGGGAAATGGACGCGTTGGAACGGGGGATGAATTTTCTGGCCTCTATTGGTTCTGTCTCTCCTTTTGTGGGGTTATTTGGCACGGTCTGGGGGATCATGAACTCTTTTCAATCTATTGCTGAATCCAAAAATACCAGCCTGGCAGTGGTTGCCCCTGGTATTGCCGAAGCCCTGTTTGCCACCGCATTGGGATTGCTGGCGGCCATCCCTGCGGTTGCGGCCTATAACAAGTTTTCCGGTGACCTGGACAAGGTGTCCAGCGCATTAGAGATTTTTGCACAGGAATTTACCACCTTGCTGGGGCGTCAGCTGGATGAAGGAGGTAAGTGAGCATGGGGGCGGCCTTGAACAATCAAAGAGGCGGGCGTCGCGGCCGGCGTGCCAGACCGATGAGCGAGATAAATGTCACGCCTTTTGTGGATGTGATGCTGGTATTGCTGATTGTGTTTATGGTCACTGCCCCTTTGTTAACGGTTGGGGTGCCGGTAGATTTGCCAAAAACAAAGGCCGGGCAGATTAACGCGGATCAAGCCCCGCTGGTGGTGACCATCAATAAAGACGGGGCGCTATTTTTACAGGATAACAAGATTGAACCGGACAAGCTAATCCCGCGCTTGTCAGCGATTGGCGAGGCAAACAGGGATGTTCGTATTTTTGTGCGCGGCGACAAGCAGGTGGCCTATGGCGAGGTGATGCGGCTGATGGGGCGCATCCAGTCAGCCGGTTTTGAGCGGGTAGCACTTGTGGCAGAATTGCCTGAGGAATAATCAGATGCGGGCCTGGCTACATCCATCTATTTTAGGCCGTCCAATAGCGCAATCTGTCATCTTTCATATGCTGATGGTGGCGTTAGCGATGGTTGGCTGGCCATTTTTGTCCGAAAGAGATATTAATGCCCAGCCCCTGATCATTGTGGATGTGGTCGCCAGCTTGCCGAAAACCAATCTGGCCGCCAGCAATCGTGCCAAATCCAGCCCGGAGCCAGAACAGGAAGCGACCCGTAAAAAACCGCCCCCGCCCCCGCCTCCCCCGCCGCCAGCCCCGCCGCAGCCGGTAGCCAAAGCGCCGCCGCCAAAACCGGCGCCGCCCAAGCCGGTAGCTGAAACGGCAGAAATCCTGCCAGACAAGCCTGTGCCTGCGCCAAAGGCAAAGCCGGAAGCGGCCGCGCCAAAGCCAAAACAGATCAAGGTCTCGGCACCGGTATCGCGTCCAACACCGCCTGCAAAGCCAAAGCCCGCGCCAAAAAGCCCGGTTGAAAGGCCAAATAAGCTGGCACAAAAAAGCCAGCAAAAAGAGCGGGCAGAAGCAATGAACGGGGTATTGCAGAATTTGGCGCAAGCCTCGCTGGCAAAAAAGGCAGAAGAAACCAAAAATGCCCAGCAAAAACAGGATAAGCTGGCGATGGCCAATCAGCTATCTGCGGCGGTAGGAGAGGCTATCCGTGCGCCGGAGACCAGCTCTATTCTGCCGCTTGGTATGTCCGAGATTGACCGATTGCTGAACCATATTTCGAAATGTTTTGTGCTGCCGCCCGGCGCGACTGAAGAATTGGCAGAACAGGTCGTTGATGTAGATTTGGAATTGCGACGTGATGGCAGTGTGGAGAAAATTACCTTTGTGGATAATGGCCGCCTGACAACAGATCGTAATTATCGAATTGTGGCCTTGGCAGCGCGGCGCGCGGTTCTGGATTGTGCGCCTCTGCCGTTGCCGCCGGAAAAATATGAATCGTGGAAAATTCTGCCCATCGGGTTTAATTCCACCTTTATGCAACGCGGAACGATGTGATGAAGATAGTGATGAAGATATTTGGAAAACGGCTGACAGCATTATTATCGATTTGCCTGTTGCCCTTTCTGTTCAGTGGCCAGCTCTATGCCCAGAGCCAGCGTTTATATGTGACCGAAGGCCAGATTGAACCTATCCCTGTTGCGATTGCCGATTTTACCGGACTGGATGGTGTGCCCTCTGATGTAGGGCGGCAAATTGCCCAGATTATATCGGATGACCTGGTCAGCTCCGGTTTGTTTCTATCGATTGATAGCGCGGCCTTTATCGCTCCGCCTGCCTCGCCTGATGTGCGGCCAAATTTCGCGGATTGGACACCGCTTGGGGCAAAGGGGCTGTTAATCGGCTCGGCCTTTCTGGATAATGATGGTGCCTTGCAGATCGAATTTGCGCTATGGGATGTTATCTCGCAGCGTTCCATCACCGAAGGGGGAGGGTCGGCTGATCCGGCAGGCTTGCGCCGCATTGCCCATCAAATAGCTGATTTTGTCTATGAGGAGTTTACCGGCGATACAGGCTATTTTGATACTCAAATTGTGTATGTATCGGAATCTGGCCCCCAGAACAGGCGGGTCAAACGTCTGGCCTTTATGGATCAGGATGGGCATAATCATAAATTTTTGACCACGGGTAATGATTTGGTGCTGACCCCGCGTTTTTCGCCAACCGCTAATGAAATTGCCTATCTGAATTATTTTAATGACGAGCCGAATGTATATCTTCTGGATGTGGTAACCGGGCGAACCGAACGGCTGGGCAGTTTTCCTGGTATGACCTTTGCCCCCCGCTTTGGCCCGGATGGGACAAAATTAATTATGAGCCTGGCTGAGGATGGCCGCACCGATATTTACGAGATGGAATTGGCAACCCAGACTATCACCCAGCTCACCCGTTCTGCCTCTATTGATACCTCGCCCTCCTATTCCCCTGATGGTGACTATATCGTCTTTAATTCGGACAGGGGCGGCTCGCAGCAGCTTTATACCATGCGCGCTGATGGTACAGGCGTGCGCCGGATTAGCTTTGGCGATGGGCGTTATGCCACCCCTGTCTGGTCACCGCGCGGGGATATCATTGCCTTTACCAAAATGTATCGCGGGGAATTTTTCATTGGCGTGATGAATATAGATGGCAGTGGCGAACGCTTGCTGGCACGCGGTTTTCTGGTTGAAGCCCCGACCTGGGCACCCAATGGACGGGTGTTGATGTATTTTAAACAGCAACCTGTTACCGATACAGGCGAAGGCGGTGAAACCCATCTTTATCGCATTGATATTACGGGGTTTAACGAGCGCCGGGTCATTACGCCAGCCGATGCCAGTGATCCGGCATGGTCTCCACTGCTGCGATAGAGGGTTTTTAGGGTAGTTTGCAAGCTAAATGATGAGATTAAAGCTTGATTTTTAGTGCCATTTATGGTTTGAGTAATGTCAGGGAGGTTCGCTATTCGCAAGCTAATCGTGATGTCCTTTGCGATAAAGTGTGATAAATCGCTTGAAGGATGGTTCGCGTGGCTCGGTATGGCAGAAAAGTTTAGCTCTGAATGACGCCAGGCAAACTCGTTTTGTGAAGGTGCAGTGCCAGGCTTATAGTTTTTAGTTATTTACATGGCCAGTTGGAGGTCCAATCTAATGATCAAAAGAATTCTTACGCTTGTTGCCGCTACCGCATTGCTCGCTGCATGTGAAACAGCCTCAACAACAGATAGCAGCGCCACAAGCAGCAGTTCAACTACGGCCACAAGCGGGACAAGCACTGCGACCAGCTCTGCTTCAACCTCAACAACAGCCACTGCTGCTGAAACCGAAACACCTGCTGAAAAGATGAAGCGGGAATTTACAAAGATTGGCACAACTGTATTGTTTGATTTTGACTCCTCGCAGCTGAGCGATTATGCACAGAAGGTTCTGGACAGACAGGCAGCTTTTTTGAAAGCCCAGCCTGAAGCCCGGATCATTCTGGGCGGTCATGCCGATGAACGCGGTACACGCGAATATAACCTGGCTCTGGGCGAACGCCGCGCCGCTGCTGCCCGTGATTATCTGGTTGCAAAGGGCGTGAATTCAGCACGTATTCGGATTATCTCTTATGGTAAAGAGCGTCCAACAGCCGTTGGGTCGAACGAAGCGGCATGGCGTCTAAACCGCCGCGCGGAATCTGTTCTTAACTGAATAACGGCACGGCTAGCTGGCTAGCCAACGGCCTCTTCCATTTTAAAAAAAGGCTTTGTTTTGCTATCAGAACAAGGCCTTTTTTACAGTTTTTGCTTAATTGCCCAATTTATGCCGTAATGCTTTGGCAGGAAAGCAGGGTTATATTTGTCTCATCTAAGGGATGTTCAGGAATAAAATTATGAGACCTCCATTCTCGATTTCGAAATATGTATCTATTTGTCTGGCATTTGTGATGGCGGCGGTTATCTATGCTCCCCCATTATGGGCACAATCTGCCAGTACAGATGATACAGGCCTATCTGCCCTTGTTTCGCGCCAGCAACAGCGTATGGATCTGCTCGAAGATGGGCTAAAGGGGGTGCGCGGCACTATAGAGATGGAATTGCAAAATATCCGCACAGAGATTGAATCGCTGGCGGCCTCTTCTATTGCTAATCAGTCAGGTGCTTCAAGCGATGTAAAATCCATGCAGGGCGAATTGGCCAAGCTGGCCGATAATATCGCAATTGTCAGCCAGCGCATCAATAATACACTTAATCTTTATTCCGATATCGAATTTCGCATCTTGCGCCTGGAAAAACGGCTGAACACCCTATTGTCTCTTTCTAGTGACGAGGTGGTGGACAAGCTGGCACAAGGCGAAGTATCCGCCGCAGGGGCAGGGCCATCCGTGGCGATGAGCCGTGATGCCAAAACTGGGCAAACGGTCTGGACAATAGATAAAGAACAGCTTGAAGAGCAGCTGGCACAGGATAATGCCAGCCGCGATGAAACAGCACAAACAACGCCTGATGCAGCTGAAAATAGCGCTATCGAAGAAAGCCCGGCTGAACCGAATGCCGAAAACCCGTTAGAGGTAGCAGATGTTCAGCCGCAATCCGATATTACTGCACAGAGCCAAACACAAGAGGCGGTAGAGGCTAGCCCATCTATTCTGCCAGATGCCAGTTCTGAAGATCAGTTCAGATTTGCCCTCACCCGCGCCTTGCAAAATGATCTGGAAACAGCTGAAAAGGCCTTTATTGAATTTTCCGAATTATATCCCGAACATGAACGCTCTGCTGATGCGCTGTTCTGGCTAGGGCGGGTGCAATTTATTCAAGGGGAATTTGAAAAATCAGCAACGACTTTTTCCAAATTTAATGCCCTTTATTCCACCGATCCGCGCTTGCCGGATACCACCTTGTGGATTGCTGAATCTGTTTCCAAATTTGCCGCTCCGGAACAGGCTTGTGACATTTATGATAATCTCGGCAAATTCCTTGACCAGCCGCCGGAAAGTTTTGTGGCGCGTCTGAAGGAGCTTTCTGACGGTGCGAATTGCAGCAGCTGAAACCGCCTTATCTGATTTTCTGGCACAATGTGAAGCAACTGGCCTTTGGCATCGCCGCCATCATTCATTGATAACTGCCCTGTCTGGCGGACCGGATTCTCTGGCACTCGCCCTCATCGCTGAACGGGTGGCCACCGCCCAGAATATTCCCCATAAAGCCCTGATCATTGACCATGGGCTACGCCAGGCTTCTGCTGTCGAGGCGGCAACGGTTCAGGCACAGATGCGACGGCGCGGCATAACAGCAGAAATTCTGACCATCAATAGCCCAAAACCGGCTACCGGACATCAGGCATGGGCGCGCCATCACCGTTTGCATATGCTGGCCACACAGGCTCGGCGCAAACAGGCTTGTGTCCTGTTTGGCCATCATGGCGGGGATCAGCAAGAAACCATTGCCATGCGTCTTGCACGCGGGTCTGGCTTGCACGGGCTGGCAGGCATTGCGCCTTTGCGTTTCTATCAAGGGACTTTATTTGCCCGCCCGTTTCTGTGTTTTAGCAAGGAAGATCTTATCCGGCTTTGTCGGCAATTAGGCGGCGAATATGTCACAGACCCCTCTAATGAAAATACCGCTTTTGAGCGGGTGCGCTGGCGGCAGATGCTGGCAGGTGAGGGCGAGCTGCCTAATAGGCTTACCCGCCTCTCTCGCGCCAGTTCTGTAATTTCCGGCGCGCTGGATGGGGCAGCCGAAAAATGGATAAAGGCGCATATTACGCTATCTGCCCCTTTATGGGCGCATATTGTCTATCGGGAATTTGCCGCACTGCCTGAGGGGCATGGCACCGCCATTATCGCTCAAATGATAAAAAAAATTGGCCATTTTGAATTTGCCCCTTCCGGCGGCGCAATTAAAGCTGTGCTGGAAAGGGTGGCAGAGGGGCAGGCAAGCACGCTGGCAGGATGCCGATTTCAGATAAAACAGAACCATTTGATTATCGAGGCAGAATATGGCCGAAAACCAGCGGAAATATTGGAAGTTCGCGCAGGTGACAGGCAATTTTTCGATGACAGATGGATGGTGGGATCAACTGAGGCCGGAAGGGTGTGCCGACTGGGGGATGTCCCCCTTTCACCGGCGCAAAGACGGGCCCTTATTCTGGCAGATGGCTTGTCAGCTCTGCCCTATCGGTTAAAGCGGATGATTCCTGTCCTGCAAACCCTTGACGACAGGCTTGTTACTCCCCATCTTAAGGCGAATAGTGTATTGGTTGCGGGCAAGGATAGGGTGGCAGGTTCCCGTCTGCAGCCAGATGCACACCCCTTTGTGATATGGCCAGCCCCGCCAGATGGGGCGGTCAGGCTGCCTTCACCGCAGCGAAACTCGGAATAAAAGGTAGCAAAACCGTGAATAATCTTGGACGTAATATTGCAATTTGGTTGGTTATTGGCGTGGCGCTGATGGCACTGTTCAATCTGTTTCAATCGCCTGGCAGCACCCAAAGCGCAAACAAGATTGCCTATTCTGATTTTATTGCCTCTGCGCGCAATGGCGGCATTACCGAGGTGCTAATAGAAGGCAATAATCTAAAAGGGCGCACGCGCGAAAACACTACCGTCATCAGCTATATGCCGGACGGGGCAGATGTGGTTTCCATGCTGGCCGATACCGATGTGCGTATCGATGCACGGCCAGATGAAAGCAATATGCCAGGCTTTTTATCGGTGCTGATTTCCTGGTTTCCGATGCTGTTATTTATCGGGGTATGGATTTTCTTTATGCGCCAGATGCAGGGCGGTGGCCGTGGCGGGGCAATGGGCTTTGGCAAAAGCCGGGCAAAGATGCTGACCGAACATCATGGACGGGTTACCTTTGAAGATGTTGCCGGGATTGATGAAGCCAAAACCGAATTGGAAGAGGTGGTCGAATTTTTAAAAGACCCGGGCAAGTTCCAGCGCCTGGGCGGCAAGATTCCAAAGGGCGTTTTGCTAGTTGGCCCTCCGGGTACAGGTAAAACCTTGCTGGCACGGGCTATTGCCGGCGAAGCCAATGTGCCGTTTTTCACCATATCCGGTTCGGATTTTGTGGAAATGTTTGTTGGCGTCGGGGCAAGCCGGGTACGCGATATGTTCGAACAGGGCAAGAAAAATGCCCCTTGTATTATCTTTATTGACGAGATTGATGCGGTAGGTCGCCATCGCGGAGCGGGTCTTGGCGGCGGCAATGACGAGCGCGAGCAGACCCTGAACCAGATGCTGGTGGAAATGGACGGGTTCGAAGCCAATGAAGGGGTTATCCTGATAGCCGCGACGAACCGTCCGGATGTGCTTGACCCTGCCTTGCTGCGTCCGGGTCGTTTTGACCGCCAGGTGGTTGTGCCAAATCCCGATGTGGTCGGGCGCGAAAAAATCCTGCGGGTACATATGCGCAAAAGCCCGCTGGCAAATGATGTAGAGCCGCGCATTATTGCGCGCGGTACACCCGGGTTTTCCGGGGCAGACCTGGCCAATCTGGTGAATGAAGCTGCCTTGCTGGCCGCGCGTAAGGGGCGGCGCACTGTATCGATGGCAGAGTTCGAAGAAGCCAAGGATAAGGTGATGATGGGCTCGGAGCGTCGCTCTATGGTGATGACGGATGATGAAAAAAAGCTCACTGCCTATCATGAAGCAGGCCATGCGGTGGTCGCACTGCATAATCCGGCATCTGATCCTATTCACAAGGCAACGATTATCCCGCGTGGACGTGCGCTGGGTATGGTGATGCGCTTGCCGGAAGGCGATAGAATTTCAATGGCCGTGGACAAGCTGAAAGCTGATTTGCAAGTGGCGTGTGGCGGGCGTATTGCTGAAGAGCAGATTTTTGGGGCAGAAAAAGTCACCACAGGGGCGTCTTCTGATATTCGTATGGTGACCGATGTGGCGCGTCGTATGGTCACCGAATGGGGTATGTCCGAAAAATTGGGTTTCCTTGCCTATAGCGGGGATGAACAGGAAGTCTTTCTTGGCCGTTCGGTTACCCAGCAGAAAAATGTCTCTGAAAAGACAGCAGATGTGATTGATTCAGAAGTGCGCCGTATAGTGGATAGCGCCTATGATGGTGCGGCGAAAATCCTGAAAAAACACGCTAAGGAGCTGGAGCGTCTGGCACAAGGCCTGTTGGAATATGAAACCCTAAACGGGGAGGAGATAAAAATCATTGTTGAAGGCGGTAGCTTATCGCGTTCAGAAGATAATGATGATAACAAGCCAGCTGCCCCGCGTGCGAAAAAATCGCGGTCAGGCTTGCCAACAGGCGGGCGAGCACAAACACGCCCCGACCCGGATAATCCCGGCTCAGAGCCTGTTTAACCTATCTCTTATTCAAAAGAGGATTTGGGGTGATTTCCATGTCGGCAGAAACATCATCTGCACCGCTTGACTATGTAGATAGCCCTGCACAGCTGGATTATCTGCCAGATGTCGAGCCAACATGGTTGCGCCCGATAGCTTGTCAGCCTGTATCGGCATTGCGAAATTCTGTCCGGCAGGGTCATTTTCTGCCTCTGGCAGGGGGCTGGACAGGCTTTACTGAATTAGAAGTAATTACCCGCAAGGCTGGCAGGGGTGGTGATTATACAGGCGGCGGCTTTACGGTCTGGCGCACTGATATTGCCGGGTATAAATCTGCCAGTGCCAATAAAGATTTCGCAGAAAACCGTTTGTCGCTTCTCAGCCAGCCACGTCCGGATTTTGCTGGCATGGATATGGCTCGCCCGCATATTATGGGGGTGGTGAATATCACCCCGGACAGTTTTTCAGATGGCGGCCAATTTGATAGCTTTGAAGGCGCGCTTGCCCATGCGTTGCAAATGCAGGCAGATGGGGCAAGCCTGGTGGATATAGGCGGCGAGTCTACTCGCCCGGGTGCAGCCCCTGTCAGCCTGGCAGAAGAGCAGAGGCGTATCCTGCCGGTGATTTCAGCTCTGGCAAAAAAGGGGCATATTATATCGGCCGATACCCGCCATGCAAAGGTTATGGATGCCGCGATAACGGCTGGGGCACAGATTATCAATGATGTATCCGGCTTTACGGGCGAGGGGGCAGTACAGGTCATGACACAGGCCTTTGCTACCCGGCCTTCTGCTGTCTTTGGCATTGCCATGCATATGCAGGGCGAGCCGCGCAATATGCAGGATAATCCTGTATATGATTTTGCCCCGATTGATATTTATGAAGTGTTGAAATCGCATATTGACCGGCTGGTGGATGCCGGTCTGCCCCGAACCCATATTGCGATAGATCCCGGCTTCGGCTTCGGTAAAACGCCATCGCATAATCGCCAGCTTATCGCATGGACAAGCCTGTTTCACGGGCTGGGCGTGCCGATATTAATTGGCGTGTCGCGCAAATCCTCTATTCCTGTTCTGGCCGCAGAGGCGCTGGGTGCGCCGCCTTCCGGCTATGGCAGCGATGCCGGCACGCAAAGGCTGGGTGGCGGCTTGGCCCTTTCTGTTCTGGCTGCCCAGCAGGGCGCACAATTCTTCCGCACCCATGATGTGCCAGAAACCCTGCAAGCCTTGTCTGTTGTTAAGGGCGGTGGGTAGCGCAAGCCAGGCAGCCAGCTTTTCCTTGTCACCAGGAAAAAATTTCCAGACGGTTCACCCATCTTTCCAAACAGGGCTTTTAAGAAATGAGCAGGGACGTTACCTGAAATGGGTAGGGCATTTTTATTAGCGCTGGATTTATCCAGGAGAAGGGCAGAACGTAATCTTCTGTAGATATATAAATAATATTTCTTCTGATACAAAATTATCAAAAAGATATTTAAAAACAGTCTAGTTAAGTTGAGAAATATGTTTTTAAGTTCATTTTAATATTCCAGGAAAGTAAATTATGTCTTCTGTTCTGCCGGAAGTGGTTATGTCGTATCTTGATTGCGAGAGGGGGTCTGCGCGGCGGGCTGCAATAGTCGCTTTTTTGGCGCAAGGCTGGCATTTGGCCCTATTCGACGTCCCGCTTTTTGCCGGGAAAATCTATGCCTGTCCAGATGGGCAGATACAGATTGCGGCTTCTGACGAGTATGAAGAGGAAAACGCCTGTTCAGCGCCGATGCTGACGGCACAAAGTGCAGAATTACTGGATATGCTGTGCGCCCATTATCGCAAATTATCAGAGGCAGAGCTGCAGGCCTTTGTGGCAACAGAAATTTGCCTGATAGAGCCTGTTTTTGCCCCTGTTTCAGCCCCGCAGCCGCTATTGGGGAACAGCCTTCGAGAGATGTCCGAACAGCTTTTAAAAGCCCGGTTCATGGCCAAGCTCGAGGCTGGCCAGGCGAGCTTTGCTGGTCCTGCTGTTCCAAAGATAGAGATGCTAGACATCCTGCCTGCTTCTCGCCTATAGTTTTGACCAGCCGAATAAAATGTATTCGGGTTTTGTCAGGATAGAAATATGGCAGGGATTTTTGGCACAGACGGGGTGCGGGCGCGGATTAATACAGGGCCGATGCGCGCCGAGGCGGTGGTTCGGCTTGCGCTTGCTGCCGGGCGTTGGTTTGCCGATAATAATCAGCAAGAAGGGCGCTCCACCAATCCGGTTGTGGTTATTGGCAAGGATACGCGTCTATCGGGCTATATGCTGGAATCTGCGCTGGTTGCCGGCTTTACCTCTATCGGTATTAACTGCCGTTTGCTAGGCCCTGTACCCACGGCGGCGGTGTCTTATCTGACCCATTCCATGCGTGCCGATTTCGGGGTGATGATTTCTGCCTCACATAATCCGCATCAGGATAACGGCATTAAATTATTTGGTCCGGATGGCGCAAAGCTGGCGGATAAGATCGAATTGGAAATCTCGGAATTAATGCAAGGCTCTATCGCGCTGGCAGAGCCGGACAAGCTGGGTCGGGCGCGGCGCATTATTAATTCATCCCAGCGTTATATGGAAGCGGCCAAGGCCACTTTTGATACCAGCCTGTCGCTTGGCGGTCTGCATTTGGTGGTGGATTGCGCGCATGGGGCAGCCTATCGTACCGCCCCTGAAACATTGGTGGAATTAGGAGCAGATATTCTGCCAATGGGGGTTGCCCCTGACGGGCTGAATATCAATCTGGAATGCGGGGCAACCGCCCCTGAAGGGATGGCGCGCGCCGTGCACGAAGCCGGGGCAGATATCGGTATATGCCTGGATGGGGATGCAGACAGGCTGATTTTGGCAGATGAAAAAGGCCGAATATGTGATGGCGATCAAATACTGGCTGCCCTTGCCATTGAAATGAAAGAGAATGGCCGCCTGAAAGGTCCGGTGATTGGCACAGTGATGAGTAATCTTGGGCTGGAGCGATTTTTAGCCGATGCCGGAATTGACTTTCACCGCGCGGCCGTGGGTGACCGCTATATTGCAGCACAAATGCGCGAGACAGGCAGCCAGCTGGGCGGTGAGCCATCAGGGCATATCTTGCTACCCGAGCTGACCCGTACAGGGGACGGGCTGATAGCTGCCCTTCAGGTTCTGGCTATTCTGGCAAGAAGCGGTAAAAAGGCCTCGGAGATTTTATCCAGCTTCACGCCTGTACCGCAAAAGCTGGTGAATTTGCGCGATATGGACAAGGCGGTTCTCAGCCATCCCGACATAAAAGCTGAAATGCAGGCGGTAACAGATGAGCTGGGGGATGAGGGACGTATTTTGCTACGCCCATCCGGCACAGAACCGCTTATTCGCGTGATGGTCGAAGCGATAGATGAAGCCCGCCTGGATGCCGCGATGCAACGCCTTGTCACCGCCCTGAAAGCGGCCGCTGAATAGGTTTTTTTGGCTGGAAATTTTTTTGCCATAGTAATCAGTCTTGACAAGTTGCGTGAAGTGACTATTTTGCGCGGTGGGTCGTCTTCCCCCAACGGAAGGCCAAATCACTGACGAGGTTCACCATGACGCCGACGCGTAAGCCGGTTTGTCCGCATTTTTCATCCGGGCCAACCAAAAAGCATCCAATGTGGACCCCTGCCCAGCTAGAGGGCGCCCAGACAGGCCGCTCTCACCGTGCAAAAGAACCCAAAGCAAAAATCACAACAGCGATTGACCGGATGTCCGAAATGCTCGGCTTGCCGGCCGATTATCGTTTGGGCATTGTGCCTGCCTCGGATACAGGGGCGGTAGAGATGGCCATGTGGTCTGTCCTCGGCGCCAGAGGCGTTGATGTATTGGCGTGGGAATCTTTTGGCAAAACCTGGGTCGGGGACGCTACCAAGCAACTCAAACTGGCAGATTGCCGTATTCTGGAAGCAGAGTGGGGCGACTTGCCTGACTTAAGCCAGACCGCGCCAGACAGAGATATCCTTTTTACCTTTAACGGCACAACCTCTGGTGTGCGTGTGCCCAATACCGACTGGATAGCAGAGGCACGAGATGGCCTGACCATTGCAGATGCCACTTCGGCCTGTTTTGCGATGGAAATGGACTGGAACAAGCTGGATATCACCACCTTTAGCTGGCAAAAATCGCTTGGCGGTGAGGCGGCTCATGGGGTGATTATCTTGTCCCCGCGTGCGGTGGAAAGGCTGGAGAGCTATACACCGCCCTGGCCGATGCCAAAGATTTTTCAGCTGACCAAAGCTGGCAAGCTGATTGACGGCATTTTTCGCGGCGATACGATCAACACCCCTTCAATGCTTTGTGTCGAAGATTTGCTCTCGGCGCTTGATTGGGCGGATTCTGTTGGCGGGCTGCCGGGTCTTATCGCCCGTTCCGAAGCAAATTTGCAAGCGGTGAAAGCCTTTGTGGAAAGCTCGGACTGGTGTGATTTTTTATGTGTTGATCCAGCCAATCTTTCTTCCACCTCTATCTGCCTGAAAATCAGCGATGCAGATATCATGGCCTTGCCGGCAGAAGAGCAATCTGCCTTTGCCAAGGCGATGACGGCCAAGCTGGCAGAAGCCGGTGTTGCCTATGATATTGGCGGCTATCGCACCGCACCGCCCGGATTGCGGGTCTGGGGCGGGCCAACGGTAGAAGCAGAAGATATGGCCGCTCTTATGCCATGGCTCGACTGGGCGTTTGGCGAAGTGCGCGACCAGCAGAAGAAATAGGAAGAAAAGAAAATGATAAAAGTATTGATAAGTGACAAGCTGGCACCTGAAGCGATAGATATCTTCAAAGAAGCCGGGATCGAGGTGGATTTCAAACCTGGCCTGAACGCAGAAGAGCTGGGCGAGATTATCGGCGAATATGACGGGCTGGCTATTCGTTCTGCGACAAAAGTCACCCCGGAATTGCTGGCAAAGGCAGGCAAGCTGAAAGTGGTTGGCCGGGCTGGTATCGGGGTCGATAATGTGGATTTGAGCGCGGCCACCAATGCCGGGGTCGTGGTGATGAACACGCCCTTTGGCAATGCGGTGACCACCGCAGAACACGCCATTTCCATGTTACTGGCACTGGCACGTCAAATCCCGCAAGCCCATGCTTCCACCATTGCCAGCAAATGGGAAAAATCGAAATTTATGGGCACAGAGATTACCGGCAAGCGCCTTGGCATTATTGGCTGCGGCAATATCGGGGCAATTGTGGCAGAGCGCGCACAGGGGCTAAAGATGAAGGTAATGGGCTATGACCCGTTCCTGACCGAAGAGCGCGCAAAATCGCTAGGCATTGAAAAGGTGGAGCTGGATGTATTGCTGGCACGCGCTGACTTTATCAGCCTGCATACCCCTTTGACTGATGCGACCCGTAACATTATTTCAGCCGATGCCATCAACAAGATGAAAAAGGGCGTGCGGATTGTCAATTGCGCGCGGGGCGGGCTTGTTGATGAGCTCGCCTTGCTGGCGGCGCTGAATGCTGGTCATGTGGCCGGGGCAGCCTTGGATGTGTTTGAAACAGAACCAGCCAAAGATAACCCGCTTTTTAAGGCAGAAAATTTTATTGCCACCCCGCATTTGGGAGCAAGTACGACAGAAGCACAGGAAAAAGTTGCCCTGCAAGTGGCCGAACAAATGGCAGATTATCTGACCACAGGGGCAGTGACCAATGCGATTAATATGGCCTCTGTTTCGGCTGAGGAAGCCCCTATTCTGAAACCCTATATGAATTTGGGCGCATTGCTTGGCCGCTTTTTGGGGCAGACAGATTTACCAGAGCTGAACACCATCAAGCTGGAATTTGATGGCAAGGCAGCTGGTCTGAATGAACAGCCTGTTCTGGCCTCCACCCTGGCCGGGTTGCTGGGCGCACAGATGGATTCTGTCAATATGGTGAATGCGGCCACTATCGCGTCATCAAACGGGATTGCGGTGGCTACTGTGCGCCATGACAGACGCTGCGATTATGAAACCTTGCTGCGTTTGACGGTCAGCTATGGCGGGTCTGAGCGGTCAATTGCCGGTACTTTGGTAGGCGGGGATATGCCGCGTCTGATAGAGGTGCAGGGCATTTCCATTGAATCGGATTTCCCTGAAAATATGTTGTATCTGCGCAATTATGACAAGCCAGGCTTTATCGGCACGCTTGGCACATTGATGGGCGAGCTGGGGCTGAATATCGCCACCTTCCATTTGGGGCGCAAGCAAGCTGGCGGTGAAGCCGTAGCCCTGATTGAAATTGATGGAACAGTGGATAAAAAGACCCTTGGTGCGATTCGCGATTTGCCGCAAATTGTACGGGCCGATTATTTGCGCTTTGCCCAATAGCAGCAAGCCAGGGCATGGGAAAAATCTTTTAAAATGGGGGCAGGGCTCGTCCTTGCCCCCAAATGCTTGCTCCTGCGGGGTAAAAAGGATAAAAGCTATAGGGCTTTTTCGCCTATGGCCTTGTTCCTGAAACCGCCTGTAAGGGGCAGATAAAGACATGACCGCATCGGATGATTTTTCAAAACAGAACAGCCTTGCCTCGCTCACAGCTTCCGGGGCGAATAGCGCTTCTCTATCTGGAGAAAAAACCGAGGCTGATAAAGGCTTGCTGCCAGCCGGCCTGTCAGACCTGCTTGCCCCGCACGCTCAGGCAGATGCCGATGCAATAGAAGCGGTTCTGTCCTGTTTTTCCCAATTTGGCTATCAGCGCATCAAGCCGCCCTTGCTGGAATTTGAAACCAGCTTGTTGGCCGACGGGCCAGGGGCGGCATTAGCCGATCAAACCTTTCGCCTTCTTGATCCAATCTCGCGCCGGATGATGGGTCTGCGCTCGGATATGACCGCACAGATTGCCCGTATTTCCGGCACGCGCCTTGCTGCGCGCCCGCGCCCCTTGCGCCTGGCTTATGGCGGCGATGTGATGCGGGTTGTCCCTGATGTGCTGAACCCCGAACGCCAGCTGGTTCAGGCTGGGGCAGAAATTATCGGCCGCGATGATGCAGACGCGGTGGTGGAAATTATTCTGGCCGGGGTGCTGGGTCTGCAAAAGGCCGGCATCAAGGCATTGACGCTGGATTTGGGTCTGCCGCATCTGGCCGAATTACTGCTGGGCGAGAGCCTGGATGAAATGGATGGTCATCTAAAAGACCAGCTATTTGAGGCGATCAATAACCGCGATATTTCTGCCCTGACCGCTTTGCCGATCGCCGCTGCCCCGAAGCTGGCAGAAATGATGATGGCATCGGGTGCTTCTACAGAAGGGTTGCGCTCTCTGGTGAAGGAGCTGGATGAGGAGGCCGCTGCCAAGCTGGACAGCCTGTTGCATGTCGCTGACAAGCTGGCCGCGCTTTTGCCGGATGTGGCAATAACACTTGACCCGCTGGATATGCAGGGCTTTGGATATCACACCTCTATCAGCTTTTCGCTTTTTGCCAAAGGCTTGCGCGGGGCGATTGCCAGAGGCGGAGCCTATCGCACCGGCTATGACGAGGCAGCGGTTGGCATTTCTGTTTATATGGAGCGGGTGTTGCGCGGCCTGGCCATGCCCGAAGCCCTGCGATTGATTTATATTCCGGCCGAGCTGGGCTTTGCAGCGGGCCTCGATTATATTCAGCGCGGTCGGCATATTGTCTATGGCAGTCAGGGCGCCCAGGCCGAGGCAGAGGCACGCGCGCTGGGCTGCCAGTTTATTGTGCGCGCCGCAAATGGCCAGCCAGAACCGCTATAGGGTTTGGCGATGATTTCAAAATTAAGGTATCGCGGATAAAGATACCGGTTCAGATAAAGGGTAAATGAGGGGTGCTATGTCAAATGTTGCGGTAATCGGCTCACAATGGGGAGATGAAGGCAAAGGCAAGATTGTGGATTGGCTGTCTGAACGCGCCGATATGGTGGTGCGTTTTCAGGGCGGGCATAATGCCGGACATACGCTGGTGATTGACGCGGTGGAATACAAGCTGTCCCTGCTGCCGTCGGGGATTGTACGCAAGGGCAAAAAATCGGTTATCGGCAATGGGGTGGTGGTCGACCCGGCTGCCCTGTTATCGGAAATTGAAATTTTGCGCGGCCAGGGCGTAGAGGTCAGCCCGGAAAACCTTACAGTCTCGGAAAGCGTCAGCCTTATCCTGCCTGTTCATGTGAAAATAGATCAGGCACGAGAGGCAATGCGCGGGGCGGGTAAAATCGGCACGACCGGGCGCGGTATTGGCCCTGCCTATGAAGACAAGGTCGCGCGGCGCGGTGTGCGCCTGTCTGATTTGCGAAATCCTTCCTTGCTGGCAGACAGGCTGGAGGCGATAGCCGCCCATCACAATATCTGGCTGCACGCTGCCGGTCAGCCCCCGGTCAGCGCAACCGAAATGGCCGACGAATTGCTGGGCATGGCCGATAGGTTGCTGGGTTTTGCCGGGCGCAGCTGGCAGATACTGGCCGATGCCCAGGATGCCCGCCAGACCATTTTATTTGAAGGCGCGCAAGGGGTGATGCTGGATATCGACCATGGCACCTATCCGTTTGTCACCTCGTCCAACACCGTCGCTGGCCAGGCCGCGACCGGGGCAGGTACAGGGCCATCTTCGATTAACTTTACCCTTGGCATTACCAAGGCCTATACCACACGGGTGGGTTCAGGGCCCTTTCCGAGCGAGGATTTCGGCACAGATGGTGAGCGGATGGGCGAGCGTGGCCGCGAATTTGGCACAGTCACAGGGCGCAAGCGGCGTTGTGGCTGGTTTGATGCGGTGATGGTGCGCCAGGCTGGCCTGACAGCGGGCATTACCGGCATGGCCCTGACCAAGCTGGATGTGCTGGACGGGTTTGATGTACTGAAAATCTGTATCGGCTATGAATGTCGGGGCGAGAGGCTGGATTATTTCCCGTCCAATGCCGCCGATCAGGCAGAATGCACCCCCATTTACGAAGAAATGCCCGGCTGGCATGAAACCACTTTTGGCGCGCGTTCATGGGCCGAATTACCGGCCAATGCGGTAAAATATATCCGCCGTGTCGAAGAGCTGAGCGGGATTCCGGTTGCCCTGCTTTCCACCAGCCCCGAACGCGAGGATACTATTCTGGTGCGCGACCCGTTCAAAGGGTAGGGCTTAGTAAAGAGGTTAACCAAACCTCCTCTGTTAAAATCTTTATTCCTGTGTTGGGGCGTAATTCTATAGCCTTCTGTATTTTTGCGCCGAAATGGCCGAAGCTATACATCTCACTACCTTCAAAACCTACGAATAAGTAGCTCGTTTTTTTGGTGATAACTTTGTGGTAGATACCACCGGCTTTTTCAGTTTGTGATATTATCGACTTTCGTGACCCACTTATAAAATCACCCGTTAGACAAAAGCTGTTCCCCTTCAATGATACAATATCGTCTTCATCCCAAGGGGCAAGAGGAATATCCGCCCTATTATTTGATGCGCGAAGTGGTGGTACAATTCTCTCTATTAGTTGTTTGATATCATCTAACTCGTCTGGAGACAGGTATCCATCAGCCATAGCTTCTTCAATTGCAAGTAGTACAGCATTCATTGGATATTTATGTGCTATTTCTTTATTTTTCTTTAGCCATTCAGCTAAATAAGCAACTTCACCTGATAAAACTTCACCATCTGCTATAACTCCATGAAGAACACCAATGA
>CBFIAD010000010.1:0-35679 GCA_965660495.1 Puniceispirillaceae bacterium (SeqCode)
AATACGGCCAGGATCAACAGATGATGCTCCGGCAAACGCTCCGCCCGCAAAAGCGACAAAGAAAAAGCGCGATATTTCAGGCGGGCCATCGGCGGTGACCTTTCCCTCCCATAGTGGGCGGGCACCTTCTTCCATACGGGCGGCGATGCGCTTGGTTTCTTCCATTGAATAGCCAGGCGGCACACTGATAGAGCCAAAAACAAAATTGGCATTGCCATCTGGCAGATAATCCAGCTGCGGCATAAATCGCCAGGTAGAAATACCAGCGGTGATTATCATTGCCACGACCAAAGTTGCCCCCAGTATCCGCCGCCTAATCGCCATTCGGGCATAGGCTATGATCGCGTTTTTAAACTGCGTGGCCGCGCTATCCAGCAAGGGGATCTGCCAGCTTTTTTTCCGAAGCGGCTTGTCAGAACGCAAGAGCAGGGCAGACAGGCTAGGGATAAGGGTGGTGGAAACCAGCACCGATATTAACACCGATACAGATATAGCCACGCCAATATCGCGGAAAAGCTGGCCAACCGGTAATTTTAGCATCACCACCGGAATAAACACTACAACTGTGGTCAGTGCCGAGCCCAGAATAGGCGCCCAGACTTGGCGCGCGCCATGAAAGGCAGCTTGCGGCGCTGCCATACCATTTTGCCGCAATCGATAAATATTTTCCTGTGATACAATAGAGGCATCCACCACCATTCCGACCGCAAAGGCCAAGCCTGCCAGCGAGATAACATTGATAGACATACCCAGAGCCGCCATCGCCACAAAAGTTCCGATAACCGACGTCGGGATCGCCATGAAAATAATAAAGGTTGGGGCAAAGGCGCGTAAAAACAGCACCAGAATCGTAAGGGCAAGCAGCCCCCCAACCCAGATATTTTGTTTTACCAGATCAATGGCAGAGGCGATATAATCGGTCTCATCATATACCACGCGTAAATTCAGCCCGCGCGATTTCAGTACATCCTCATTCATCTCATCGATTACAAGGCGCAGATTTTCCATTGTTTCAACAACATTGCTATCCTGTTCGCGAAGGGCGTTTAAAATAACCGCATCCTTGCCATTCAGCCGGCGAAAGCTGGTGCGTTTTTTTGATACCAGTTTTATTTTGGCAATATCGGATAACAGGACAGGGATAAGCTGGCCCCGGGCATTTAAATCATTGCGTATGACGATTTGTCCGGCTGTCTGGGGGGTGAATAAATTGGCTTGCGTACGCACGGTATAGGTGCGTTTGCCGCGCTCTATAGTGCCAACAGACAAGGTGGCAGAGGCTTGCCTTAGGGCTTGCAGGACTTGCGGCAGACCAAGATTATACCGGATCAGATCGCCGGGATTTACTTCGACCCGCATTTCCCGGCGTCCCCCGCCATACAAGGAAATTTCTGCAACGCCGCTTACCCTCTCCAGCGGGGCAACAATCCCATCTTCCAGAAAATTGCCCAGCTGTTCGACATCCATATCGCTCTGCTCGGTGGCGGTAAGGGCAAGACGCGCAATAGGGCTGTCATCTGAATTGGAGGTCCGTACAGATGGGGCAGAGGCTTCATCTGGCAAATCAGTTATACCCGATAGCTCGGATAACAGCATGGTCAGCGCCTTGTCCATATCTGTTCCCACACTATAGGTCAGGGTTACACGCGCCCGTCCTGTGTCCGAGCGTGAATTGATATCTTCCACCCCGTTCAAACCGGATAATTCGGTTTCCAGCCGCGAGACAATCTCTCTATCCACATCTTCAGGTGATGCCCCTGACCAGTTGATACGTACCTGCAAGATGGGCTTTTCAATATCGGGGCTCATCTGAATAGGGATAATTTGTGATGAAACCACCCCGAACATGACGGTCAGGATCATTACCGCCATGACAGCGACAGGGCGTTCGATTGCTAATTTGATCAAGCTATTCATATCAGTTCTGCTTTTTCCAGCTACCGGATTTTTTGCCCGGCTTTGCCCCTTTATCGGCGCGCGCACCAGGCTGGGCTATTTTGCTGCCATCGCTCAGTATTTCATTGCCCTTGGTGATAACCTCCTCGTCGGCTTCAACGCCCGATAATACCACCACCTTATCGCCAACCGTGCCACCCAGTGTCACAATGCGCTGTTCTGCAGCCCCGTCTTTTGCAACAAATACCACATAGCCGTTATTGACCGGCACAAGGGCATCTTGCGAGATAGTAATCAGATTTTCAGGGGCTTTGGTTGGTATGAACAGGCTAAGAGCAGTATTTTCTGCCTGTGCCAGAGCTGGCAAAGGTTCAAGGGGCACAAAGCGCACAGGGCGCGTGCTGGTACGGCTATTCTGGGTAGGCAGGATAGCGCGAAGACGCAATTTTATCTGTTCTGCCTTGTCAGAGGCAGAACGGCTAGCGGTCTCCAGCCGGGCATAAATAATACCGCTTTCAGATAAAAAACCGATATAATCTGCTGGAATATCGGCTTCTACCTCGAAGCCATCATCGGTGCGGATGCGGGCAATTTTATCGCCCTCGCGCATATATAGGGCATTGGCATCTGCCAGTTCAAAGATTTGCCCCCGAACAGGGCTTTTTATAATTGCCGCCTCGATATCTTCTTCCAGCTCGGCAAGTTGCAGGGAAAGCTGGTCTGCACTCAGCCTGGCAGTCTCATGCTGGGCGGTTAGCTGGGCATGGGTGCGGTTTCGCACCAAAAGCTGCTCTCTGGCTGCTAGATAGGCAGATTTGGTGGTATCATAGGCTTCTGGCGAGATGGTCTGGCTGCGGCGCAGTTTTTCAGCTCTTTCCAGCTTGGCCGCCAGCAAGTCCAGCTTTTCCTGGGCAACATCGCGCAGCTGATCTTCAAATGCAATATCGCTTGCCAGCTGGCCTATACGGGTTTCTGTTTCCCTGATTTGCAGTTGCAAGAGGCGGTGCTTGTTTTGCAAGGCGCTGCTATCCTGTTCTGCCAGTTTCTGGTCTTTGGCGATCTGATCGCCAATGCGTAAATCTGTCAGCCGAACCCTGCCGTCAGCAGGGGCGGTAATAATTTCCATCAAGCCTGTTTTTACGCGCCCCTGAATAGGGGTTTGCGGGGCAATCTGTTGCTGGGTGGCGGTTTGTGTTTCAACTGTGGCTGCGCGTCCAAAAGACTGGGCATGAGCCAGATTTATAGATGCGCCGCCAAAGAAAAGAAGGCTGAAAATCATAAAGCATCTGCTGGCAGATAGCTGATGACGCCATATCACAGAGGTTTTAACCATAAAAATACTTTCCAAAATGCCAGAACTTTCCAAAATGCCAGACAGGATAACACCGATAAACCCGGGCGATAAAACAAAGGCTTTCCGGTTCTGTTATAGCTTATACGCAGATAATTAAATGCAAGTATTATTTTTGATAATACATATTTTATTTTAACAAGATGTTATTTTGGCAGTTTTTTTTAACCCGCTTTGAAAGGGGGTAAAAACAAAGCCTCCTTCCTGGTGGAAAGAGGCTTTATTATTAGCATACCTTTGCATGGCGCAGAGTTAAATTGTAGGGAGGGAGGAACCCCCTGCGCTTTACGATGCTTTAGGCAGCGTCATTCTTGTTGTTTGACCAGTCGCGCACATAATCTGCGATTTCGCCGCGTGTCAGGCCGATATCTGCCAATGTCCGGTCATCCAGACGGTTCAGGGCGCTTACGCCACCAGAAATTTCGATCCACTTGCGAAAGCGGCCAAAAATGGTTTGGGTGTTGTCGTTTATAGCTTTCTTTGTTTTAGCCATAGCTGAGTTCCTTTTCATAAGAATGTTTGAATGTTGAGGTCTTTATCCAACAGGACAATACATTCCACCCGTATCGCGCTTCTCTTGTTTTTTTTATTATTCGAGCGCTTGTTATATGTGTCATATATGCTGACCTAATTAAAATGTAAAGTGTTGTTTTTAAATATTTTATAATTTTTTTTATCTATAATTTTCTAACGCTTTTTATGGTTTTCAACAGGTTTTTTTTCAAAAAATTACCAAAATTTGAAATAAAATGATCACGGGCATTTCGGGCTATGTATTTCGGCCTGTTACTTTTTGTCTTTTGATCGATTTTTCTTTTTTTCAATCGCCCTCAGCCATAGAATAAAACAGCCCAGACTTGCGATAGGAAACGCTTTTTGTCCATGTCCAAACCTGCTTATGCCAGCTATCCATTTATTTGCCGTTCCTGTATGGCATCGGGCTATATCGGGGCAGAGGCGCAGCCAAAAGCCTGTCCGGAATGCGGGGGCGGGCCACTGGTGGTACATGATGAGCTGTTTAGCCTGTCGATAGCGCATATAGATTGCGATGCTTTTTACTGTTCGGTCGAAAAGCGGGACAATCCTGAATTGGCTGACAAGCCGGTTATTGTGGGCGGAGGCGAGCGCGGTGTGGTGGCAGCGGCCTGTTATGTGGCGCGGCGCTATGGTATTCGCTCTGCCATGCCCAGCTGGCAGGCAAAGCGCGCCTGTCCTTCTCTGGTAGTAATCAAGCCCAGAATGGCGCATTACCAGAAAATAGGCCGCCAGATTCGCCAGATGATGCAGAGCCTGACCCCGCTTGTTCAGCCGCTTTCCATTGATGAGGCTTTTCTGGATTTATCCGGCACGCAAAAGCTGCATAATGCTTCGCCTGCATTGGCACTTGCCCGCCTGGCTGTTCGGGTCAAACAGGAAATAGGGCTGAGCGTATCGATCGGGCTGGCAGCCAATAAATCAATGGCAAAAATTGCCTCTGATCAGGATAAGCCGGATGGCTTTTATGTTATCGGGGCGAGCGAGGCGCGAGGATGGCTTGCCCCGCGTCCAGCCAGCCTGCTATTCGGGCTGGGAAAATCGCAAATGGCCAAATTACAGGCAGCCGGCATTGAAAGCTGCGGCGATATTGCGCGGTTGCCAGAAGGGCGGCAACGTGCCTTGCTGGGATCGGATGCCGACAGGCTGGTTAATCTGGCTCGCGGTATTGACCCGCGCCCGGTTGTGCCGCATAGCCGGGCAAAATCCATTTCCTCTGAAACCACCTTTGGTGAAAATCTATCTGATTATGCCGCTCTGGCGGCTGTGGCCGAAACATTATCGGCAAAGGTGTCGCGCCAGCTAAAAACCCAAAATCGCGCTGCGATACGGGTTGTGCTGAAACTGAAATTTGCCAATCACCGGCTGATTACCCGGTCGCGCAGCCTGTCTGCTGCTACCCAGATGAAGCATGATATTTTTGCTACAGTAAATGAGCTGCTGAAGCCGGAAACAGGAAAGGGGCAGTCTTATAGATTGCTGGGAGTGGGGGTGGATCTGGACGCGCTGGATGCGCGCGAAACAGATATTGCGCCGGCCAGTCTGCTGGATCTGGTGGATGAAAAAAGACAGAAAAAGAACAGGCTGGAAGCCGCCATCGACCAGTTGCAGGATAAGCTGGGAGAGGGCGTTTTAACAACAGGCCGTCAATTTAAACCGCAGGATAAATAGAAAATGCCTCAACTATAAGGATTTATTTTTATGCCAGACCCTTTGAAACCTTTAACAAACCTTTTCTTTTATGGCACTTTGCGGGCAGCAGAAATCAGAAAAAAAGTTCTGGGATATGACGTGCCGGATAGCCGGCTATTACCTGCCCGGTTGCAAGGTTTTGAGGTGCGCCGCGTTTCGGGGGCTTTTTATCCGATGATTGTTGCCAGCGCCTCTGATGATATTGTCGAGGGGCTTGTTATGACAGCCATTGACAGTGGCGATTTGGACAGGCTTGATAGATTTGAAGGGGAGGATTATCAGCGTATTCATGTTCTGGCAGAAATATCTGGCCAGCCCTGTCCAGTGCAGATTTATCAGGCTTCTGCGCATCTGCTCGCGGCAGAGAGATGGGATTTTCACCACTGGTATGAAAATGATCTAGAACAATTTTTATCCAAGGATTTTGATTTGGATGGGGTACGCAAGCCCTGAATTCTCGCCCGGCCTTGTTAAAACACTTCTGCAAGGCCGTTTTAAAAGAAATGTTTTTTAAGAATGTGATGTAAGGGTAGAAAACTTCTATGGATGGATTTATATCAGCGGCTCTTTCGGCTCTATCTATTCAGACAGATAATATGGCTATTTTCTGGTTTGTCGCCGGCTTGTCGGTTTTTTCTGTAGCGGTTTCCAAATCAGGCTTTGGCGGGGCGATGGGAGCATTGGCAGCGCCGTTAATGCTGACTGTGTTACCAGCCAAAACAGCCCTTGCCGTGCTGTTGCCCCTGTTTTTGGCAACCGATTTCTGGACGGTTTATATCTGGCGCGGCTATAGCGTAAAAAAATTGCTGGGCTGGATGGTGGTGATGGGCGTGATCGGCCAGATTTTGGGCTGGATGGTTATCAGCTATATTGATGATCAGACCTTAAAAGCCTGTATTGGTGGTCTGGCGCTGTTTATGGGGGTGCGCTACTGGTATCGGGTTTATAAACCATCAATTGGCGAAGCTGCTGCCCATGTTAAAAAAGCCATGCGCAACCGGTTTCGTGAACGGGCAGCAATTTGGTGTACCCTGTCCGGTTTTTCCAGCTTTATTTCCCTGACAGGCGGTATTCCGGTTCAGGTCTATATGTTGCCAATGGCCATTCATCGCTTTTTCTTTGTTGGTACGCTGGCCTGGTATTTTTTGCTGATAAATCTGGCAAAATTGCCCTTTTTCCTCGATTTGGAATTATTTACCACTGGCAGTCTGGTGACCAGTGCCTTGCTCTTGCCGATCATCCCTGTGGGGGTAATTTTTGGTAAATGGCTGGTACGGCGCATAAATGACCGGATTTTTTATCATATCGCCCATTTTTTTCTGATCATATTAGGGCTCAGGCTGGTATATACTTCCCTGTAATCCAAGGATAGGCGCAGGAGGGATTTCAGATGAAAAGGTGGCGACATTTGCTGATCGCAATTGCGGCTGTGCCGGCCATTGCCCTTTATGCGGTTTTTTGTATGTTTCTGGCAGATTATGTGACCGGCCTGCACTGGCTGCTGGATAGTCTTTTTTATCTGGCCGCTGGCCTTGCATGGCTCTATCCGGCAGGCTTTGTTGTCAGCTGGCTTGCTCGCCATGAAGCCTGAAAAATTCTGCCTCCGTCCAGCCCGTAAAAAAACGGTATTTTTTGCCCTCTTGCCGGTTGATCTTTGGAACAGTTTCTGTCGATAGTCAAAGGAACACCGTTTTTGTGCAGCGTGGGATCAGGCAAGGTTCATCAGGCTGTCATAAAGGCTTGCAAGTAATCGTTGGTGATAGATGGGAAAGCGCGCGTGAAACGCTATTCTGCATTACAGATTTTAAAACAGGGTCTGACGGGTCATACGGGCTGGCAGCCTGCCTGGCGCGATGCATCCCCCAAGCCGGCTTATGATGTTATTATCATAGGCGGGGGCGGGCATGGGCTGGCGACCGCCTATTATCTGGCCAGTATTCATGGCATTACCAATGTGGCTGTGCTGGAAAAGGGCTGGATTGGCGGCGGTAATTCCGGGCGCAATACCACCATTGTTCGCTCTAATTATTCTATTGAGGGCAATACCGCCTTTTATGAACATTCCCTGAAATTATGGGAAGGGCTATCGCAAGAGCTGAATTATAATGTGATGTTCAGCCAGCGCGGCCATTTGAATTTATTTTTCACCCCCGCCCAGCGTGATGGTTTGGCCCGTCGCTATAATACCATGCGCCTTAATGGCATTGATGGCGAGTTTCTCAGCCGTGCGCAGGTTGAAAAGATGGTACCGCACCTCAATTATTCAGAAGATGCGCGTTTTCCCATCATGGGCGGTTTTTTTCAGCCACGCGCCGGCACCGCCCGGCATGATGCGGTTAATTGGGGCTATGCCAGAGCGGCCTCAGCCCTGGGGGTGGATATTATCCAGAATTGCGAGGTTACCGGCTTTATTCATCAGGCAGGACAAATTGTCGGGGTGGAAACCAGTCGCGGCGAAATACGGGCAGAAAAAACAGGGATGGCAGTGGCCGGATCAACCTCGCTTTTGGCAAAAATGGCCGGGCTGGGCAAATTGCCTATTGAAAGCCATAAATTGCAAGCCTTTGTATCCGAGCCTATCAAGCCCTTTTTGGATACTGTTGTGGTCTATTCTGCCTATCATGGTCATTTTTATATCAGCCAGTCTGACAAGGGCGGAATGGTATTTGGCGGGGATTTGGACGGCCATAATTCCTATGCCCAGCGCGGCAATCTGCCGATCTATAATAATGTGGCAGGATGTGCGATGAATGTGATGCCGGCATTGGGGCGGGTGAAACTTCTGCGGCAATGGGCCGGCATTATGGATATGTCTATGGATGGGTCGCCCTTTATTACCAAAACAGATATTGAAGGGCTTTATCTGAATGCTGGCTGGTGTTATGGCGGCTTTAAAGCTATTCCCGGCTCTGGCTGGTGTTTTGCCCATACTATTGCCCATGACCGCCCGCATGAAATTAACAGCCTGTTGACATTGGACAGGTTCAAATATGGCCGACAAATCGATGAAAGCGGGCATGGCCCATTTCCCAAATCCCATTGATGCCCAAATTCCATAAAGAAAGCATTTTCTGTTCCATGAGCATTTCACCCCCAACAATTTTGTTACAGACAATTTCAGACAAGGCTGCCCCATGCTAAGAATTGATTGTCCATTTTGCGGGCTACGCAATCATGATGAGTTTACCTATCTCGAAGATGGGAGTGTGAAGATGCCAGCCCTTGCCAATACCGACAAAAATGCCTGGTATGAGGCGGTGTTTTTACGTGAAAATCCGCGCGGGGCGCATATTGAAGATTGGCATCACACACAAGGCTGCCGCATGGTTCTTCGGGTAAAGCGCGATACACTTACCCATAAAATAACCTCTGTCGTGCCAGCCCATCCAGCCTATAAAAAAATGCTGACTGGCAAAGCAAACCCCTCGCGCTCTGCTACCAAAAAGACTGTTAGGGCGAGGGCGAAATAATGGGCGGATATCGGCTTCAAAAAGGCGGGCTGATTAACCGCGATAAACCGGTCACTTTCAGCTTTAACGGGCGCAAATTAAGCGGGTTTGAGGGGGATAGTATCGCCTCTGCCCTTTTGGCCAGTAATATCCGGCAGGTTGGCAGAAGCTTTAAATATCATCGCTTGCGCGGGGTGATGTCGGCAGGGCCAGAAGAGGGCGGCGCGCTATTCAATGTTAATGACGGAGCAAAACGTATCGCCAATGTTAAAGGCACAATGGCAGAATTGCGCCCGCAGATGCAGGTCTATGCCCAAAATGCCTATCCGGGCATCCGCTTTGATATTGGCGCAATAAACAGCCTGTTTGCCCCTTTTTTGAGCGCCGGTTTTTATTATAAGACCTTTATGGGGCCAATGCGCAGCACCTCTTTCTGGATGTTTTGCGAGCGTTTTATTCGCAAAGCTGCGGGGTTGGGTACAGCATCGCGTGAACCAGACCCGGATAGCTATGATATCGCTTACGGCTTTTGCGATGTGCTGGTGGTAGGGGCAGGTCCATCTGGCCTGCACGCTGCAGCAGAATTGGCAGAGCAGGGGCGCAAGGTCATTCTGGTTGAACAGGATTTTGATGCAGGGGGTAGCTATCTGTCCAGTGGCAGGCCAGAGGATTTAGCCCTTCGAGATAAGCTGGTCCGGCGGCTAAAGGCTGCCGGGGGGAAATTAATGCTCCGCTCTACCGCCTTTGGCCTTTATGACGGGCTGGTTACCGGGGTAATAGAACGCCTGACAGACCACATCACCGACCCCGATCCGCATTGCCCGCGCGAGGTCACCCATATTTTGCACCCCCGCCATGTGGTGCTGGCCACTGGGGCAAGCGAGCGTGGCCTTGCTTTTGGCAATAATGACAGACCTGGCGTAATGCTGGCAGGGGCGCTACGCAGCTATGCCTGTCGATACGGGGTGATGGCAGGGGGCTCTGCGGTGCTGGCCACCTGTCATGATGGCACCTATGAGGATGCGATTATTCTGGCCGGGTTGGGCATGGAAATCACCCTCATCGATGCCAGAAACCGAAAAAGCAGGCAATATCAGGCGGCTGTTGCGGCTGGCATCACTGTTCTGAACGGTAAGGTACCGGTAAATGTTGCGGGCAGTAGCGCGGTTGCCGGAATAGAGGTCGCCGATATAGATGAAAAGGGCGTAGTGGATAAGGTGACTGCCTTTATAGGCTGCGAGGTGGTGGGTATGTCCGGCGGCTATTCGCCTGTTATTCATTTACCCTCTCATCGCGGAATAAAGCCGCGCTGGGAGGCCTCTATCCAGGCTTTTGTGACTGGCCAGACATCGGAAAATATTCATGTTATCGGTGCAGCAGATGGCGTGTTCGAGGCTGCTGCCTGTATCGACCATGCCCGGCAATTATGCGCCAAAATTACAGGCAAAAAGCTGAAAAAACAGGTTCGGCGCGGTATTCCGGGTGGTATGCGCCCCTTATTTGAGATACAGATAGACGGGCGCAAATTGAAATCCTTTATTGACCCCCAACATGATGTGACCAGCGAGGATATCCGCCAGGCGCACCGTGAGGGCTTTGTGTCTGTTGAGCATATGAAACGCTATACCACGCTTGGCATGGCGACCGATCAGGGGCGTATGGGCAATATTTTAGGCCTTGCAGTGATGGCACAGGCACAAGGGCTGGCGGTTGGCAGCAGCGGCGTTACAACCTTTAGACCACCTTTTACCCCTGTATCTATTGGCGCGCTGGCGGCACGTGAACGCGGGGCAGATTGGCGGCCTGTTCGCCGTACGCCCATGCATCATGAACATCTGGCCGCCGGGGCGGTGATGACCGATGCCGGCGCATGGAAACGTGCCTGGTATTATCCAGAACAGGGCGAGACAATCGATGATGCCTACATAAGAGAGGCCGCCACCACGCGCCAGAATGTGGCGATGGTCGATGTTTCGACATTAGGGAAAATTGCGGTGCAGGGTCCGGATGCAACTGAATTTTTAAACCGGATTTATGTTAATCCCTTTGCCAAGCTGGCTATTGGCAAGGCCAGATACGGGATCATGCTGCGCGATGACGGAATGGTGCTGGATGATGGCACAACCTGGCGGCTGGCCGAAGATGATTATTTTATGACCACTACCACAGCGCAGGCCGCCCCGGTCATGCTGTTTTTGGAAGAATTGCTGCAACGCCGTTGGACAGATTTAAAGGTACATATCAGCTCGGTCACGGATCAATGGGCAGGTATGGCTGTCGCTGGCCCTTATGCGCGCGAGATATTGTCTGCTCAATTTCCATCCGAAGACTGGTCAGATGCGGCCTTTCCTTTCATGGGAGTGCGCGAAATAACCCTTGATCAGGATGGGCGCGATATAATCTGCCGGATCGCGCGGATTTCCTTTTCAGGCGAGCGCGCGTTTGAGATTTATGTACCCTCGGACAGGGGGGCTGCGCTCTGGGCGTCTCTGGCTGCCCATATCAAAGAGGCGGGGGGCTGTTTATATGGTATGGAAGCATTGGGGGCGTTGCGGATCGAAAAAGGCCATGTCACCGCAGCAGAGCTGGATGGAAGGGTCACACTCGAAGATGCCGGATTTGGCAAGATGGCTTCTAAAACAAAGCCCTTTATCGGCTCTGTGTTGCGCCAGCGCCCGCATTTGAATTCTGAAAACAGGCCGCAATTGGTTGGGATTTTTCCAAAAGATAAAACCGGGCGTTTTTCTGCCGGCGCGATTTTATGCCATCCGGATGAAGTGTTCGGCTTTGGGGAGGGCTGGGTTACTGCGGTTACCCATTCTCCTGCACTTGGCCACTGGATAGGGCTGGGCTTCATTTCTGGCGGAGCAGAGGCCTGGCAAAGCAAAATAGTTATGATAGCCGATCCGGTACGCGATAATTTTATTGAGGCAGAGATTGTCAGCCCGCATATGTTTGACCCACAAGGAGGGCGCCAGCATGGGTGACAACCTGAAAAAACAGACGCTGTTTGGCGCCGGTCTGCCGGTAGGGCGACATGGCAAAGCTGGCAGCAGGGCAGGGGTGAAAATCACCGAATACAAGGATTTTTCCCTGTTGCAGCTGGCCTTTTTCCCGGACCAGGAAATAGCGGTAAGAACCATGGTTAAGCGGCAATTTGGCTTGCCAGCCTTGCCAGATATTTCTAGCTCTTGCCAGACAGGCGGGAGGTTATGTTTGCGAGCCGAGATAGGAAAAATTTGGCTGGTTTCCGAACAGTCATTGGGGATAAATCTGCCCGCCAGTATGAAAAAATATTATCCGCTTGATTTATCGGCCTCAAAAATTTGCCTGCATCTGTCCGGGGCGCAATCTGGCCAGCTTATCAACCGCCAATCAGCCATAGATTTATCCTGTGCAGATGGCCGATTTATGGCAACATCCATGCATCATGTCGGGGTACATATTCTGAAAATGGGGGCAGAGAGCTATTTGCTATTCCTGCCTTCCAGCTTTGCTGAATCTCTGGCACATGGGTTGTTTGATATCGCCTGCCAGTTCGGGGTGCAGATTGCCAGACCCGTGACATGGCCAGAAAATAGTCTGAAAATAGCTGGGTGATGAAAGCGGAGTGCTTATGCTGTTTTCTGTATTTTCCGGCCGTAAAACACCTGCCCCGAAACGCAAAACTAGCCGCGAAAGTGAAAAACCGGTAAAAACAGAAGAGCGGCCATTACAGGCTGTCCTTAATCAGGGTTATGAATTGATGGAAATGCACGGGCTGTCAGGCTGGCAAATCTGCTTTGATCATGCCCGCAGGCGCGCAGGTTTATGTGATTATAACCGCAAGGTGATATCGCTATCGCGCCATTATGCCCGCTATGCCGAAGCCAGCCATATCAAGGATACGCTATTGCACGAGATTGCCCATGCGCTGGTGGGGCCAGGACATGGCCATGATGTCGTTTGGCGGCAAAAAGCGCGAGAGATTGGCTGCACGGCGGCCAGATGCCATACGCTGAGCTTTTCCAAAGCAAGATGGATGATGCGTTGTCCAAAGGGATGTTTTGCCAGTGAACGTCATCGCCGCAGTGCCGGGCTGGTCTGTGCAAAATGCAAAACGCCTGTTGAATTTCTACCCTATCACGAGGCGATGGCTATAGAAGACACGGCTTACCAGGAGCATATTGATGAATAGGGCTGTATTATTTTCTTTTGCCGAGCGTCAGACAATCTTTGATGCAGCCATTGACCAGCTTGCCCATCATCCCTTTGCCCATCCGGAATTCTTTACAAATGCTGAAATTATCGCTTTGCGCGAAGCAGCGCTCGCATTGCCTTTTCGCAAGGCACGCGCAGTGGTTGGCAAGAATGTTCATCAGGATTTTGATATTTGTTTTCCTGCGCCGATTAAGGGCGTTTTTGCACAATTGGCAAAGGGGCTGGAAGGGCTGGTCACCGATCTGGCAAACCGCCAGCCAGGCCTGTTTGAAATGCCCTTTACCCTCAATGATTTTGCGGTGCAACGCTATCGTAAAAATTCTGCTGGTATTGGTATTCATAAAGACGTGCTGAGTTACAGAAACCTTGTCTTTATCATTACCCTTGATGGGGCGTCACAATTATATTGCTGTTCTGACAGGCAGGGGAGCAATAAACAGATTATCCATGATGATCCTGGCCGTCTGGTGATATTACCGGCCCCCGGCCTTGCCCATCTTTCAGACCCGAAAAACAGGCCCCTGCACGCGGTGGATAATGTCACAGATGGCCGCCTGTCCATCGGCTTTCGATGCCAAAGAGAATGATCCTGAGATTTATTCATAGCCAGATTGGCTATCCTTTTGACAGGGCTTGCACGCCAGCGAAAACACTGTCACAGTAAAAGATGATCAGATGGCAGTGGGACAGGCCATCTTCTTACGGCCAGCTTTCGGCCAGCAATCTTGGCTAGTGCTGTTAAGAATATGTTGTATGACCTTGTCATCTGGCAAATATTGATGTCAGACAGAGGAGTGATACAAGATGATCATTAATGTTTCCGGACAAAATATGGATACAGGCGCAGCGTTTCAGGAGCATAGCCGAGAGCTGATAGAACATATTGTCGAAAAATATTTCACGCCCGCTGTCAGTGCCAATATTACTCTGGAAAAGACAGATGGCGGCTTTCATGTCCGCATCCGAATGAATTTAACCCGGCGCATAGAGCTGGAGGCAAGTGGTTTTGCAAGAGATGCCCATGCCGCACTCGAAGATGCTGGCCAGCATGCCGAAAAACGCCTAAGACGCCATAAAAGACGGCTGAAAAACCACCGCCAGCAGGCCGAAACAGCCGATGAAATTGTCGCTGCGCCCATGTCGGTTTATGCGACCATCGCCCATCAGGATTATATGCGCGGCGACGAAGAACTGGATGCACAGGATAATAGCGCATCAGATGAGGGGGCAGAAGAAAGCCTGCCTATCATTGCTGAGCTGTCCTATGAGGTGGAAAGCCTGAGTGTCGAGCAGGCCGTCATGCGTCTGGAATTAAGCGGTGATAGCTGTTTGTTGTTCCGTAATTCCGGGCATATGGGGCTGAATATGGTGCATTTACGCAAAGATGGCACAATTGGCTGGGTCGACCCGCGTGGTACGCGCGAATTGCAAGAGGCGGCCAGCGCCTAGATGAGAAAATCTTCGGCCTAACCCGTTGCTGGCAGGTTAATAGCTTCAACTTGCCATTGCCCGCCGGCATGATGGGCATATTGATGGGGCAGAAAATGAAAGATGGTTTGGCTGTAATTGGCGATTTGTATCGATAATGCCTTGTCCAGCGGCAGACCCATGCAATAGGCAATCACCGCCCTTATCGTATGGGCATGGGCGAAAAAGATATACGCAGGGCTGTCTTCTGTCTGCGATATCCGAGCAGAAAAATCTGCCATAAATTCAGCTATACGCTGATATTGCTGGGCAAAGCTCTCGCCATTGGGGGGCAGCAGGTCGGCCGTCTGGAAAGAAAAATTATGACGGGGCGCGCTTTCTAATTCTGCCCAGACATCATCCAGTTTTGCCCCTGCCCAATCGCCCAAATCCTGTTCGATAATTTCAGGGGTCAGGGTTTTTTGTACCGCAACCGGCCGCCCCAATTCAATCATAGTTTTTTCAATTTGTGCGGCTGTCTGCTGGCAGCGTTTCAAGGGGCTTATTTGCCAATGGGCATTTTCAGGCAGGCTTTTTGCCAAAGAAATAGCGCTGGCCGCATCCGGGACAATATCCGGATCATGGGCAGGTACATATCCCTCTGGCCGCCAGGAAGGGGCATGGCGTATCCAGACACATTTGGTCAAACGCTTCTTCACCGCTTTCACTTTCTTTTTAATAAATGAAATGGCATAAAATTCGGCCACTGCAAGCGATAGATAGTTAAAAAGCTGAAAAAATCCGATAATGCTCTATGGCAGGGTTGCAGTGCCAGTTCGGGCAAGCTGGATAGTTTTTTCGGCATTTATTGCTATCGACGACAGGGGTTTATCAGCGATAGGCAAAAAGTGACGGTGATGGGCAAGTAGGTGTCCTGTATAAGATATTCAGACAGGCCAGTCTCCATAGCCTTTTATTAGGGCAGGGATGGTGTTTTCTGATGTAATGGGGGATATATGGCAAGACGTGGCGCGCGCAAAGCAGGGGCTCAAACAGATGGGCCACGCAAATTGCTGGATGGGCAATTAGCCTGGCAGAATCCGCGCTATATTGACAGAGCCACTGAACCGCTTTCAGCCGATCAAATCGAAGCGTTACATGAAGCCAGCCTGGATGTTCTGGAACAAATCGGTATCCGTTTTCTAAATGAAACTGCCCTTAATTATCTTCAAAAAGCCGGCTGTGATATCGACCGCTCGGATATGAATGTTAAAATGGACAGGCATTGGGTGATGGAAATGATAGCTCATGCCCCGTCCAGCTTTACGGTTACACCGCGTAATCCAGACAGGCGAATTGTTATCGGGGACGGCTATTTCCATTTCGGGCAAGTATCCTCGCCTCCCAATATTCTGGACAGTGAAACCGGCAGACGTATGGGCACGAGAGCAGACTTTTGCAATTTTCTGCATCTGTCTCAGGCCTTTAACTGTATCCATGCAATTGTTGGCTATCCGGTTGAGCCGATGGATCTGCATGCCTCTGTGCGCCATCTTTATGCCACGCTGGATATGCTGGTCTATAGCGACAAGGTTATTCATGGCTATTCATTGGGCAAGGAGCGTATCGAGGATGTGATGGAGATGACGCGGATTGCCGCAGGCCTAAGCCATGCTGAATTTGATGCAAGCCCGCATATGTTCACCAATATCAATTCCTCCTCGCCCCTGAAACATGATTATCCGATGTTGGATGGGGCGATGCGGCTGGCCAAGCGTAACCAGCCTGTGGTCATTACCCCCTTTACCCTGTCCGGGGCGATGGCCCCTGTGACCATTGTCGGCGCGGTAGTTCAGCAAAATGCCGAAGCGCTGGCAGCAATCGCCCTGTTGCAATTTATCAATAAGGGCACACCTGTGGTTTATGGCGCATTTACAAGCAATGTGGATATGAAATCGGGCGCGCCTGCCTTTGGCACGCCGGAATATATCCGCGCAATGCAAATATCGGGACAGATGGCACGGTTTTATGACATACCGCTCCGTACCTCTAATGCCAATGCTGCGAATGTACCAGATGGCCAGTCTATCTGGGAATCTGCCTTTTCCCTGCAAGGGGCGCTTTCCGGTCATTCCAATTTAATCTATCATGCCGCTGGCTGGCTGGAAGGCGGGCTATCGGCCAGCCCGGAAAAATTTGTGATGGATTGCGAGATGTTACAACAGGTTATCTATACCCAGCAGCCTCTGGAATTCAGCCCCGATGCCCTGGGGGTAGAAGCGATAAAAGAGGTAGGGCCGGATGGTCATTTCTTTGGCTGTGAACATACTCAAAAGCGATATAAAACAGCATATTATAGTCCATTTTTATCAGATTGGTCTAACTATGAAAGCTGGCAGGAAGCCGGTGCGGTCTGGACGCATGAGCGCGCCTTTACCGCCTATAAGCGCATTTTGGACGAACATCAGCCGCCCGCCATTGAACCGGCGATTAAAGAAGAACTGGAAGCCTTTGTTGCCAGCCGTGTTGAAGAGGGCGGCGCGCCGACCGATTTTTAACCCCATTGCCATTTAAAAAAGAGGAAAGTCATTATGCAGGATCAGGCCAGAGTTGTTGTTATCGGGGGCGGCGTTGTCGGCGCG
Organism: Puniceispirillaceae bacterium (SeqCode); assembly: GCA_965660495.1. Taxonomy (GTDB): domain Bacteria; phylum Pseudomonadota; class Alphaproteobacteria; order Puniceispirillales; family Puniceispirillaceae; genus JADHLI01. Next base: position 17,172 of record CBFIAD010000010.1, read on the forward strand.
TCTGTTTTATATCATCTGACCAAACATGGCTGGACAGATGTTATGCTGCTGGAACGCTCTGACCTAACCTCTGGCTCTACCTGGCACGCGGCAGGCGGGATGCATACCATCAATGGCGATCCCAATGTTGCCAAGCTGCAACAATATACCATCAGCCTCTATAAGGAAATTGAAGAACTTTCCGGTCAGGATATCGGCCTGCATATGACCGGCGGGGTGATGCTGGCCGCCACACAGGAACGCTTTGACTGGCTAAAGGGGGTCTATGCAAAGGGCAAATATCTGGGTATGGACGAGCTGGAGATTATCACCCCTGAACGGGCAGCCGAATTAATGCCGCTTTTAGACCCGTCTCAATTTGTAGGCGCGCTCTATGACCCGATTGAGGGGCATTGTGATCCCTATGGCGTGACCCACGCCTATGCCAGGGCTGCGCGTAAAAACGGGGCTATTGTGGAAACCCAGACAAAGGTAGAAAGCCTGTCACAAAGCCCGGATGGCACCTGGCATATCACCACCAATAAGGGCGATATTCGCGCCGAACATATCGTCAATGCTGGCGGTTTATGGGCGCGTGAAATTGGCCGTATGGTAGGGCTGGAGCTGCCTGTACTGGCGATGGAGCATATGTATTTGCTGACCGAAGATATGCCAGAAGTAGCCGATTTCAATGAAAAAGAAGGCATTGAAATGCTGCACGCAGTGGATTTTGATGGTGAGTTGTATCTGCGTCAGGAACGTGGCGGAATGTTAATGGGCACTTATGAGAAGGCCTGCCGCCCTTGGTCGGAATATGAAACGCCCTGGTCATTTGGCCATGAGTTGCTAGAGCCCGATATTGACCGTATTGCCCCCTCTCTGGAAGTGGGTTTTCGCCATTTTCCGGCTTTTGAAAATGCCGGTATTCGCAAAATCATCAATGGGCCTTTTACCTTTGCCCCGGATGGCAATCCGCTGGTTGGGCCTATCGAGGGTATGACCAATTATTGGTCTGCCTGTGCGGTCATGGCAGGGTTTTCGCAAGGGGGCGGGGTAGGGTTGGCCTTGTCTAACTGGATTGTGAATGGCGATCCGGGCTTTGACGTTTGGGCGATGGATGTCAGCCGGTTTGGCGATTATGCCAATATGGCCTTTACCAATGCACGCGTACGCGAGAATTATTCCCGCCGTTTTTCCATTCGCTATCCGAATGAGGAATTACAGGCTGCCCGCCCGCTTTTGACCACGCCTATTTATGACCTGCTCAAGAGCAGGGGCGCACAATTTGGCGCCAGCTTTGGTCTGGAAGTCCCTTTATGGTATGCCCCTGAAGGGGTGGCAGATGAGTTTTCCTGGCGGCGTTCAACCGATTTTGACCATGTCGGGGCAGAAGCAAAAGCGGTACGCGCTTCTGTCGGGCTGACCGAAATTTCCAACTTTGCCAAATATAGCATTGAAGGGTCAGGGGCAGCGCAATGGCTGGATGGCTTGCTGGCCTGTAAATTACCAGCTATTGGCCGAATGACATTAGCGCCTATGCTGAAAGAGGATGGCCGCGTCATTGGCGATTTCTCGCTTGCACGTCTCGATGAAGACAGCTTTTTTATTGTCGGCTCAGGCATCGCTGAAAGCTATCATATGCGCTGGTTTACCCAGCATTTGCCTGAGGATGGTTCGGTCGATATCTATCCCGAAGGCTTGGGGCTGACCGGCCTTAGTATTGCAGGGCCGAATGCCCGGTCGGTGCTGCAAAAATTAACCCGAAAGGATGTTAGCCATAAAGAGTTTGGCTTTATGTCGATTGCGGCAATGGAACTAGGTATGGTGCCCGCATTGGTCGGGCGGGTCAGCTATACAGGCGATCTGGGCTATGAGATTTGGGTGCGCCCGGAATATCAGCGTCGATTATTTGAAGATATTCTGGCAGCAGGCGCAGAATTTGATATCCGCCTGTTTGGTAGCCGCGCGTTAAATGCCTTGCGCCTGGAAAAGAATTTTGGCAGCTGGGGGCGCGAATTCCGGCCGGTTTATTATCCCCATGAAACCGGTCTGGACAGCTTTTGTGCCTTTGACAAGACAGCTGATTTTATCGGCAAGGCTGAAGCCGATAACGCCCGGGCAGAGAATGCAGGTGCCTATCGCTTGCGCAGCTTTGTAATAGAGGCAAAAAATGCCGATGTGATTGGTGATGAGCCGCTTTTTCATAAGGGCGAGGTAGCCGGCTTTGTCACGTCAGGCGGTTTTGCCCATGCCTCTGGCGTTTCGGTAGCGATGGGATATGTCAAGGCTGACCTGGCTGATGAAGAAGAAGGCTGGACTGTCGAGCTATTTGCCGAAATGCTGGAAGCCAGAATGCAAAAACAGCCCCTGTTTGACAGTAATGCCAGCCGGATGCGCAGCTAGCTGGGCTAATATTTTGGCTGGCTGTCAAGGGCGCGCAAAAACATCTCTTTATCGCAATTGCCGCCTGAGGCCATTACAACAATCTGTCGGCGCTGACCTGCCTCCTTGCCGGTTTGGGTGTCATTGAAATGGTCTAGAAACGCCTCGGATAGTGCGGCTGCCAGCGCGACCGCGCCGCCAGGCTCTATGGTTAGTTTGAAATAATCCCAGCCAATGTGCATGGCCTGCAAGGCCTCATCATCTGTAACGCTTAGCCCTGCTCTGGCCAGCTTTTGATTGATAGGGAAGGTTATCCTGCCCGGTGTCGGGGTAACAATCGCATCACAAATCGAGCGGGCTTTCGGGTCATTTTTCTCATAATTGCCGCTGGCAAGAGAGCGTTCAGTATCATTAAAGTCAGCTGGCTCTGCGGTATAGAGATGGATGTCGGAAAACGCATCTGCCAGCGCGGTTGCACTGCCTGCCATCAACCCGCCACCACCACAACAGCAAATAAAGCTGTCAGGGGTAAAGCCGGCATGGCGCGCCTGTTCTGCGATTTCCAGCCCGGCTGTGCCTTGCCCGGCTATCACACGCACATCATCATAGGGGCGGATAAGCTCTGCGCCCTTATCCTTTGCCAGTTTTTCGCCTATTTCCTCGCGATTTTCAGTATAGCGGTTATATAGTACTACCTCAGCACCATAGCTTCGTGTGCCGTCAATTTTGGCTTGCGGGGCATCTTCTGGCATAATGATGGTTGCTTCGCGCCCGGATAGTGCGGCTGCCAATGCAACAGCTTGTGCATGATTGCCGCTGGAAAAAGCGATGACAGGCTGGCCGGGTCTGGTCAGCGAAAAAACCGCATTACACGCCCCGCGAAATTTGAATGAGCCTGTGCGTTGCAGGCAGTCGGCCTTTATATGCAAATCAAAGGGCAATTGGCGGTTCAGCCTGTCCGAACTGAGCAAAGGGGTTATGCGAACCTCCCCGCGAATTCGGTTTTCAGCCTGGCGAATATCATTTGCTGTAATCATTGGATACCTGTCTTTTTGATGGGTAGGGTGATGCGACTTATTTTCTTTTTGACAACAAAATGAGGGCTGCTTCAACGCAAATCTTGTTTTCCGCAGGAAATTTGCTATTTTCAAAAAAGCTAAAACGGGCTGGCTAGTCAGCCTATATCAAAAAATCAATTTATCAAACAGACGAGCCTTTTATGACCAGCCTTTATCCTGATCTGCCTTTTTCCGGTTCTTACACGGCATTGATCACCCCTTTTAAAGAAGATGGCTCACTGGATGAGGCAAAGTTTGAAGCGCTTGTCGATTGGCAGATAGAAGAGGGCAGTCACGGTCTGGTACCGGTTGGCACAACAGGCGAGTCGCCCACTTTGAGCCATGAAGAACATGACAGGGTCGTGGAAATTTGCGTGAAAGTAACCAATGGGCGGGTGCCTATTATTGCCGGGGCTGGCTCTAACAGTACCGCAGAGGCCGTGCGGCTTGCACAACACGCTGAAAAAGTGGGTGCAGATGCCGTACTGGTGGTATCCCCTTATTATAACAAGCCGACCCAGGCAGGGCTGAAAGCCCATTTCACCAGTGTAGCAGATGCCATATCCATTCCATTGATCATCTATGACATCCCTGGCCGGTCGATTGTTCAGGTCTCTGATGCGCTGATGGCAGAGCTTGCCAAACATCCCAATATCGCGGGGGTGAAGGATGCAACAGCGGATTGCGGGCGTCCAACTGTGCTGAGAAATTTAATTGGCAATGATTTTTGCCAACTTTCCGGCGAAGATGCGACAGCCCTGCCTTATCTGGCAGCCGGCGGGCATGGATGTATTTCTGTGGTTAGCAATGTTGCTCCTGCCTTATGCTCGCAGATGCACCGCGCCTGGGTACAGGGTAATGATCCGGCAAAGGCGCTGGCATTGCATCAAAAGCTGATGCCGCTGCATACGTCCTTTTTTTGTGAGGCCAGCCCGGGGCCGGTTAAATATGCTGCCTCGCTATTGGGGATTGCAGGGCCTACCACCCGCCAGCCTCTGGTTGAAATTGCCGAAAGCTCCAAAATGGCGGTAAAAGCGGCATTGAAAGCAGCGGATTTACTCTAAAGCTGTAAAGCATAAGGGCATCTGATGGCCATCAATACAGGACGCATAGCCGAAAATCGCAAGGCGCGTCATGATTATCTGATAGAAGATACGCTGGAAGCTGGCCTGATTTTGCGCGGCAGTGAGGTAAAATCCCTGCGTAACGGACGGGCAAGCATCGCAGAAAGCTATGCGGGCGAGGATAGAGGCAGGCTGGTATTGTTTAATGCCAATATTTCTGTCTATCCAGCTGCCCGCGATAATCATGAACCGAAAAGAGTGCGCGAATTGCTGGTCAGCCGCAAAGAGCGCAATAAATTGCTGGGCATGATCCGGCGCGAGGGGATTACCCTTGTCCCGCTTTCCTTATATTTCAATGATCGCGGTATGGTGAAAATTCAAATCGGTATCGCCAAAGGCAAGAAAAAAGCCGATAAACGCCAGGCAGAACGTGATCGCGACTGGTCACGCCAGAAAAATCGCTTGCTTAAAGGTAGCTAGATAACCAAATCTAGGTAAAGTTTGTTAGACGCGCACATACCTTGTCAAACATTTGCGTGGTTAGCCGCCCTGTTTGCACATTATAGCGCGAACAGTGATAAGAGCTGATCAGTTGCAGACTATTTGGCAGTTCCAGTGCCTGGTCATGGGAAAACGGATAATCTGCCAGCTTTAACCCAAAATGGCGCAACACTGTTTCATGGGCAATACGCCCCAGTACAAAAATCGCTTTCAGCCCTGTCATCGCTGCAATTTCTGCCGATAAATAGGGACGACACATTGCAATTTCCGCTGCCACAGGTTTGTTTTGCGGTGGCACACATCTGACCGCATTGGCGATCCTGACATGGCGCAGAACAAGCCCATCATTTGCATGGGCAGCATAATCGCCCGATGCCAGCCCGATTTTGATCAGCGCATCATACAGCACTTTGCCCGCAAAATCGCCGGTAAAAGGGCGGCCAGTAGCATTTGCCCCGCGCAAACCAGGCGCCAGACCCAAAATCAGGATAGAGGCATTTATTGGCCCGAAAGAGGGGACAGGCCCGTTATGCCAGTCAGGATGGGCGGCACGATGGCTATCGATAAAGGTGGCCAGACGGGTACATCTTTGGCAATTTTCAGGGGCGACGAAATGAAGCTGGGAAGATGGACTATCCACAATACCTATTCCCGCTCAAATTGGGCAAAAATATCATCCAGCTCCAGAAAATTATCCGCCTTGCGCCGCAGGGCATCAGAAACCATATTGGGCTGGGTGCGCATGGATGATACGACTGTTACCCGCACACCTCTATCCTGTACCTCTTCCAGCAGGCGACAGAAATCACCATCGCCGGAAAACAGATAGGCATGTTCGATATAGGGCGAGAGCTTTAGCATATCGAGCGCCAGTTCCATATCCATATTGCCCTTTGTGCGCTTCTCGCCTGTGAACTGATTGACATATTCACGGGTCAGTTTGCTGACGATGGTATAGCCATTATAGTCAAGAAAATCAATGAGTTTGCGAAGGTGAGACTGCTCGGAAGGGTCGGGCAGGGCAGTATAGTAATAGGCGCGAATAACCCGCTCTTTCTGTTTGAAAAAATCCAGCAGACGCAGATAGTCAATATCCAGATTTAACAGCTTGGTGGTGGCGTGAAAATTAGAGCCGTCAATAAATAAAGCAGAGCGTTCAGGTAAAGCCATTTTGTAAAAAACCTTAAAAAAATACTAGTTAAAATAAAAGCGTTTAAAAAATAAATTTTTTCATCAATTGGTTGTAGGTTTATTTTGCCCTTTTTTTTAGAAGATGTCTAGTATCTGGATAGGGCTTCTGGCATCATCGCGCCACTGCTGCGCCCCTGGTTGGCCTGCGAGCGCATTTTATGTCACTTATGATGAGAGAACTGGGCGATTGATGACAGCTATCCGTGCATATTTGGGCATTGGCGGCAATCTGGTGCCGGACGGGTATGATACTTTATTATCAGCACTGCAGGCTGCCATTCACCAGATCAATCAAATTGCCCCTGTGATACATCGTTCCAGATGGTATAAAACCGCCCCTGTACCAATATCGGATCAGCCGGATTTTTTAAATGCGGTTCTGGCGGTGGAAACCATGCTATCCGCATCAGAGCTGTTAAGTCAGCTTCACTGCATTGAGGCCGGTTTTGGACGGGTGCGGTCTGTGCGTAACGCTGCGCGGGTTCTGGATATTGATATATTATTTTATGGCGATCAGATTATTAACAGCGAAAGTTTGCAAATCCCCCATCCTCGCTTGCACACACGTGCCTTTGTTTTGTGCCCTTTATGTGAAATTGCCCCTGATTTTATCCATCCTGTTCTCGGCTCAACCAGTACCGGACTTTACAACGCCTTTTTACAAACCCCTGAAGGGGGACAGGCCTGTCTGCCTTTGAAAGAAGGCTGACCGCTATTGTCACGTGTGATTTATCTTGAGCTATTGTGTAATTTATGCTATTAGAAGACATCATTTTACCAACGCCACGCTTATAAGGAGACGAGCTCTATGGCCCGCGTCACCGTTGAAGATTGTATTGAAAAAATCCCAAATCGCTTTGATCTGGTACTTACCGCTGCCCAGCGTGCCCGCAATATCCAAAAAGGCGAGCTACTGACTATCGACCGCGATGATGATAAAAACCCGGTCGTAGCTTTGCGCGAAATTGCCGAAGAAACCATTGATACCGGCAATATTGAAGAGCGTATTGTTCGCTCGCTCCAGCGTTTGAATGAGCGCGAGGAAGAAACCGGCCTGCCTGATGAAGCCTCGGCAACCGCTGAAGAAGATATGTCCAATATGATCGGGCTGAACAGCATCGATAATCTGGAAGATTCAGGGATGCAAATCGGAACAGGTGCCGAGCTGGACGCAACCGGCTTTGAAGATGTCGATATCGCCTCGCTTGACGATGATAGCTGATTAGCGGACACTGTCATTAGCTAATTAAATCTATACAGATGACAGCAAAATGCCACAGGGATTTATATCCGAACCACAGCTGAGCGATAGCGATCCTGTTAACACCAGTTACCGGTCATTGGTGGACGTGGCCTCTGGCTATCTTTCAAAAGAAGGTCTGTCCCGTCTGGAACAGGCCTTTCATTTTGGCCGCAACGCCCATGAAGGGCAAAAGCGTGATAGCGGAATTGCCTATTTTACCCACCCTTTGGCAGTAGCTACCTTGCTGGCGGAAATGAAGCTGGATGCTGATAGTCTGGTCACAGCATTATTGCATGATACGGTCGAGGATTGTCATGTCAGCCTGGAAACATTGGCCGAGAAATTCGGCGCAGATGTGGCTGAACTGGTTAATGGGGTGACCAAACTTAGCCAGATTGAGCTAAAATCCATCGATACCAAACAGGCGGAAAATTTTCGCAAATTTGTGCTGGCGGTCGGGCGCGATATACGCGTGCTGTTGGTCAAGCTGGCAGATCGTACCCATAATATGCAAACGCTGGGCGCGGTAAAAAAAGAAGAAAGACGCTGGCGTATTGCCAATGAAACAATGGAAATCTATGCCCCGCTTGCCGAGCGGATGGGTATCACCCGCTTTCAGCAGGAGCTGGAAGACCTGGCCTTTAAGGAATTACAGCCGGAATTGCGCGAATCCATTATCAGCCGGCTGGAATTTCTGGCGATAGAAACAGAACAGCTCGTACCCGATATCTGCGCTGAATTAAAACAGCTTATTCAGCAGCATGATATGAAATGCGAGGTAACAGGCAGACGCAAAACTCCTTATTCTATCTCGCGCAAGATGAAGGTTAAAAATGTCACCATGGAACAGCTGGCCGATGTGATGGCCTTTCGTGTCATTGTTCCCGATAGTGCCGGCTGTTATCAGGCATTGGGGATTATCCACACCCATTTCCCTGTGGTGATGGGACGGTTTAAGGATTATATTTCTACCCCCAAGGCAAATGGCTATCAGTCGCTGCATACAGGGGTTATTGGCCCGTTAAAACAGAAAATTGAAATCCAGATACGTACCGCAGAAATGGATGATAAGGCAGAGCGTGGTGTGGCCGCCCATTGGAACTATAAACAGGCAGAAGATGGCGGCAGTGCAGGACAGGTACAAAAGCTGGAAACCTTTCGCTGGGCGCGCGAGCTTGTCTCTTTGCTGGAACTGAATGACGAGCCGACCGAGTTTTTTGAAAATACCAAGCTGGAAATGTATAAAGACCAGGTGTTCTGTTTTACGCCCAAGGGCGATCTTATCGGCCTGCCGCGCGGGGCAACGGCCATTGATTTTGCCTATGCGGTACATACGGATGTTGGCGATAAATGCGTAGGCGTTCTGATTAATGAAAGACGCCGGCAGCTAACCACTGAGTTGATCAATGGCGATCAGGTAAAAGTATTAACCAATAAAGATGCCAGGCCAAAAGCTGAATGGGAAGATTATGCTGTAACAGGCCGCGCAAAATCCGCGATCAAGCGCTTTATCCGTCTGCAAAAGCAAAATGAATTTGGCCGGGTTGGCAAGGCCTTGCTGGAGCGCGAATATCGCTTTCGCAAGACGCCCTTTAACGAGCAGGTCATTATCAGTGCGTTGTCGGCCTTTAACCTCAGCACAATAGAAGAGCTCTATGTGCATATCGCAGAACAGCGCATAAAAACTCGCGATCTGTTTGAACGCCTGCATCCTGAACAGGCGATTGCCAGCAACCAGAATAAGCGTGAGCGCAAACAAAATACAGATGCAATGCCTTTGCCGGTTTTTTCTATGGATAGCAGCTATGAAGGGCTGGCAGTGCATCTGGGTAAATGCTGTTATCCCCTGCCAGGGGACAGAATTGTCGGAATTGTGACCACAGGAAAGGGGATAACCGTCCATACAAAAAGCTGTTCTACCCTGACCAAATTTGTAGAAATTCCGGAATTATGGCTGGAAGTGGAATGGCCGCGTCATCATCAGGCCAGATATGCCGGACGGATTCAGGCGGTAATTTTGAACGAGCCGGGTGCATTGGCAGCATTAAGTACCGTTATTGGCCAGCAAGCAGGCAATATCACTCAGATTCAGCTGACCCAGCGAAATTTAAATTTCTTCACCTTTGTACTTGATATTGATGTAAAAAATCTGGAACATATTCAATCTATTGTCTCTGTATTAAGATCCAATAAATATATTGAATCCGTAGATCGTCATAGTTTGTGACATTTTAAGTAATTTAGGAATTTATGTTTAGACGTCGTGTTCCTTTAAGCTGGAAAGGCCGTTTGCGCGAGATAATCCTTCCGCGCAAGGGGTTTTCGCGTCTGTATAGCTATATGGCACAGCGGGTGTTGCGGATGCCCGGTACGCCCTATTCGCTGGCGGCCGGCTTTGCCTGCGGGGTAGCGGTATCCTTTACCCCGTTAATCGGTTTTCATCTGGTGCTGGCAGCTGTATTGGCCTATCTGATGCGCGCGAATATTATTGCGTCATGGGCAGGAACGATTATTGGCAATCCGTGGACGTTTCCCTTTATTTTTATCCTGCTTCACAAGGTTGGCAGCTATCTGACCGAGATGTTTGGCTTGCAAAACTGGTTTTTTGCCGGTGAAGCGGTAACTAGCTTTGGCCAATTTACCCATCACTTTTTTCCAATGGTTATTGGGGGTATGGTGATGGGGGTCATCAGCTGGGGGGTAAGTTTTGGCCTGGCCTATTGGGCGGTGGTCAGCTGGCGCCGCCACAGGGCGCGCCGCATGGCAGCAAAAAGACAGAAGCGCGCGCGCTCATCCAGGGTGTAAACACAATTATCTGTAACCGGTTTTTAGCCTCGTAGGCATAACGAGCGCACAGGAATGGAGAAAACATCGATGGAATATCTGCGTTTGGGCGTAAATATCGATCATGTTGCAACAGTGCGCAATGCACGGGGCGGGATACATCCCAGCCCGGTTGCCGCTGCATTGCTGGCACAAAAGGCCGGGGCAGATGGCATAACTGCCCATTTGCGCGAAGATAGACGCCATATTCGCGATGACGATATTACCGCCTTGAAAGAGGCGATTGATATTCCGCTTAATTTTGAAATGGCCGCAACCGAAGAGATGGTTGCCATCGCACTCAAACTATTGCCCAATGCTGCCTGTATTGTGCCCGAACGCCGCGAAGAGCTGACCACAGAAGGCGGGCTGGCGGTAGCTGGACAACAGGCCCGCTTATCACCGCTGATACAGCAATTAAAAGGGGCGGGCATTCGTGTATCTTTATTTGTTGATGCAGATGAGGCAGAGTTAAATGCTGCGGCTGAATTGGGCGCAGATATTGTCGAGCTGCATACAGGGCAATATTGTGATAGCGTAGCTGGCAGCCTGCGTAGCCAGGAATTGGAGCGGATCGCCAAAGGGGCGCAAATCGCCGCTTCTGCCGGGCTGGAGGTACATGCCGGTCATGGCCTGTCTTTTGAGACAGTTCAGGAAATTGCCGCCCTGCCAGAGATTGTCGAGCTGAATATTGGCCATTTTCTGATCGGGGCGGCTATTTATACCGGCCTAGAAGATGTTATCCTGCAAATGCGCCAGTTGATGAACCAGGCAAGGGCAGCTGCGTGATCATTGGCATCGGACATGATATTTGCGATCAGCGCCGCATCGGGGCTATTTTTGACCGGTTCGGGATACGGTTTTCTGCGCGTATTCTTACTCTGGACGAGCAGGCTGAATTGCAGGCCAGAAAAAACAAACACGCCTATCTGGCGGGTCGTTTTGCGGTAAAAGAGGCGGTATATAAAGCGCTGGCAGCGGCCGATCAGGCAAAAATGCGCTGGCATCATGCTGCAACCCTGTCTAGTAAAAATGGCGCACCACAACTGATATTGTCAGATGCCTGCCTTGCCGGTGCAAAAACCCTGTTGCCGCCTGGTCACGGCTTGAAGCTGTTTGTTTCCCTTAGTGACGAGCCACCCTATTCCTCTGCATTTGTGATATTGAGTGCAGAACAGGGAACAGAATAATCAATGAAATCGCGATAACCTTTTAGCCAGTACTTGATGCTTTGTATCCTTTTGTGGTTAAAGCATACAAACACACAATATGAACAGGTGGTTATGAAGATGCGATCAGGGGACAAGACAGAAGAAAAATCGGGGGTCGTGGAAACCCTTAAAACGCTTTTTATCGCAGGTCTGATTGCGATCAGCTTTCGCTCTGTTGTGGCCGAGCCGTTTAATATTCCCTCCGGTTCGATGATCCCGACCCTGCTGGTGGGCGATTATCTGTTTGTTTCCAAATTCAGCTATGGCTATTCACGCCATTCCTTTCCCTTCAGCATCGCCCCGATATCCGGGCGGGTGATGGCCAGCACGCCCCAGCGCGGGGATGTCGCGGTATTTCGCCTGCCATCAGATGTATCGGTGGATTATATTAAACGGGTGGTTGGCTTGCCAGGCGACCGCATTCAGGTCACCGGCGGTATATTGCATATAAATGGCGAGGCTGTGGAACGCCGCCTTGTCGGAAATGGCCAAATTGGTACATCTCAGGGCGGATTAATAACCCAGCGTTATGAAGAAATATTCTCTGACGGGCATCGCCATATTATTCAGGAAGTCAGCGATAACCAGCTTTTTGACAATACCCCTGAATTTACCGTACCAGAGGGGCATTATTTTATGATGGGCGATAACCGTGATAATTCGCGCGATAGCCGCTCTTCTTCGGTCGGGTTTGTCCCCTTTGAAAATTTCATTGGTCGGGCCGAGTTCCTGTTTTTCAGCCATGGCGGGGATGCCCGTTTTTGGGAAGTGTGGAAATGGCCTTTTTCGATTAGAATAAGCCGTATGTTTAGCGGTATTTCCTGATAAAGAAAGGCGTTTAGCTCGCGCGTGACAGATGTGAAAAAAAAGCCTGAAAAAAAAGACGCTTTGCAAGGCCGGATGGCCTGGCAAGAGGCAGAACGCCTAATTGGCTATCAATTTACCGATAAAACATTATTACAGTCTGCCCTTACCCATAGCAGTGTGGCTGCCACCCCCGCCCAAAGCTATGAGCGGCTGGAGTTTTTCGGGGATCGCATTTTGGGACTAGTACTAAGCGACTGGCTATATCGCACCTTTGAGGCAGAAGATCAGGGCGAATTAACCACCCGTTTTCATGCGCTAGCCAAAGGCGAATATCTAGCCAGTGTCTGTATAAAATTAGGGCTGCAAAACTGTCTATTTCAAGAAAATGGCCAGAAAAAACTGGCCGAGAGGGCATCTGTACAAGCCGATATAATTGAGGCTGTTATCGCGGCTATCTATCTGGATGGTGGGCTGGGCGCGGCAGAAAAATTTATAAAAACTAACTGGCAGTTCGATAGCAGCGTGCTAGATAGCCTGACAGAAAATCCTAAATCTGCGCTTCAGGAATGGGCGGCAGCAGAAAAGCTGGGTATGCCGGAATATCATTTGCACGCCCAATCTGGTAGCGATCATGAGCCGGAATTTCATGTGCAGGTAGAGCTGAAAGGGTTTCCAGCTGCAACAGCTGTTGGTCCCTCGCGCAAAGCAGCAGAACGCGCCGCCGCCACCGCATTTATACAGGCACATATTCAGCCAAAAAAAGGCAAAAGATAGATGACAGATAATTTGCAAGGTAGTAACCGGACTGGCCTGACAAGAGCGGGCTTTGTGGCGCTGATAGGCGCGCCAAATGCCGGCAAATCCACCCTTATGAACGCTATGGTCGGGCATAAGGTGTCGATTGTTACCCCCAAAGTCCAGACTACCCGTAGCCGGGTGCGCGGCATTGCCATGCATGACAGCACCCAGATTATCTTTGTGGATACGCCCGGTATTTTCATACCCAAAAGGCGGCTGGACAGAGCTATGGTCAGCGCTGCCTGGCAGGGCGCAGAAGATGGGGATGTGTTGTTATTGCTACATGATTGCGCGCGTAAAAAAATAGATGCAGATACGCTGTCGATTATTGAAACTTTGAAAAAATCGGGTGCGCGCGCTTCGCTGATATTAAACAAAACAGATTTAACACAAGCCGAGCATTATATGGCCCGCACAAGAGAGCTGTCTGAATTATATGATTTTGACAAGATTTTCATGATTTCAGCCGAAACAGGGGAAGGGGTGGAAGATGTCAAAAACTGGCTGGCAGAACAGATGCCGAAAAGTCCCTATTTATTTGATCCCGAAGATTTGTCCGATTTGCCGATGCGCCTGATGGCGGCCGAAATTATGCGCGAAAAGCTATTTTTAAATTTGCATCAGGAACTGCCCTATCAAATGACGGTCGAATGTGAAAGCTGGGAAGAGCGCGCAGATGGCAGTGCCGAAATAAAGCTGGTTATTTTTGTTGCCCGCGAAGGCCATCGCGGTATTGTGCTGGGCAAGGGCGGGCAAACCATCAAGCGTATAGGACAGGCAGCCAGACGCGAGCTAGAAGAAATTTTTGATCAGCGCATCCATCTCATTAGCTTTGTGAAACATAAAAAAGACTGGATGGATGACAAGGATCGCTATCGCGACTGGGACCTGGATTTCAATGCCTGAATGGACAGATAGCGCGATTATCCTGTCGGTGCGCCCTTATGGCGAGAATAAGGGGGTGGTTAATCTGCTGACAGCCGATAGAGGGCGTCATGCCGGCCTTGTTCACGGGTTTGATTCGCGCACCAAAAAGGGGTTTTACGAGCCAGGCAATCATGTATCGGCAGAATGGCGTGCCCGGCTAAATGAACAGCTTGGCACCTTTCAGATAGAGCTGGTAAAAAATCCGTCTGCCCATTTTCTGGATACCCCTATCCGCCTGGCCGGGCTTTCGTCTATCTGCGCGATTTTGGATGTCGGCCTGCCAGAACGCGAACCTGTAACGGCAATATGGCAAAGCACCCTTGCGTTAATAGATATTATCAGCCTGGCAGAGGAGGAGGAAAGCTGGCTTTCCTTTTATATTCGCTGGGAAGCAGAATTGCTGCGTACGCTTGGTTTCGGGCTTGGGCTGGAACGCTGTGCGGTAAGCGGGCGTGTGGACCAATTGGTATATGTCAGCCCCAAAAGCGGCAATGCCATTCATAAAGATCATGCAGGCGGCTATGCGGACAGAATGCTGGCTCTGCCTGATTTTCTGCAGCCCCATAACACCGGCTCTGCCCTTAATATATCGGCAAAGGCTCTGGATGAGGGGGTGCAGCTGACCGGGCATTTTTTAAAGCGCCGGTTATTTGAACTATTGGATAAGGATTTGCCGCAACCACGTTTGAGGCTGGCACATATGGTAGCAAAGCGCTATAACAACACATAAATATTGTGTTTCTGATGCCAGTCCTGTATCGGCACAGAAATAAACCAAGCCCTATTTTTTTTGAGACCATCATGACAAATGATCTTTTATCTGACGAGCATATCCAGAAAGCAGCCTTTTCTTCTGCCTTGTCCGAGCGCTATCTGGCCTATGCCTTGTCCACTATTACCGCCCGATCCCTGCCAGATGTGCGCGATGGCCTAAAGCCGGTGCATCGGCGGCTTTTATTTGCCATGCGCCAGCTAAAACTTGACCCGGATCAGGGATTTAAGAAATCTGCCCGTGTGGTAGGCGATGTGATGGGTAAATTCCACCCGCATGGGGATGCGGCTATCTATGATGCAATGGTGCGGCTGGCACAGGATTTTGCCATGCGCTATCAGCTGGTGGACGGGCAGGGCAATTTTGGCAATGTCGATGGCGATAATGCGGCTGCCATGCGCTATACCGAAGCACGTATGACCGAGGTTGCCAGGCTATTGCTGGATGGCATTGATGAAGATGCAATAGATTTCCGCCCGACCTATGATGGCGAGGCAGAAGAGCCTGTCTTGCTACCAGCGGGTTTTCCCAATTTGCTGGCCAATGGCGCACAGGGGATCGCGGTGGGGATGGCGACCTCTATTCCGCCGCATAATGTTACCGAGCTATGCGATGCGGCCATGCATCTGATCAAATATCCCGGAGCCGCCATTGATACGCTATTGGGCTATGTCAAAGGCCCTGATTTTCCAACAGGCGGGGTTCTGGTAGAGCCAGCCGAGACCATGCGCGCGACCTATAGCAGTGGCAAGGGCGGTTTTCGCTTGCGCGCCAAATGGGAAATAGAGCGCGAAAAGGGGGGGAGCTGGCAAATCATCGTCACCGAAATTCCCTATCAGGTACAAAAAAGCCGTCTGATTGAAAAAATGGCGGAAATGCTGCAAGACCGAAAATTGCCGATGCTGGCTGATATCCGCGATGAATCAGCTGAAGATATCCGCCTTGTGCTGGAGCCGAAATCCCGCCGTCTGGATCCGGAAGTGGTGATGGAAAGCCTGTTCCGCCTGACCGAATTAGAGGTGCGGATTTCAATGAATTTGAATGTGCTGGATGCCAGCGGCAAGCCCAGTGTTATGGGGCTGAAGGCGGCGTTGCAAGCCTGGTTGGATCACAGGCGTGAAGTGCTGGTAAGGCGTAGCCAGCATCGGCTGGAAAAAATTGCCAGAAGGCTGGAGATTTTGGAAGGCTATCTGGTGGTGTTTCTTAATCTCGATGAGGTGATTGCCATTATTCGGGAATCGGATCATCCGCGTGATGAGCTGATGGCACGTTTTGGCATTAACGAGGTTCAGGCAAATGCCGTTCTGGATATGCGCTTGCGCGCCTTGCGCCGATTGGAAGAAGAAGCTATTAGAACCGAACGCTCCAGCCTGTCAGAAGAACAGAGCGATTTGCGCGCACTGGTTGGCGATGAAGAGCGGCAATGGCGGGTGGTACATTCCCAGATAAAAGATGTACGCACCCATTTTGCAAAATCAGATGAACGCCGTACCGCTCTTGATAGCGCGCCCGAAGTGGATGTGGATATCGCTGAAATTCTGATTGAAAAGGAAGCCATCACGGTTATCTGTTCGGAAAAGGGCTGGATACGGGCAATGAAAGGCCATCTGGATTTGGCAGGCGAGTTCAAATTCAAAGAAGGGGATGGTCCATTATTTGCCCTGCATGCCGAGACCACTGACAAGCTGCTGGTTTTTGCCCAGAATGGCCGGTTTTATACCCTTTCCTGTGACCGATTGCCAAAGGGCAGGGGCTTTGGCGAGCCGCTCAATCTGATGGTGGATGTGCCTGTGGATACCCCGCTTGTATCGCTGATAAAGGCAGATGAGGGGAACTTGCTGGTCGCTGCCAGTACCGGACATGGTCTGGTCATTGATATGAAATCTGCGATGGCACAGACCCGTTCGGGCAAGCAGGTATTAAATCTGTCTGGCAATGCACGGGCAGTGGCGTGTTGTGTGGCCTCAGGCGATCATGTCGCTGTTGTTGGCCAAAATAGGCGTTTGCTGGTCTTTAAGCTGGACGAAGTGCCGGAAATGCAGCGGGGTAAAGGGGTTATCCTGCAACGCTATAAGGATGGCGATCTGTCCGATATAAAGGTCTTTACGCTGGCAGATGGCCTGTCCTGGCAGATGGGCGGTGGGCGCACCCGTACCGAAACAGATTTGCTGGCCTGGCAGGGCAAGCGCGGTGCGGCCGGTAAATTACCGCCTAATGGCTTTCCGCGTCCGGCACGTTTTACCTGAGGCATCTTTGGCTGAATAAAGATGGTGAGTGTAAAGACACGCCTGTTACAGTGAGGCAGTTTCCCATTTGCCATTTTTAAATAGCTGGCGCGGGTTAAAGCGTCCCTTATAGGCCATTTTCTGGCTCTGTTCGACATAATATCCCAGATAGAGATAGGGCAGCTCCAGCTTCTGGCTTAACCTGATTAAATCCAGAATCATGAAGGTGCCAAAGGAACGTTTGGCCATATCCGGGTGCGTGTCAAAAAAGCTGTAAACGGCACTTAGTCCATCACGTTGCAAATCGGTCAGAACGCAGGCGGCCAGCTGGCCATTTGCCAGGCGATATTCATACAAGCTGGTCTGGATGGGGCTGTTGGTTATCATGGCCGAAAATTCATCAAAGCTCATGCTGGCCATCTGGCCATCTTCATGGCGTTGCCCCAGATAACGCTGGAAAATATCGTAATGCTCTAATGTCAGGCTGCCGTCATTTATAGTTCGGTTCAAATCGGCATTTTGGGATAGCACCCGTTTGTGATTGCGAGACAGGATGAAATCCGATGCAACCACCCGGATAGGTTGGCACGCCTGACACTGTAGGCAAGCTGGCTTATAGACCCAGTTTTCCACTCGCCTGAAACCGGCTTCGGCCAGGCTGTCATGTTCTTCTGGACGCGCGCTGATATCGCCTGCCAGACGCTGTTCCTGCTGCCCGGCCAGATAGGCGCAAGGCTGCGGGCGCGTTACACGCAGGCGCAAGGGCAGAACAGGAAATATGCGGCTGGTTTGGTCCATAAGTTTAGTTTTCGGTAATAAGGGTGTTTTTGCAAGTTTTTAAAAAAGAATCTTGTACGCTACACTCTTTCTAGCTTGCTCAGGAAGGTTCGGCAATCACATCTACAGCAAAGTTTTTATTTTTCAGGGCGAGAATAATTTCTGCGGCGTGTGCCTGACCTCTGGTATCGACAACCGCATCGATTTTGGCCAGCTTTGCCGGAACATCATAAAACATTCTCTGGTGATAAATCTCGACAATATTGCCGCCGCAATCAGCAATCGAGGTGGCGATTTTTGCCAGCATACCCGGCTCGTCCGAAATACCGATACGCAGGCGAATAAGCCGCCCGTCTGACATCATATTCCGGTTCAGGATTGTCCCCAGCAAGCGCATATCAATATTGCCGCCACAAATAATGCCGGCCACGGTTTTGCCAGCAAAGCGGTGCGGTGCGGCCGCGATAGCTGCCAGGCTGGCCGCCCCGGCTCCTTCGGCGATAACACGCTGTTGTTCTGCCAATGTGCCAACCGCCCATTCCAGGTGTTTTTCACTAACAATAACAATATCATCAACCAATTCTTCGACAATCGGACGGGTGATGCCGCCCGGGCTTTTTACCGCTATCCCTTCGGCGATAGTCTCGCCGCCACATTGAATAGGCTGCCCGGCAATTTGCTGGCTCATCGAGGGGTAGAGTTCAGCTTCCACGCCGATAATCTGTATCTCCGGCTTGATAGATTTTGCAA
>CBFIAD010000011.1:0-34644 GCA_965660495.1 Puniceispirillaceae bacterium (SeqCode)
TTCAATTGATATGCATAAATTGAAATTTTAATATAAAGAAGATATTAACCAAAATTCGGTTTATTCAAAAAATAAACAATAAAATCAATATAATAAAATTGTTGCAAAAATAAAAAATCTTGTGACATCCTATCTGTCAAATGGGGAAATGCCCCATATGTTCAGATAGAGGAAGGCAAGATGGCTGGCAAAGTAGCTGAGAGCAAAAAGTCCGAACGCAAACGCGGACGCCCCCCGAAATCCATAATCAATGACAAACCGTCTGCCGAAGCGATGCTGGAAATGTATCGCCAGATGGTACTGATCCGCCGCTTTGAAGAAAAGGCAGGCCAGCTCTACGGTATGGGGCAAATTGGCGGTTTTTGCCATCTCTATATCGGCCAGGAAGCGGTCGTGGTCGGGATGCAATCAGTTGCCCGGCCGGAAGATTCGGTTGTCACCTCTTATCGCGACCATGGTCATATGCTGGCCTGTGATATGGATGCCGGCGGCGTGATGGCCGAGCTGACAGGCCGCAAGGATGGCTATTCGCGCGGCAAGGGCGGCTCGATGCATATGTTTAGCCGCGAGAAAAATTTCTTTGGCGGGCACGGGATAGTGGCGGCGCAAGTTCCGATTGGGGCTGGTCTGGCCTTTGCCCATAAATTCAAAGGCGATGGTGGAGTGAATATGGCCTATCTGGGTGATGGCGCCGCCAATCAGGGACAGGTCTATGAAACCTTTAATATGGCCGCCTTATGGAGCTTGCCGGTCATCTTTGTGATTGAAAATAATCAATATGGAATGGGGACATCTGTTTCCCGCGCCGCCGCCGGCCAGGAGCTGGCCGATAGAGGTAAAGCCTATGGCATTCCGGGCATACAGGTGGACGGGATGGATGTTTTGGCGGTGCGTTCTGCTGCTGAAGAAGCCCTTGCCCACTGCCGTGCTGGCAAAGGGCCTTATATTCTGGAAATGAAAACCTATCGCTATCGCGGACATTCCATGTCTGACCCGGCCAAATATCGTACCCGCGAAGAAGTGGATGCAATGCGCAAGCAACATGACCCCATCGAACAATTGCGTGATGTGTTGCTGCGCGAGGGCGCAGAAGAGGCACAATTAAAAGAGCTGGATCAACAGGTAAAGAAAATTGTTGGGGATGCAGCTGATTTTGCGCTGGCCAGCCCCGAGCCGGATGCCAGCGAACTTTACACAGATATTATTGTCGCCTGAAAAAGCGGACAGCAGGAGAAATTAGAATATGGCTATTGAAATTAAAATGCCCGCTTTATCGCCTACCATGACCGAAGGCCGGTTATCACGCTGGCTGGTGGGGACAGGCGATAAGGTCGCATCGGGCGATGTGATTGCAGAAATTGAAACCGATAAGGCCACGATGGAAGTGGAAGCCATTGATGAAGGCACAATCGGGGCTATTCATGTCAATGAGGGCACAGATGGCGTGGCAGTTGGCGCGGTTATCGCAACATTGCTTGAAGAGGGCGAAACAGAAGTACCCGCCCCGTCAACAGCAGCTGTTGTTGGCGAGGCGGCAATCGAAACAGCCTCTGTGCCGCCAGCAGAATCCGCAGCAGAAGCTGTATCTGAGCCTGTATCTGGGTCTGTTCCGGCCACTGTAGCTGCCCCTGCTGCTGCCCCTGTGGGCGCAAATCCGGACTGGCAGGGGCTAACGCGCACCATGACGGTTAGAGAAGCCTTGCGCGATGCGATGGCCGAGGAAATGCGCCGGGATGAGCGGATTTTTGTAATGGGTGAGGAAGTTGCAGAATATCTAGGCGCTTATAAAGTTACACAAGGGCTGCTGGAAGAATTTTCAGCAAAACGGGTCATTGATACCCCCATTACCGAACATGGTTTTGCCGGTTTGGGTGTCGGGGCTGCCTTTGGGGACTTGCGGCCTATTATCGAATTTATGACCTTTAATTTTTCTATGCAGGCGATTGATCATATCATCAATTCCGCAGCAAAAACCCTGTATATGTCGGGCGGCCAGATGGGCTGTCCGATTGTGTTTAGAGGGCCAAATGGCGCGGCAAGCCGGGTGGCGGCTCAGCATTCACAATGCTATGCCAGCTGGTATGCCCATTGCCCGGGTCTAAAGGTGGTATCGCCTTGGTCAGCGGCCGATGCAAAAGGCCTGTTAAAGGCGGCCATCCGTGACCCGAATCCAGTGATTTTTCTGGAAAATGAGGTGATGTATGGGCAAAGCTTTGAGGTGCCGGAAGCCGAAGACTGGGTCGTGCCAATCGGCCGGGCTAATATTGTGCGCCAAGGCAGCGATGTTACCATTACCGCTTTTTCCATCATGGTCGGCAAGGCACTGGAGGCAGCCGAAGCTCTGGCCTCTGTCGGCATTGATGCCGAAGTGATTGATTTGCGCAGTCTGCGCCCGCTGGATACTGAAACCATCCTGGCATCTGTTAAAAAGACCGGGCGGATGATTTCCTGTGAAGAAGGCTTTCCGTTTGCCGGCATAGGTGCAGAGCTTGCCATGCAGGTGATGGAAGGGGCATTTGACTATCTGGATGCGCCTGTCATGCGGGTAACTGGCAAGGATGTGCCAATGCCCTATGCCGCTAATCTAGAAGCATTGGCCTTGCCACAAATCACCGATATTGTCGAAGCAGGCAAAGCGGTATGCTATCGTTCAGGAGGGCAGTAAAATGGCGGTAAAAATCCTTATGCCGGCTCTATCGCCAACCATGACAGATGGCACGCTGGCACGCTGGCTTGTCGGCGAAGGCGATAAGGTGCGTTCAGGCGATGTGATCGCTGAAATTGAAACCGATAAGGCCACTATGGAAGTGGAAGCCCTGGATGACGGGGTCATGGCGAAAATTGTTATCGCAGAAGGCAGTCAGAATGTTGCGGTAAATGCGCTGATAGCGGTTCTGGCCGAAGAGGGCGAGGATGTATCTGAAGCCGCAAAAATGGCCGAGGGCGTAGACGCTGCCCCCACACCGGCTAAAGCTGCCCCAGCCCCTGCACCAAAGGCTGAAGCTGAACAGGTTGCTGCACCAGCCCCAGCCCCAGCGCCAACACCCGTTTCTGTGCCAACGCCAGCGGCATCAGAGGGCAGGGCGCGTGTTTTTGCCAGCCCCCTGGCACGGCGTATTGCCGGGGATGCAGGTCTGGATATCGCGGCTGTTAAGGGAACAGGCCCGCATGGCCGAATTATCCGCGCCGATGTGGAAGATGCCCTGGCTAAGGTCGTAGCTGCCCCTGTTGCAGCAGTCGCACCGGCTGGTACATCCGCGCAATCTGAGCGGTTTGAGCCGCATAATGCGATGCGCCGGGTGATTGCAGAACGCCTGCAGCAATCCAAACAGACCGCCCCACATTTCTATCTGACGGTGGAATGTGAAATCGATACATTACTGCAAGCCAGAAAGGCGTTAAATGACGCCGCCCCTGAAGGGGTGAAAATTTCTGTCAATGATATGGTGGTAAAGGCAGCCGCTGCCGCCCTTATTGCTGTACCAGAGGTAAATGGCTATTTTGAAGCAGAAGGATGCCGCTATTTTAGTGATGCCGATATCTGTATCGCGGTTGCGGTTGATGGCGGTCTGGTCACCCCTGTTATTCGCTCTGCTAACCATCTTGGCCTGTCGGCTATCGCCAGCGCCTCGGCTGATCTGGCTAAACGTGCCCGTGATAACCAGCTTGACCCGTCTGAATATAGCGGGGGAACATTTACCATCTCCAATCTCGGTATGTTCGGGATCAAGGAATTTGCCGCCGTCATCAATCCGCCACAAGCCGCTATTTTGGCTGTGGGGGCAGGCGAAAAGCGGCCGGTTGTGCGCGGGGATGATTTAGCGATTGCTACAGTGATGAGCGTGACCCTGTCTGCCGACCACCGTATTGTGGATGGCGCGGTCGGTGCAAAATGGTTGCAAGCCTTTAAAGGGGCAATTGAAAACCCGGTGACCATGCTGTTGTAAGCAAGCACGGCTCAGGCAAACCTGAAAGAATGATAAGGGCGTAAAGCTATGCAGATGAAATCTTTTGATATTGTGGTTATTGGTGGCGGGCCAGGCGGCTATGTGGCGGCTATCCGTGCCAGCCAACTGGGAAAATCGGTAGCGGTTATCGAGCGCGAGCATCTGGGCGGTATCTGCCTGAATTGGGGCTGTATTCCT
Source organism: Puniceispirillaceae bacterium (SeqCode) (assembly GCA_965660495.1). Classification (GTDB taxonomy): domain Bacteria; phylum Pseudomonadota; class Alphaproteobacteria; order Puniceispirillales; family Puniceispirillaceae; genus JADHLI01. The sequence goes on from CBFIAD010000011.1 coordinate 4,146, forward strand.
ACCAAAGCCCTGCTTCGTGCCGCAGAAATGCGCCATAATCTGGCACATATGTCTGATTTTGGGATTGAAGTAACAGGCGAGGTAAAGGTCAATCTGGAAAAGGTGGTCAGCCGTTCGCGTAAAGTGGCGGCGCGGCTTTCTTCGGGTGTGGCGCATTTGCTGAAAAAAAACAAGGTCACTGTCATAGAGGGCAGCGCCAGGCTGGGCGCCAGGTCCGGTGCAAACTGGGTGGTGGAAATATCTGGCAAGGATAGCCAGAAAACAGATAGCCAGACAATACAGGCTGCCCACGTAATTTTGGCGACAGGCGCGCGCGCCCGGCAAATTCCGGGTCTGGAAACAGATGGCAAAAATATTCTGTCCTATAAAGAGGCTATGGTGCCATCACAAATGCCAAAATCCCTGATTGTGGTGGGCTCAGGTGCGATCGGGGTGGAATTTGCCAGCTTTTATGCCGATATGGGCGTAGAAGTGACGATTATAGAAGCCCTGGATCGTATCCTGAATGCCGAGGATGAAGAGATTTCTGCTCTCGCCCATAAAGCCTTTACCGCCAGAGGGATCGCTATCCATACTTCGGCGAAATTGCAAAAATTAACCTCTGCCAAGGACGGGGTAACAGCCGAGGTGGAAATAGGCGGCAAGAGCCAAAAACTTGCCGCAGACAAGGTAATTATGGCGGTCGGGATTACCGGCAATAGCGAAGGGCTGGGTCTGGAAGGCACAAAGGTTGAGCTGGATCGCGGCCACATCAAAACAGATGCGATGATGCGTACAGCCGAGCCTGGCTTATATGCTATTGGTGATATTACAGGTGCGCCATGGCTTGCCCATAAAGCCAGCCATGAAGGGATTTTATGTGTGGAAGCCATTGCCGGGCAAAAAAATCTGCATACCATGCAAGCAGATATGGTGCCGGGCTGTACTTATTGCCGCCCGCAAATTGCATCGGTTGGCCTGTCCGAAGCGGCTGCCCGTGCCAAAGGCTATAAGATTAAGGTTGGTAAATTTCCCTTTCTTGGCAATGGCAAGGCAATTGCCCTTGGCGATGATGAGGGGATGATTAAAACCATCTTTGATGAAAAGACCGGGGCATTGCTGGGGGCGCATATGATAGGCCCGGAAGTGACCGAGCTAATTCAGGGCTATGTTATTGCTCAAAGCCTGGAAACAACCGAAGCAGAATTGATGCAGACTATCTTCCCACACCCGACCTTGTCAGAGGCGATGCATGAATCGGTTTTGGATGCCTATGGACGGGCTATTCATTTTTAAAAGAGGCAATAGCCCTGATGGGCTGGCTATGCTATGACCGTAATTCGGCACTGGCTGTCAGGGTTAAGAAACACCAAACTTATCTGCTTTGATGCTTGAGGGAATAAGAAACACTTATGCCGTCACCAAATTTGACCAAAGGCGCAGAGCGTCACCCGGAAAAACGTCGCAATGAAGACCGGCCCCAGCCGCGCCGACCTGACTGGTTGCGGGTAAAAGCCCCGCAGGCGGGCGCCTTTACCGAAACCAAAAAATTAATGCGCGAGCTGGATTTGGTCACTGTATGTGAAGAGGCCGCTTGCCCGAATATTGGCGAATGCTGGTCACAAAAACACGCCACCATGATGATTTTAGGCTCTATTTGCACCCGCGCTTGCGCTTTTTGCAATGTTGCCACTGGCAAGCCGGATCAGCTTGACCCGCATGAGCCGGATAATGTCGCGCTGGCGGTCGCCCGGCTTGGCTTGCAACATGTGGTGATTACCTCTGTTGACAGAGATGATTTAAGCGATGGCGGGGCAGATCATTTTGCCCGAACCATAAAGGCTATTCGGATTGCATCGCCTGTCACCACCATAGAGATTCTTACCCCCGATTTTTTGCGCAAGCCGGGGGCGGTAGAGGTGGTGGCAGCTGCCCGGCCGGATGTGTTTAACCATAATATGGAAACAGTGGAACGCTTATATAAGCCTATCCGGCCAGGGGCACGCTATGCCCATTCACTGGAGGTGTTGCGCCAGGTCAAGGCACTTGACCCGACTATCTTTACCAAATCCGGTATTATGGTCGGGCTGGGGGAAAGCGATGAGGAGGTCTATCAGATGATGGATCATTTGCGCGCAGCAGATGTGGATTTCATGACCATTGGTCAATATTTGCAGCCCACACCCAAACACGCCGCTGTTGACAGGTTCGTAACCCCCGAACAATTTACCGCCTATGCCGAGACAGGGAAAAAAAAGGGCTTTTTAATGATGGCTTCCACGCCTCTGACCCGCTCTTCCTATCATGCAGATGCAGATTTTGCCCAGCTTAGAGCTCAGCGTCTCAGCCAGCTTTCCTCAACCTCGGACAGTCAGAAAAGAGCCCATGACAACGCATAGCGAAAAACGGGTATTGGCACATAAACCCGAACAGCTCTTTGACCTGGTCGCAGATGTTCAGCGCTATCCGGAGTTTCTGCCCTGGTGCGTGGCTGCCCGTATCCGCTCAAAAACACCGGAAATGCTTGTTGCAGACCTTATTATCGGCTTTCAGATGTTTCGCGAAAGCTTTACCTCCTATGTCAAAATGAATAGAGAGGCACTATCGATTGAGGTGGAATATGCAGAAGGCCCGTTTAAATATCTGACCAATAAATGGCAATTTATCGAGCATGAAGAGGGCTGTATTATCGATTTTTATGTCGATTTTGAATTTAAGTCTCGGCTACTGCAAACCGTTATTGAAAGCCTGTTTACCGAAGCGGTAAGACGCATGGTTCGGGCGTTTGAGCTGCGGGCAGATAGCCTGTATCGCGGCCAGATTACCGCGCCCGGCTCTTCGGCAAGCCGGCATGGATAAGCTCAAGGCCTGCTACGAGCGCCTGTTGGCGAACTCCATTTCTATCCCCTGAAAAATCAAAGCGTTTAACCTGGTGAACCCCCTGTTTGGTAGCAACCGCCATCCAGACCAGACCAACAGGCTTTTCCGCGCTTCCCCCGCTTGGCCCTGCAATGCCGGTGATGGCCAGGCTGATATCTGCCCGGCTATGGGCTATGCCGCCCAAGGCCATTTCTGTGGCGGTTTGCTCGGATACCGCGCCAAAGGCCTCTAGCGTATCGCCTGAAACGCCGACCATTTCCTGTTTGGCCTGATTGCTATAGGTTACAAAGCCTCTATCCATCACCGCAGAAGAGCCGGCAATATCGGTCAGGGCAGCAAATACCATCCCGCCTGTACAGCTTTCTATCGTGCATATCATCCAGCCCGCATCTATTGCTGTTTCAATGGTCTTCCGGGCAAGTATTTGTGTCATCCATCCCCTCCGTTTTTAAAAAGGAAATACCTACATCGCATAAAATGCAAATTGCATGGCCAGCAAACACATCCCTGCCAGCCCGCCTGCGACAATATCATCAGCCATAATGCCGATACCGCCTTCCAGCCTTTCCGCCATCCCTACAGGGCCAATCTTCGTGATATCAAAAAAACGAAACAGGATAAAGGCAGCGCCATACCAGTAAATCGCTCCGTCAATCATGGGCGCGATAGTCAGCAGGACAGCCCATTGCCCGGCTACCTCGTCAATAATTACCTCCGAGGCATCCTTTTTATTGGTCATCTGGCTATATATCTGGCTGGCCAAAACGCCGACAAGAAGGGCGGCAAGGGTGGCCAGTGCAAGGGCAGCAAAACTGTGCGAGGCGATAAACCATCCGGCAATCAGTGCGGCCAGTGACCCGGCTGTTCCCGGGGCAGGCAGAAAACCTATCGGCCCCAATGTGGCGATAAAACATAATATTTTTTTCAAAAATAGCGGCATATCTGCTCTTATATTCTATCTCTGGCTTATTCTGTTGCGGGCAGGCTGAGTGTGGCTTGTGCCATCGCCGCGATGCCTTCTTGTCTGCCGGTAAAGCCCAGCCCTTCGCTGGTGGTCGCTTTTACCGATATCCGGCTGCTGGCAAGGCAGGTAATTTCGGCCAGCCTGTCTTTCATCTGTTCGCGATAGGGGCCTATTTTCGGCCGCTCGCAAATCAGTGTGACATCCAGATGGATAATGCGCCCGCCTGCTTCTTTTACGCTATCGCTGGCAAATTTTAAAAACTGATCCGATGCTGCCTCTTTCCATCTTGCCTCGGAAGGCGGAAAAAAATGACCAATATCGCCTGTCCCCAATGCACCAAATATCGCATCACATAGCGCGTGCAGGCCAACATCCCCGTCAGAATGGGCCAGCAATCCTTTTGGATGAGGTATCGATATGCCGCAAATCATAATAGGGCCTTTTTTTTCATCGCTGAATTTATGCACATCATAGCCGCTGCCAGTGCGGGTTTCCATTTGGCTCATCTCTTGTCTCATCGCGGTTAAATCTTCGGCATAGGTAATTTTCTTCAATGCTTCATCGCCGGTTATCAGCGTTATTTTTGCGCCATCGGCTTCGGCTATCATCGCGTCATCTGTAAAGCTGGCTTTATTTTCTGCATTAGCCAGCTTTTGATGGGCAGCCAGAATACGCCCGGTTTGAAAGGCTTGCGGGGTTTGCACCCGCATCAGGCTGTTTCTGTCAACAACCCTGCTACCGGCCATCGGGTTATCGGATGTTTTCTGGCGGATAGTATCGCTGACAGGCAGAACAGGGATAACGCCTTCTGCCCCATCATCCAGTGCCGATTTCAGCGCGTCCAGCAAGCGGTGCGACAGGCGCGGGCGCGCCGCATCATGAATAGCAACATATCTGCTTTTTTCTTCTGCCCTATCCAGTTCTATCAGGCCGTTCAGTGCAGATTCTGCCCGGCTTACCCCGCCAGCTATGATAGCTACCCTACCGGTGTAAGCAGCAAGCGCATCTTTAATCGCAGGGGGTAAATCATTTGCCATATCCGGCGGCAGAACCAGAATAATTTTCCCGCATCTTGGCCAGGATAAAAACTGATCCAGGCAATGGGATATTAGTGATTTCTGCTGCAATTTCTGAAATTGCTTTGGCAGGCCGGAGGCCTCTGGCGAAAAGCGTTGCCCTGTACCGGCTGCCAGTAAAATAATATCCAGTCTAGCGTTGGAGGAGGGGGCAGATGGCATATCCGAAAGGCTTTCAAAGACTAATATCGATATCGATTAAATTGGCATAGGCAAAATTGGTGCATAATGCTTAGAGTGTGCCTATAGCCGGCGCCAAGCGCAAGATATGTCTATCTGAACATGAAAGAGATTAAAAGCTGGTCATCCAGTCCAGAAATGCCTATAATTTAGGCGTTTTTGGGAATTGTCATATATTTTAGGCATTTTGCGCGATGGGTTGTCTGGATCAGATTTTAAACCGGCAAGAACAGGATAGTCTGGCCGATGTGGTGCTGGCGCCAATGTCCGGCATTACCGATCGCGCTTTTCGCACAATGGTTCGGCGAAGCGGGGGCGGTTTGGTTGTCTCGGAAATGGTGGCCAGCCATACGATGCTGAGAGATGTCCGTGCCGAGATGAAAAAATTGCAATTTGATGCCCGTGCCGAAGCTCCGGTGGCGATACAAATTGCTGGCTGGGATCCTGAAATGATGGCAGAGGCTGCAAAAATGGCCGAGCAGATGGGCGCGTGCCTGATTGATATCAATATGGGCTGTCCGGCCAAAAAAGTCACTGGCCGTGCTTCTGGTTCTGCCCTGATGAAAGAGCCGGTGCTGGCTGGCGAGATTTGTTCAGCGGTTGCAAATGCGGTTAGCCTGCCTGTCAGCCTGAAAACCCGGCTTGGCTGGGATGATACCCATCGCAACGCCCCGGAAATTGCCTATGTCGCGCAGGAAAGCGGCATTTGTCTGGTTACCATCCATGGCCGTACCCGTACCCAGATGTATAAAGGGGCGGCTAACTGGCCGGAAATTTCCCGGGTGGTCGAGGCTGTTTCTATTCCTGTTCTGGCTAATGGCGATATAACCTCGCCACAAATAGCCAAAACAGCAATTTCTTACTCCGGGGCGCATGGGGTGATGATAGGCAGAGCCGCGCAAGGCCAGCCCTGGCTACTGGCACAAATCGCTGATTTTCTGGCAGATAGGCCGGTTCGTGATTGCCCGGATATGGCTGCTCGCTATTTGCTCATCTGCCAGCATCTGGATATGCTTCTTAGCGATTATGGCACTAAGGGGTTGCGCCTAGCCCGCAAACATCTGGCTGCCTATTGCGATTATCTGCCCGCATCAGATGATTTAAGAGCGATAGTTACCCAATCCGAAACAGCAGAGCCGGTATTTGCTGGCCTCGCGCGCTATTTTGAGCAGGTGGCCTGTGATGCGGCATAGAACAGTTAAAGGAACGGATAATAAAGATGGCCTCTGAAATGACAGGCTATTTACCTATCCAAAGCGATAATGCCACTTTTCCGCTAGCAGAGGTGATGGATGTTCTGCCTTTTCCGGTTGTCTTGTTGGAGGCCGAAGATAAATTTATCTGGCTGAACCATGCCGGTGAGCATTTTTTCAAGAGCAGCCTGTCGATTTTGGCCGGGACATCGCTGGACAGGCTAATTGCCCCGGATAGCCAGGTATTTTCCCTTATCCGCCGGGCACGCCAATCTGGCAGTTCGGTAGAAGATAAATCAGTGACCTTTATCGGGCCGCGCATCGGGCTAAAGGGGGCAAGTATTCAGCTTGTGCCATTTTCCTTGCCCCATTATGCCGCGCCGGTGATTTTGATGACCCTGCAAGAGCGTACAGGCGCAGAACAGCTTGCCACCCAGCAAAATTTCAAGGGGGCCGCTTTGTCCATGTCCCGTATGTCAGCCTTGCTGGCACATGAAATTAAAAACCCTCTGGCAGGCATTAAAGGGGCGGCCCAGCTTCTGGAAATGGAAATACCGGAAGCCCAGCAAGAGCTTAGCCACATGATTGTTTCCGAAGCCGACCGAATAACCTCACTATTACAACGGATTGAAAATCTATCTTCTGATGCGCCTGTACGTTTTGAAACAGTCAATATCCATGAAGTACTGGACCATTGCCTGAAAATTACCGCTGCATCCTTTGGCCGGCATCTGGAGATAAAACGTTCCTATGATCCGTCCTTGCCCGATATTCAGGCCGATAGGGAATTGCTGGTTCAATGTTTTATCAATCTGTTTAAAAATGCCTCGGAAGCTACCGCAGAAGGCGATCATTTAAGTGTGCAAACCAGCTATTCGCTGACCCGCTATGTGACCACTGAAAATAGCCGCAAGCTGATACATCTGCCCTTGCAAATTGCGATTGCCGATAGTGGCAAGGGTGTGCCGGATGATTTGCAAGCCCATATTTTTGAACCCTTTGTATCTGGTAAATCCAACGGCTCTGGATTGGGGCTGGCGATGGTGGCATCGGTAATTGCCGATCATGGCGGGGCGATTGCCATGCAATCCACGCCGCAAGGCTCGGTTTTCACGCTGAATTTGCCGATTACGCAATCCTATATCGAAGCCAATGCAGCAGGTGAGAGGAAGAGATGAAATCGCGTCCGGCACAAATAATCGTCGCAGATGATGATAAAACCGTTCGTACGGTCATTGTTCAGGCATTATCGCGTCAGGGTTATCAGGTAGGCGCTGCAACCACCATTGCCGGTTTATGGGATATAACTACCTCCGGGCGAGGAAATGTACTGATAACCGATGTCGGCTTTCCCGATGGAGACGCGCTGGAACTATTGCCCAGATTACAGGAAAAACGCCCCGATCTAACCATTATTGTGATGAGCGCGCGTGCCAATTTGCTAACCGCGATAAAGACGCGGCAAAGCGGTGTATTTGACTATCTGCCCAAGCCATTTGAGCTGAAACAGCTGATAGATGTAGTTGCCCGTGCCGTGACAGCAGACCCGCCTGGCCAGGCGTTACAAAAACCGGCATTGAGTCTGCCCAGACAATTGCCGATAGCCCTGATGGGAAAATCTCCTGCCATGCAGATGAGCTTTAAGCTACTGACCCGCCTGTCTGGCCAAAATATGCCGGTATTGATAAAGGCGGATATTGGCTCTGGCAAGCAGACCATTGCCAAAACCCTGCATGAAATGGGTCCCCATGCGCAAGACAGCTTTGAGGCGATAAATCTCTCTCAGCTGGAAGAAGCTCGCCATGAAGAGGCCTTATTTGGCTTGTCCGGTCTGCTGACCCGGCGCAGTGCCGGCATGGTATTTATCAATCATATCGAATTGCTTTCCGCCTCTGCCCAGATGCAGCTGGCCCGCTTTATCGAAAATAGCGATCAGGCCGCGCTGTCCCTGCCAGGAAATCAGCTGCGCATTGTGGCTGGAACAGCTGTCAATCTTCAGGCTCTGGTCGAGCAAGGGCTGTTTCGTGAAGATTTGTTTTTTGAACTTTCTGTAGCAGTACTTTTCGTGCCGCCCTTGCGCGAGCGGGCAGAAGATATCCCGCAAATTGCCCATTTATTATGCGCGCGCCTTACCGAAGAGCTGGGCGCAGAAAAAACGCTTGATGAAGAGGCTGTTATTGCCTTACAGGGGTATGAATGGCCAGGCAATATCAGGGAATTGGAGCTCATCCTGAAAAGGCTGTTCCTAAGCGCCCCGCAAGCAAGTCTTTCTGCTGCTATCATAGCACAGGAAATCAGCCAAACCGGCAAGGCAGAACCTGCCAGCCAGCCAGAGGGCGAGAGCAATTTAACCGATATGTTTAGCCAGCATATTGAACGCTATTTTGCCGCCACAGGGGATGCCAGCCCTGTCCCGGGGTTGCATGGCAGGATATTGGCGGAAGTCGAAAAGCCGCTTATTATGGAAACCCTGTATCATACTGCTGGAAATCAGATAAAGGCAGCGCATATTTTAGGGCTGAACCGAAATACCTTGCGCAAAAAAATCAAAGAGTTGAATATTCCAAGCAAGCGTGAACCATACCGCAATCGCGGCCAGAAAGGGCAGTAACCCCGCTATGGCAGAGGCCAAAACCCCATATCCGCCAGCCAGGGCGCAAACAGAAAACAGCCTGTGGCAACGGCTGCGCAATCGTCTGTCGCGCGACCATATTGGCTATATTATGCTGGTGCTGGCCTTTGTGATTGGCCTGACGGTCTTTTTGTCGCTTGGCAAGGTAAGCGATATCAGCACCCAGTCCAATCGGCTATCTGCGGTTATTTTTTTCGCTATTTTATTATTATTGATGCTGGCCTTTTTTGTGGGCAGGCAATTATTACGCTTATGGCATGAACGAAAGCAACGCCTGGCCGGCGCACAATTGCATTTACGGCTGGTGATGCTGTTTGGCCTTATTACAGCTATTCCCTCTATATTGGTGGCATTATTTGCGGTCTCACTCATCGATTATTCCCTGCGTGGCTGGTTTGCAGACAGGATTTCAACAGCCGTAAATGAATCAGTTGAAGTTGCGAGTGCCTATTTTGAAGAACACGCCCGTTCAGTGCGCGGCCAGATATTGACAATGGCTAATGATATTAACCGTGAAGCCCCTCGGCTGGTAAATAATCAAAAATTATTAAATGAATATCTGTCCAATCAAACTGTCTTGCGTAATTTATCCGAAAGCGTGATCGTCGATGGGGCAGGGCGTATCAAGGCCAAATCCCAATTTGCCTTTGCTATCAGCTTTTCCAAAATTGACGGTGCGTTGCTGGATCAGGCACGCGAGGGGGATGTTATTATCATAACCCCGGAAGATAACAACAAGATACAAGCCATTGTAAAATTGAACAGTTTTGTTGATGCTTATTTGATGGTTGGGCGGTTTGTCGATGCGAATGTGCTTTCTGCGCTGGACAGGACACAGCTGGCGGTCAATGAATATCAATCACTTGGCTTACGGCAATTTGATTTACAAATTTCCTTTGCGGTGATGTTTTTTGTTGTGGCGCTGTTGCTGGTTTTATCTGCGCTCTGGATAGGGCTAACGCTGGCCAATTCCATTGTCGAGCCATTGGTCAGTATTATCGGTGTGGCAGAACAGGTGCGCTCTGGTAATTTAAAACAGCGTGTGCCCGAAATTGATAATATGGACGAGATAGCCCGTCTGGGTATCAGCTTTAACGGGATGCTGGATGAAGTGTCCAACAGCCGCGAGCAATTGGTCGAAGCCAATAAACAGCTGGATGCACGGCGTGAATTTACCGAAGCGGTTCTGGGCGGGGTAACGTCCGGCGTAATAGGGCTGGATAAAAAAGGGATAATAACCTTGCCAAATCAGGCAGCTTGCAGCTTGCTGGACAGGGATCTGGAAGGGCTGATAGGCCAGAAGCTGATCGATATTCAGCCAGAGTTCAAGCCGATATTTGATCAGCTATCGGTGCAAAGGCGCGCCCATTGTGAACAGCAAATAATATTGCGCGGGCGCGGGCGAACGCAAACATTGCGCGTCAGGCTGGTATCTGAACGGGTCGAGGGTCGGCTGGTTGGCTATGTGCTGACCTTTGATGATATTACCGATTTTCTGGCTGCCCAGCGTAAAGCGGCATGGGCAGATGTCGCCCGGCGTATTGCCCATGAAATTAAAAACCCTCTAACGCCGATTGCCCTTGCCACAGACAGGCTGATGAAAAAATATCGGCCCGAAGATACAGAAGAGGGTAAGAAATTCGATGAATATATGACCATTATCAGCCGTCAGGTTGGCGATATTGGCCGTATGGTGGAGGAATTCTCAAAATTTGCCAGAATGCCTGCCCCTGTTCTGAAAAAGACAGATTTATGCCGGCTGGTACAAGAACAGCAAACCCTGTTGCAAACCTATGCCAATCTGGATCTGGTCTTTGACCTGCCAGAAAATGCCACACCAATATGGGTACAGGCTGATGCTGGTCTGATGCGCCAAATGCTGACCAATTTGATGAAAAATGCAATTGAAAATATGCAGGAAACCCAAACCGGTCAGCCCAAGGAGGACGGGGCGCAAATTCTGCGTATAGAAGTCGCGGTGGCACAGGAGGCGGAAAATGCCACTATCACCATCCGCGATTATGGCAGCGGCTTTGCCGGCGAAGATGTGGAGCGCTATCTGGAGCCCTATGTTACCACCCGCAACAAGGGTACCGGGCTTGGCCTTGCGATAGCGCAAAAAATTATTTCAGACCATGACGGGCAGATTTTCCTATCCAATCACCATGAGCAGGGGGCGATTGTGAAGCTGACATTGCCCTGTAATCCTGAAAATAATGATGCATAGAGGGTTTGGACATGAATGAAGAAATTCTTGTCGTCGATGATGAGCCAGATATCCGCTCTCTAATCAGCCTGACGCTGGAAGATGAAGGATATCTGACGGTTCAGGCTGCCAATGCCGAAGAAGCGCGGGCGGTTATCACCTCGCGTCCGCCATCCTGCATTATCCTCGATATCTGGATGCGGGATTCGGATATGGATGGGCTGGAAGTCCTGAACTGGTGTCAGAACCTCTATCCCGAAGTGCCTGTTTTGATGATTTCCGGGCATGGCAATGTTGAAACAGCTGTTCAGGCTATTCAAAATGGTGCCCATGATTTTATTGAAAAACCCTTTAAAGCAGAAAGGTTATTGCTGACTGTACGCCGCGCCTTGCAACAAAGTCGGCTGGCACGCGAAAATGCTGAATTGCGCGAACAAAGCGGGGCAGTTGAACAGCTTAGTCTGGTCGGTCAATCCGCCCAGATAAAACAGCTGCGTACCACCATAGAAAAGGTCGCAAATACCGCCAGCCGTATTTTGATTGCAGGGCCTGGCGGGTCGGGCAAGGAAGTGGTCGCCCGTCTTATACATACCCAGTCTGCCCGCAAGGACGGTCCGTTTGTGGTCGCTCATTGTGCCAGAATTAGTGCGGAAAATGCCGATACTGAGCTTTTTGGATCGGAAATGCTGGCCTCCGGGCGGCGTATTGTTGGCCTGTTTGAACAAGCCCATCGCGGCACGCTCTATTTTGACGAGCTATGCGATTTGCCACTGGAAACACAAAGCCGTCTGGTGCGCGCGGTTGCCGAGCAAACCTTTCGCCGGGTAGGCGGCACAGACCCGGTAACAACAGATGTACGCATTATCTCTGCCTCCTCTCAGGATTTGGCCGCTGCCATAGAAAACGGGAATTTGAAAGAAGATTTATATTATCGGTTGGGGGTTGTTTCCATGACAGTACCCGGTTTGGCAGAACGGCGCGAGGATATCAGCCAGCTTGCCCGCCATTTTGTCGAGGAATGTGCACGCAAATTAGGCCGGTCACCGATTGTGCTGGGCGATGATTTGGTCAATGCGATGCGCTCTTATGACTGGCCGGGTTCAGTGCGCCAGCTGCGCAATGTTATTGAAACCATTCTGATTTTGAATGAAAAGCCGGAAAACGGGGTGGTTGGGCTGGATGGCTTGCCAGCCGAGCTGTTATCGGGTCCTTCGGAAGGCGGGGCTAATCAGATATTGCAGCATAGCCTGTCCTTGCCGCTTCGAGAGGCACGCGAGCTGTTCGAGCGTGAATATATGCACTCCCAGCTGCAGAAATTTGAAGGCAATATCTCGCAAATGGCAAAATTTATTGGCATGGAACGCTCTGCCCTGCATCGCAAGTTAAAATCCTTGAAAGTCGAGGCAGACAATTAGGGCTGGCCAGGCAAAAGCGGCCAAAGGAAAAGAGGCTGTACGCAAGGATTTGCGAAAATATTCAGATTACGGCATAACAAAACAGAGGGAATATCAAACTATCCTCAAAGAGTGGAATAAGATTGCTGCCTCTTCATATATCCGGGCAGCAGGGTATATGCTGGCAGAATAAAACTATTCTTTAAAAGGGCAGGTTTTTCATGAAAATCGTTATTTGTGGTGCGGGGATTGTTGGCAGTGCGATTGCCCGCCATTTGTCGGCAGAACAAAATGATGTAACAGTCATTGATATTGACCCGGACAAGCTGCAAAGGCTGACCGAACAGGCCGATGTCGGTGCGGTTGAGGGGATGTCCTCCTATCCCGATATTCTGGCACAAGCCGGGCTGAAAGACGCAGAATTGCTGATCGCAGTGACGGAGTCAGATGAAATCAATATGGTCGCCTGTCAGGTTGCTCATACGATTTTTGAAACCCCGACCCGTATCGCGCGTATTCGCTCGCGTGCCTATCTCGACCCAAAGGTTGGCCAGCTTTATAGCCGCGAGAATTTGCCCATTGATTATATCATCTCACCCGAACGCGAGGTTTCGGCAGCTGTAGGGCGCCAATTGCAATTGCCAGGTGCCTTTGATGTTAAGGATATGGCGGAAAATAAAATCAAGCTGATAGGCGTCTTATGCAAGGAAAACTGCCCTATTTTGGCGACCCCGATCAGGCATCTGACCAATTTGTTTCCAGGCCTTGGCATGACGATTGTTGCGATTATCCGCGAGAACCAGGTGATCGTACCGCGTGACGGAACAGATATGATGCAGCCCGAAGACAGGGTGTATTTTGTCTGTGATGAAAAACACGCTGCCCGGGCGATGGCCAGCTTTGGCCATACAGAAGAGCAATCCCATTCGATTGTAATTTCCGGGGGCGGAAATATCGGAACATTACTGGCACAAAATATTGAAATGAGCAGTGATGACGCCCAGGTGCATATTATTGAACGCGACCGCACCCGCGCCCGAAAAATTGCCGAACAATTGCAAAAAACCAGCGTTATCTGGGGCAATACGCTGGAAGCCGATATTCTAAAGGAAGCCGGGGCGAATACAGCTGGAACCTTTGTGGCGGTTTCCAATGATGATGAGGTAAACATCCTATCTGCCTTGCTGGCCAAAAGAATGGGCGCATTACATACCGTAGCCCTGGTGAATATGCCCGGCTTTGTGCCATTGATCAGCGCCCTTGGTGTGGATGCGGTGATTAACCCGCCGCAAATTACGGTTTCCTCTATTCTGGAACATATCCGGCGCGGGCGCATTCTGGATGTGCATTCCGTGGTAGAAGGACTGGGAGAGGTGTTGGAAGCAGAAGCTCTGCCTACCTCGCCTTTGGTCGGGCAGCCGCTTCGTAAATCACGTATTCCAAAAGGGGTCGCTATCGGCGCCATTCTGCGCGATGATGTGGTTATCGCTGCCAGAGGGGATACAGTAATCGAAGCCGGGGACAGGGTGGTGTTATTTGCCGCTCCGGGCAAGGCCAGCCGCGCGGAATCTATCCTGTCTGACTAAACCATAGATAATATAGCCAATAAAAAAGGGGTATTGCACATCATGTCACGGGTCGCTTATGTAAATGGCCGATATCTTGCCCATCATCAGGCAGCTGTTCATATCGAGGATAGGGGCTATCAGTTCGGGGATGGCGTTTATGAGGTGGTGATGGTGCTAAATGGCCAGTTTGTAGATTATGATGGCCATATAAAAAGACTTTATAACTCACTGAAATCCATACAGATTGATATTCCGATAACTGAACCGGCATTGCGGGTGGTGATGACACGGATGATCCGGTTAAACCATCTGCAACATGGCTCTATTTACCTGCAAATAACGCGCGGGGTTGCCAGACGCGATCATAAATTCCCAGCTGCCAGCTGGCCTGCAATGGTAATGACCGCCAAACATCTTGCCAGCCCGCCTATGCCTGGCCAAATGGGGGTTGCCGCCATTACGCTGGCAGATGAGAGATGGACACGGCGTGATATAAAAACCATTCAACTATTGCCAAATTGTCTGGCCAAACAGCGCGCTGCCGAGGCAGGGGCATTTGAAGCGATTTTAGTGATGCCTGATGGCAGTGTTTCCGAGGGGTCTTCCAGCAATGTGTGGATAGTAAATACAGAAGGAGAGCTAGTGACCCGCACGGCCAATGAAAATATTTTAAATGGTATAACGCGCCAATCGGTTCAAAAAATTGCCCAAGAGCATCAGCTAAAAATGGTTGAGCGTAATTTCGATGTGGCAGAAATGCTGGCCGCACAGGAAGTTTTTATTACCAGCGCAACCTCTATTGTTACAGCTGTTATACAGATTGATGACCGGAAAATTGCCGATGGAAAAATAGGCAGGATAAGTGCGGCATTGCGTGAGGATTATTTGCGCTATGCAACAGGGGATATCGCTTAAAACCCCATCAGACATAAGAATAAAAACAATGAGAGGTAAAAATGGATAAAGGACAAAATTTACAGGATATTTTTCTGAATCAGATCAGAAAACAGCATATTTCTGTGACTATTTTTCTGGTGAATGGCGTAAAATTACAAGGGGTAATTACCTGGTTTGACAGCTATTCCATCCTGCTGAAACGCGAAGGCCATATCCAGCTTGTCTATAAACACGCTGTTTCTACCATCATGCCGGCAGGCACAGTTGACCTGCAAGGGCTGGATGGTGATGACAGCTAGGCATAGCCCGGTAAATACCGCTCATTTTGATCAGGATATTCTGACACTGCTTATTCAGGTCGGGCGGGAAGATATTTTACCGCATTTCCGTAATCTGGATAAAAAAGATGTCGACACCAAGGCCTCTGATACAGATTTTGTAACCATTGCCGATAGACAGGCAGAAAAACACCTGATAGCCGGTTTAAAAAATCTACTTCCCGAAGCGCGCGTTGTTGCCGAAGAAAATACCGCTCTGCATGGCTTGCCAGAGGCGCTGGAAAGCGGCTATGTCTGGACAATTGACCCGCTGGATGGCACCCGCAATTTTGTCAAGGGGGACGAACAGTTTTGTTCCATGCTTGGCTTGTTATTTGATGGCCAGCCGGTTGCTGCCTGGATTTATAAACCGCTCAGCGGCGAGGCGGTTATCGCCCATCATGGCCAGAGGCCGCGCTATATAGCAGAAAATGGAGAAGGCCGAGAATGTTCCTATTCCGGTCAGGATAAAAAGCTGGATGAAATGCGCGGCAATATGAATGCCATGGGCTTTCCTATCGATATTCGCGATAGGGTGCGCGAGAAATTAAAAACCTTGAAAGGTCGGTTTCATGTAGGCTCTGCCGGAGTAGAAGCCATGAATATTGCCTGCGCTACATCTGACTATCTGATGCATAGCAAGCTGACCTATTGGGATAGTGTGCCGGTGGTGATGGTGATGCAGGCATTGGGCCATCATGTGCGTCTGGGCCCTGCCGGCTCACCCTATCAGCCAGGCGATAAAGGGGTGTTGCTGGCTGCGCCTTCTGCTGTTATCTGGCAGGAATTAGCTGATTTTGTCTGGTCTGTTTGAACAAGAGCCTCAATTATTTTCCTCTTTTTTGGCGGCATCCCATAGGCTGTCCATTTTTTCCAGACCAGCTTCTTCGATAGGGATATTTTGTTCTGCCAGCGCGTTTTCGATGTAATGAAAGCGGCGTTCAAATTTGCGGTTGGTTTCAATCAGGGATGTTTCAGGGTCAACGCCCACCTTGCGCGCCAGATTGGCCGCCACAAATAAAATGTCGCCTATCTCTTCTTTTAGCCTGTTTTTATCTGTTTTATCCTCTTGCCACTGGGCTAACAGTTCGCCTGTTTCTTCATGCAGTTTTTCTACAACAGCCTCCAGGTTTGGCCAGTCAAAACCAACATTTGCTGCCCGTTTTTGTAGCTTTGATGCCCGTACCATCGCTGGCAATGTTACCGCAATACCGGATAACAGGCTGGCCGCGCCTTCACCCTCTTGTGCGCGTTCCTCTTTTTTGATTTGCTCCCAGTTTTTGCGTACTTCCCCATCAGTCCCGGCATTGCCGTCTGAAAAAACATGGGGATGACGGCGTATCATCTTATCAGAAATGCCTTGTGCGACATCGGCAAAGGTAAAGCTGTCCTGCTCTGCGGCGATTTGGGCATGAAAGACGACTTGCAACAGTAAATCGCCCAGCTCGTCACAGATTTTATCCATATCGCCTGTCGCTATGGCTTCATTTACCTCATAGGCCTCCTCGATAGTGTAGGGGGCAATGGTGGAAAAATCCTGTTTGATATCCCAGGGACAGCCTGTTTCAGGGTCGCGCAAGGCCTGCATAATCGATAAAAGCTGTTCCATAGAAGAAAGAGAAGATGTCATGCCAAACTCATTTAGGTATTTTTATACTTTTAGCTTTTTTGCCCACTATCTCTTCTGCTTGCATTATTATATGAAGATGGTCAATATCAACCCCCGAAAGACGACTTTTAGATGGAAGTAAAAATGGATAATTTGCCCGGCTTTAATACACCGCCAAAACCTGTAAAAATAAGTGTTATGGCCAGATTGCGCGGCTGGTTTTTTACCGGGCTACTGGTAACCGCCCCGGTGATGCTGACTATTTATATTACCTGGTTATTCATTGATATTATCGATGCCCAGGTTGTTAGCCTTATTCCGTCCGGCTTGCGTGATTATATCAGCCTGAAAGCCCCGATTATAGGGCAATTACCCGGTGTAGGATTACTGGTAGGGGCGGTAACCATCACCCTTATCGGGGCGATAGCTGCGGGGTTTTTAGGGCGCTGGCTTATCCGTATTGGCGAGAATTTGCTGAACAGGATGCCGGTTGTACGTTCTATCTATGGCGCGTCAAAACAGATTCTGGAAACGGTTTTATCAGCACAATCGGATGCATTTCGCGAAGTGGTGCTGGTAGAATATCCGCGTAAAGGCCTATGGGTTATCGGCTTTGTTACCGGCGTTACCAAGGGCGAGGTGCAGACAAGCATAAGCGCGCGAACCATGAATGTCTTTATTCCTACAACCCCGAACCCTACTTCAGGCTTTTTGCTATTCTGTCCGGAAGGGGATTTGGTCTATCTGGAAATGAGTGTTGAAGAAGCGGTCAAGCTGGTGGTCTCTGGCGGTATTGTGACCCCGCCCGCCCTGACGTCCTCTGCCAGGACAGAGCCAAAAAAAGTGGCTTCAGGCAAAAATTCTGCGTCCAGTAAAAAAGCTCCGGCAAAGAAAAAGACCGCCCCGAAAAAGAAGGCAGCTAAAAAGAAATCATAAAAACATAACCAGCTTCTAGCCCGAGGCAAGAAAACGCACCGCATTATCGCGGTCAAACAGGCTAAGCAATGTCAGATAGGGCTGCATTTCTGCTGCTTCCAGAGGCAGGTTTTTTTCCAGTATGCGCTCAGCTTGCGCGCGCGCAATCGGCAATAAATCAGCATGCAAGGCTAAATCGGCTAGACAGAATTCCGGCAGGCCAGACTGGCGCTGGCCTAATACCTCGCCTGGCCCTCGCAGGCGCAAATCCTCTTCGGCAATGATAAACCCGTCATTGGTCGCGCGCATAATTTTCAGCCGGGCTTGTGCTGCCTCGCTTAAAGGGGGGTGATACATCAGAATACAGGCAGATTTTTCTGCCCCTCTGCCTACCCTGCCGCGCAATTGATGCAATTGGGCCAGGCCAAAGCGTTCTGCATGTTCAATAATGATAATGCTGGCTTCCGGGACATCCACCCCAACCTCTATTACCGTTGTGGCGACCAAAATCTGGCTATGGCCTTCTTTAAAGGCAGACATGGCAGCTTCGCGTTCATCTGTTTTCATCCGCCCATGCACCAGGCCGATTTTGCATTCCGGCAGGACAGCTTGTAATTGGCGATGTCTGTCTTCTGCAGCGGCCACATCCAGCTTGTCTGTTTCTTCTACCAACGGGCAAATCCAGTAGGCGCGTTGCTGGTTGGCGGCGGCGCGGCGCAAACGCTCTACTATCTCGGCTATGCGCTCGCCTGATATCACAGCGGTGTTAATCTCCTGTCGGCCTTCGGGTTTTTCATCTAGCCGAGAGACCTGTAAATCGCCATAGGCGGTCATGGCAAGGGTGCGCGGAATAGGGGTTGCGGTCATCACCAGCACATCGCAGCCATCGCCCTTTTGTCCCAGAACCAGACGCTGGCGTACCCCGAAGCGATGTTGTTCATCGACTACTGCAAGGCCAAGACGGGCAAATTCAATATCTTCTGAAAGCAGGGCGTGCGTGCCTATGATAATTTGGCAGTCACCATTTTTTATGTTTTCAACAATCTGTTTACGCTCTTTTAGCTTCATGCCGCCCAGCAACAGGCTGGGCTTGATCTGCATTTCTGCTAACAAAGCGGTCAGGCTGGCATGATGCTGGCGTGCCAGAATCTCGGTCGGGGCGAGCAGGGCGGCCTGATAGCCTGCTTCCAATGCGTGCAACATCGCCATTAATGCGACAAAGGTTTTACCACTGCCCACATCACCCTGTAACAGGCGCAACATTCGCATATCCGCGCTTTGATCGGCGTTAATCTCTGCGATAACACGGGTTTGCGCCGCCGTCGGGGTAAAGGGCAGATTTCGCAGCAATGCGCTGGTCAGATTGCCTGTGCCTGTGATCCTGTGACCGGTTTCGGTTGTTCGGGTTTGCCGGCGCAACAGACCCAAGGCAAATTGATTGGCCAATAGCTCATCAAAGGCAAGGCGGCTGCGTGCCGGGTGATCGGCTGTCAGATCAGACAAGGCTTTCGGGTGATGGGCAGTTTCAAGGGCGGCTTTATGGGATGGCCAGTGATGACGGTGCAGCAAGGGCGGGTCTATCCATTCCTCTAAATCGGGCAGTGCCTTGAGGCTTGCCAGTACAGCTTTGCGTAAAATGCGCCTGCTGAGACCGGCGCTAAGGGGGTAAATCGGTTCAATCTCGGGGATATTGCCTGCCTTTTCCAAGGGGGTGATAAAATCAGGGTGCGCCATTTGCAAACGCCCCTGAAAGCGCTCTACACGCCCGCTGACCACCCGCCTTTCGCCAATGGGCAGGCTTTGCCTAAGCCAATCAGCACGCGCACGGAAAAAGACCAGCTCCAGGCGGCCACCCTTTGTTTCGGTGGTAATGCGCGCCGGGCGGCCGGTTTTACCAGGTGGAATATCGGCTGAAAGAACAAGCACTTCAAACGTGGCTAATTGGCCGTCCTCTGCTGTATCAACAGAAGGGCGCGCGCGCCGGTCATTCAGGCTAACCGGCAAATGGCGTAAAATATCAATCAAATGTCCGCCAATCCGCTTTTCAATAATGGCCGCTAATTTGGGGCCAATGCCTGGCAAGCTGGAAATGCTGGCAAACAAACGATACAGGCTGGTCGGGCGCGGAATATGCATCAGGGCTCTTTTATTACGATATTGCCAGCTATGGGCATCTATAAACAGTTAGAATGTGACTTGTTTCTAAATCAAGCCAGTTTAAATTGTGCCATAAATTAGAGTTTTCTGCCACCTCTGGACAAAAGAGACTGGACAGAGCCAGCACGGCTGTTCATAAAGTTCCTTTATTATCGGGGTGGCAGATAAAAAACTTTTTAAAATAAAAGAGATGAGCAAAATGACCGCTGAAAACACCTCCGATAAGGACGCCCGTAACCACCGCATCAAACGGCTCATCTACCGGGCCAGCTATACCGGCATGAAAGAAACAGATTTGTTGCTTGGCCAGTTTGCCAAACGCTATTTGCCGGATTCTTCCGATGCGGAACTGGATGAATTTCAAGCCCTGCTCGATGCGGGCGACCCGAATATTTTTGCCTGGGTGCGCGGGGATAACCAGCCGCCTGCCAATCTGGACGGGGTTGTTCTGGCACAGATTAAAAAATTTCAGTCAGAACTTTAACCTGCTTATTTAACATAATGAATTTAATAAAAAATATAGATTTAAAACAAAAGATCTATGGCGGGATAGACGGGGCGGTACACTTGCTGATTGCCCAGCAGGCCGCCAGGTTGGGAAAGCTGGTTTATATCGCGCGTGATGATGCCCGTATGGCACAGATGCAGCGTGCATTGGCCGCCCTTGACCCGGCATTGGAAATCTATCTGTTGCCGGCTTGGGATTGCCTGCCCTATGACCGGGTATCCCCGCATCCAGGCATTATCTCGCAACGGATTGAAACCCTCTCTGGCTTGCACCAGATAGCACAGAAGGGCGCGCCGGCCGAGCCAAAAAGAGTGGTATTGACCACTATGAATAGCTGGATGCAAAAATTGCCGCCTTTGTCCTTTTTTGCCGAAAATTGCCTGTCCATAGAAGTGGGGCAGGAAATTGCCCAGAATGATATTACCGATTTTTTGACCAAAAATGGGTTTATACGTACTCAAACGGTACGGGAATTTGGTGAATTTTCCCTGCGCGGCGGTATTCTGGACATTTTTGCCAGCACGCTTGCCCCGCCTGTCCGGCTGGATTTCTTTGGCGATGAGATTGAAAGCATCCGTGCATTTGATCCGCTTAGCCAACGCTCGGAAGGCGAGGTGGGCAAGCTGACCATTCATCCGGCGTCGGAATATTGCCTCGATGAGACTGTGATTAGCCAGTTTCGGCAGAGATATCTTGCCCTGTTCGGGGGTAAATCGGCTCGGGATTCGCTTTATGAGGCGGTATCGGCCGGGCAAACACCGCCAGGGATTGAACATTGGCTGAGTTTGCTTCATAGCGAGCTTGTCCCGTTATCAAGCTGTTTTTCTGACTGGCCTTGTCTGTTTGACGTGGATTGCCTGCCAGCTGCAACAGCACGGGCCGAGCAAATATCAGATTTCTATAACGCCAGATGCGAGGCGATATCGGATAAGGACGAGACTATCTATCGCCCTGTACCCCCCGATGAGATGTATTTAACAGCAGAGGATATAGCTAGCCTGGATAGGCTGAAAAATGCTAGCTTTTTATATAATTTTGCTGCCCCGGATGGCGAGAATTTGCCAGATACAAAGGCACGCCTTGCCCCGCATTTTTATAAAACAGTCGGAACAGACGCCCGGCCAATTGCCGCCGCCGCCCGCCATATAACTATAGAAGCTGTGCAAAAAATTGTGGTGATATGTGCCAGTAATGATACAGCGAGGGCGCGCCTGGCAGAATTATTTGCTGCTGAAACGGGCAGGCCATTGCAACAGGTTGATAGCGTAACCGAAATCAATAAACCCGACCATTATTTGATGGTTTGGCCATTGGAAACGGGCGTTGAAACGCCCGATACGCTGGTGCTAAGTGAGCAGGATATTTTCGGGGCAAAAATGAGCCGCCCTGCCGGAAGACGACGCCGGGCAGATAATTTTCTGCGCGAGGTGTCCTCGCTGGAGGTAGGGGATCTGGTGGTACATGTCGAACATGGCATTGGCCGGTATGAAGGGCTGGAAACCATCACCTCGGACGGCACACAACATGATTGCTTGCATCTGCGCTATGCGGGCGGTGACCGGCTATATCTGCCTGTTGAAAATATAGAACTGCTTAGCCGCTATGGCCAGGAAAGCAGTGATGTGGTGATGGACAGGCTGGGCGGAGTAGGCTGGCAGAGCCGCAAGGCCCGTATCAAGGGTCGTATCAAGGAAATGGCGGATCAGCTGATTAAAATTGCGGCCAGCCGGGCGGTTGCCAAAGCCGAGCCACTTTGTCCGCCAGAAGGGGTGTTTGCCGAGTTTTGCGCCCGTTTTGGCCATAATGAAACAGAAGATCAGCTAGAGGCTATCCATGATGTGCTAACCGATCTGGCTTCCGGCCAGGCAACAGACAGGCTGATTTGCGGCGATGTCGGTTTTGGCAAGACAGAAGTGGCCTTGCGTGCGGCTTTTGTTGCGGCAATGTCCGGCTATCAGGTGGCGCTGGTCACGCCGACCACCTTGCTGGCACGCCAGCACGCAAAATTATTTGAAGAACGCTTCAGGGGCTTTCCGGTAAAGGTGGCCAGCCTTTCACGTATGGTGACCCCCAAACAGGCACAAAAGGTCAGGGAAGGCTTGAAAGATGGTGCTGTCCAGATGGTTATCGGAACGCACGCATTACTGGCCAAATCGATTGATTTCAACCATTTGGGCTTGCTGATTATTGATGAGGAACAGAATTTCGGGGTCGCACAAAAAGAACGGTTAAAAGAATTGCGCGGGGATGTCCATGTTCTGACCCTTTCAGCCACACCGATACCGCGTACGCTGCAACTGGCTTTATCCGGCGTGCGCGATATGTCACTTATCGCTACCCCGCCTGTGGACAGGCTGGCAGTGCGCACCTTTGTTGGCGGCTGGGATGCGGTTGTGCTGAAAGAAGCCCTGATAAGAGAACGGTTCAGAGGCGGGCAGAGCTTTGTGGTTTGCCCGCGCATTGCCGATTTAAACCGGGTCTATGACAAGTTGGTCAAGATGGTGCCGGATTTAAAGATTTTTACCGCACATGGCAAAATGCCTGCTGCAGAACTGGATGAGGTGATGACCGATTTTGGTGACGGCAAGGCTGACCTGCTACTGTCGACCAATATCATCGAATCCGGCATTGATATTCCAACGGCTAATACCATTATTATCCACCGTGCAGATATGTTTGGCCTGTCCCAGCTTTACCAGCTTCGCGGGCGGGTGGGGCGCAGTAAAGAGCGTGCGTACGCCTATCTTACCACTGACCCGGATATTGTTCTGACTGCCCAAGCCAAACGCCGGCTGGATGTGATGCAAACACTGGATACGCTGGGGGCAGGGTTTTCGCTGGCTTCCTATGATATGGATATAAGGGGGGCAGGAAATTTACTGGGGGATGAACAATCCGGTCATGTACGCGAGGTCGGCATAGAGCTGTATCAGGATATGCTGAAACAGGCCGTGGAAATTGCTAAAAAGAGCCGGGATGAAGAAGCGGCAGAAAGCCAGAGCGAGGAACAGGACTGGTCGCCGCAAATCTCGCTTGGGACAAATGTGCTTATACCCGAGGCCTATGTTCCCGACTTATCGGTGCGCTTGTCCTTATATCGGCGAATTGGTTCATTAAAGAGCGAAGAAGATATTTTCGATATCAGGGCGGAATGTGCCGACCGTTTTGGTGTCTTGCCAGAAACAATGAATAATTTGCTAGAAATTGTTGAATTAAAACAATTATGCCGCCAGCTTAATATCCAGAAATTTGATGCAGGGGATAAGGGCTTTGCGTTAAGTTTCCGCAATAACAGGGTAAGCGATCCAGATGCGCTTATAGGCTGGATAGCCGCCCAAAAAGGCAAGGTTTTGCTAAAAGCCGATCACCGCCTGGTTATCAAAGGGGAATTGGTGCGGATATCAGAGCGAAGCGGACAGGCCAAAAACTGGCTGCGGGCGATGCACAAGGCCTTTACACAGGCAGCCAGCAAAGCGTAATAGCGCGTCTTTCCAGATTTTTAACGGTCAGAGCCAGGGCGTACACAGGCATCAATCGCGCTGACCAGAACATCAGGTGGATACGCCCCTGCCACAGAATAGCGACCAGCAAAAATCATTAAAGGTACGCCTTCAATGCCAGCCATTCTGCCTTCATCCAGATCTGTTGCCAGCTGGCTTTCTGCCGTTTCATCCTGAGCGGTAAGCTCTGTAAAATCCAGCCCGGCCTTGCTGGCAAGCTCTGCCTGCACATTTGTATCAGAGATATCCAGCCCGTCCAGAAAATAGGCCTGATAAAATGCCTCCGATAGCGGTTCTGCTTTTGTGCCAGCGGCGATAAGCAATTTATGAATAGGGCGGGTATCCGGGGTTTTTTCAATATCCAGGAAATTGAAATCAATGCCACTTTCTGCTCCGGCCTGAGAAATGCGTGCATAAACAGCCGAGGCTGCCGGGCCAAATTTGGCATGCAGATAGGCCTGTCTGTTCATCCCCTGTTGCGACATGGTGGGGTTAAGCAGAAATGTCCGCCAGCGATAGCGCGCCTTTATATGGGGGCGCTGGGCAAAGGCTGCCTCCAGCCTCCTTTTGCCGATATAACACCAGGGACAGATAATATCTGCGAAGATATCAATATCGATAATTGTGTTCATCTGGCACCGTTCTATATCTATAATCAGAGTTATTTTTACGATAGTCTGACACAAATCGTGCCGGGGTTTGACTTTTTTTTAAACAATTTATTGCTATTTATCGTTATTGGAAAAAGGCATGGATAAAAAGCTATTGAAAAAAGCTGAAAAGCTACGCGATGAATTGCTGGCCAGCGCACAAACTCTTGGCATTGCTATTCTCAGCCCGTCAAAAGAGGGAAGCATTTTGCCGGATATTGGCTTTGCGCCCTTTATACGCCATGAGGGGTGTTTTTATATTTATTCAAGCGATCTTTCCTCACATATTCGTAGCCTTATTGCCGGTCAGGCTGTGCAATTTTTCCTTATCGCCGATGAGGGGCACTCGCCAAATATCTGGGCGCGGGTTCGGATGAAATTTACCGCAGATGTCATGGAGCTTGACCGCGATGCCCCCGAATTTCACCTGATTCTAGATAAAATTGGCACTGCCCATGGCCCGGTGATGGAACTTATTCGTGACTTTACAGATTTTCATTTATTTAAAATCACCCCTGTCAAAGGTAGTCTGGTCACCGGATTTGCCGCTGCCTTTGCCATAGAGGGGGCTGAATTTTCCATTACCGAACATTTGCGTCAGGGATAAGAAATTTTGAAAGAGGATTTGCCCATATTATGGAGCTTTCGGCGTTGTCCCTATGCGATGCGGGCACGGCTCGGACTTCGCTCGGCCGGAATAGAGGTGAATTTGCGTGAAATTCTGCTTCGCGACAAACCTGCGGCTTTTCTGGACATGTCAAAGACGCAAACCGTACCGGTTCTCGTGCTGCCAGATGGCGAGGTTATCGAGGAAAGCCGCGATATTATGTTCTGGGCGCTTAACCATTCCGGCGATCCGGAAAATTGGCTGGTGCCCTATCACACAGACAAGGCAGGAACGCTTGCCTTTCTTGACCGACTGGATGGCCCGTTCAAGACAGATTTGGACAGATATAAATATGCCACTCGCTTTGCCGATACAAAAGAGGGTATTGCTGAAACGCAAATCACCCATCGGACAAAAGGGGCAATTTTGTTAAGTGAATTAAACGATATTCTATCGCAACAACAAGCCCTCTCCGGCGCACAGATGGGGCTATTGGATTTTGCCACTCTGCCCTTTATTCGCCAGTTTAGGCTGGCCGATATGCACTGGTTTGATAGCCAGGATTGGCCATATCTTCATCGCTGGCTCTCGCATTTTCTGGTCAGTGACCGATTTACCCGGATTATGGAAAAATATCCGCCCTGGCAGGCAGGGCAGTCTGGCGTACGGTTCTAGCTGGCAGGGGGCGCGCGCATACTGGAAATGATATAGATACTGAGTGATCCCAGCACAATGGCTCCGCCGACCATCATCCAGATGCCCGGGCGCTCACCCACCCCCAGCCACACCCAAAAAGAGCCTAAAATCGTTTCCAGAAACATAAACAGGCTGACATTGGCAGCATTGGTATGGCGCGTTGCGCTGGTCAGGGCAATAAAGGATATTGGCAGAATAATTAAACCGCTCACCGATATCATCAGAATATTGCCGGAAAACAGGCTTGGCCCATCTGCTATGCTGGTAGCGACAGCCAGACCAACACAGCCCGCCAGAAATGATCCCAGCCCGTTCATGGCCAATAACGGGACAGCCTCATTACTGCGTAACAAAACAAAGCTCAGCCCCAGCGATGCTGCAGCAGTTAGCCCGCATATTGCCCCGATAAGAGCCGTGCCATCTGGGGCAGCAACCACATTATCGCCGTCCGATACCGCAAGAACAATGCCGCAAAAACAGCAAAAAATAGCTATCCAGCTGGCACGACTTAACGCTTCGGATAAAAAAATCAGGGAAAAAATGGCCGCAAATACAGGTGCACAGGCAATGGTGATCAGCACAATGGCTACCGAAGATTCCGCGATCCCATAGGTAAAGGATGTGCCACCAAGAAGGGTGCATAATACCGCCCCTATGCCTTGCCGGCTAAATAAAGCCGCGAATTCAGCCTTTATTTTATCCCCATCTCTGGCCAGCAAAAGCCGCAACGCCCATAACAGCAATAACAAACAGCCCATCTCCAGACCGCGCCAGGCCATCATTACCCATGTGGGCATTTCAGACAGGCGCATAAACAGCGTATCGGGCGTAATCATTAGTGCGCCAAACAGGGCAAGAAGCAATCCATAGCGGCTGTTTTTCAACTCGGTTGTCATGGATGGCCTTATGTTTCTTTAATGGATGGTTATTACGATTTTAATCAAGTCACGAAGGGGTGATACTATCCAGAAAGGCCTTGCTTTGCATGGATATTTGCTGTTTTTTCTCCGCCGACATTTTATCCCGGCTTCGATAGATCATCCCCAGGCGAGGATTGCCTCGCAGCTTTTCTTCATGCCGGCCAAGAAAATCCCAATATAGATAGCCGAACGGACAGGCATGGTCACCTGTTTTTTCTTTGGGACTATAGCGGCAGTCTGCACAATAGTCAGACATACGCTCAATATAGGCACTGCCCGCTGCATAGGGCTTGCTGGCCAATATGCCGCCATCTGCAAATAATACCATGCCGGTGACATTGGGCAGTTCCACCCATTCATAGGCATCGGCATATACCGATAAATACCAGTCATTCACAGCCGCAGGGGACAGGCCAGCCAGAAGTGAGAAATTGCCAATTACCATCAAACGCTGAATATGGTGGGCATAGGCATATTTTCGGGTTTCGCTGAAACATTGATGCAGGCAATTCATTTCTGTCTGGCAATCCCAGAAAAAATCGGGCAAGGGGCGGTCTGCTTCCAGAAAATTCATTTCCCTATATTCGGGCATTTTCAACCAATAAAGGCCGCGCACAAATTCCCGCCATCCTAATATTTGTCGGATAAAGCCCTCTACAGAGTGTAAAGGGGCGTCGCCCTTATGATAGGCCGAATGTGCAGCCTCCACCGCTTGCATGGGGCTTAACAGGCCGCAATTCAGATAAAAGCCAATATGGGAATGAAACATAAAAGGCTCGCCGGTACGCATCGCGTCCTGATAGCTGCCAAAATTCACCAGCCTCTGGGCGATGAATTGCTGCAACACCTCCTCGGCCTGGGCATGGGTGGTCGCAAAGGAAAAAGGGTATAAATCGCCATAATGGTCGGCAAATTCTGTCTCGACCAGTTGGCAGACTTCTTCTGTTATCGCATCTGCTACAAAACGGGTGGGGGCAGGGACAGGCACGTTTTTATCTGGTGGCTTGCGGTTGTCGCTATCATAATTCCATTGTCCACCTATAGGCGTGCCCTCTTGCATCAGAATATCTGTCTGGCGGCGCAATTCGCGATAGAAAAATTCCATCCGCAATTGCTTGCGCCCTTCCGCCCAGTTTGCAAAGGCATCAATAGAGCAGTAAAAACGATCATCTTCCAGAATTTCCACCGGAAAATCAGCCTGTTCGCGCCAATGGGTAATATTTTGCAAGACCCGATATTCAGATGGATGGGTGATGAGGATTTTATCTAGCTGGTGGCGGCGCAAAGCGCGTTCTGCCTCACAGGCAAAGCTGTGAGTGTTTTCCTTGTCGGTCAGTTTTATATAATCGACCTGCCAGCCTGCTATGCGGAGCGCCTCGGCAAAATGGCGCATGGCCGAAAATAAAAAGGCAATTTTCTTTTTATGATGGCGTACATAGCTGGCCTCTTCGCGTAATTCTGCCAGCAGGACGATATCGTTTTGTTTATTGCCAGCTCTCAGAGCTGGAATATCAAAGCTGAGCTGGTCGCCCATCACCAGAATAAGCGCGCTCATTGGCTGGCCTTTGGCATTTGGGCAAAGCTATCCAGAGCGCGCTGGCGCGAGGCTTTAACATCGACAATGGGTTCAGGGTAATTCTGGCCAAGCCGCAGATTGGCAGCTGCCCGCACATCAGCCGGGGCTTCCCATGGATTAAACAGATATTTATCCGGCATATCCTTTACTTCCGGCACATAGTGGCGGGTATAGCACCCTTCAGCATCAAATTTGTGGCCTTGTGTGACCGGGTTAAAGACACGGAAATAGGGGGCGGCATCTGCCCCGCAGCCCGCAATCCATTGCCAGCTGGCACTGTTATTGGCGGGGTCAGCATCAAACAGGCAGTCCCAGAACCAGGCCTCGCCATGATGCCAGTGCAATAACAGGTTTTTTACCAAAAATGAGCCAACAATCATCCGCACCCTGTTATGCATATAGCCTGTTTGATACAGCTCTCTCATGCCGGCATCGATAATGGGATAGCCTGTCTGGCCACGCTGCCATGCCTTCAGGTGCTGGGCATTTTCTATCCAGCCAAAATGGGCAAAACGCGGTTGTAGCGGTGTGATTTTTAATTCCGGATTAAAATGCAACAGGCTATAGGAAAATTCGCGCCAGCCCAGCTCAGAGCGGAAGATATCAAGCTGTTTGTCCTGGCTATTTCTGTTTTCAGCTGCCTGATACCATGCCTGATGGGCAGAGATTTGCCCAAAACGCAGATAGGGCGACAGGCGCGATACATTGGATTTGGCTGGAAAATTGCGCCCCTCTGCATAATCATTCAGCCCTGTTCTATCAACAGTATTTGTAAAGGCATCCAGCCTGTCTTTGCCGCCTTTTGCACTGATATCCCATTTTTGGGTGATGGTATTTTCCCATGCGCGGCCGCTTAATAAGCCAAGCTCGTCAAGCGATACCGCTCCATTTGCCTGTTTTCGCGCATGGTTTAGCTGTGGCTCGGCCAGCGGCTGGCGCGGCGGGGCAGCATTTAAACACCCCCTTCTGTAAAAAGGGGTAAAGACCTTATAAGGCGAGCCATCGGGCTTGCCAATCTCTTCTGGCTCCCATAACAGATTGCCGCTTATGTTGGCGGTTTTTATATTTTGCCGGGCGAGCAGGGACGAAATATTTGCATCTGTACGAGCGCCAGAGGCATGATAGCGCCGGGTCATGGTCAGCAAATCTGCTTCCATTTCCTGCATTAATTCCGGCAGAATATCTTCAGGCCTGCCTCTGAAAAACAGCAAATGACCCTCCAGCCGGGCATCCAAATCTGCCAGCGCGTGATAGAGCCATGTTTTGGCCGCTCCGCCCAGATGTTCTGCTTCGTCCAAAATGTACAGATATAGGCATGGTCCCTGCTGGCTGGCATGATAAAGCGCAGGGTTGTCTATCAGGCGCAAATCATCACGAAACCAGTGCAAAACAGTCATAAAATCAATCCGCTAAAGGGGTAAAAAAATAGCCTGTTTGGCTATGCAGACGCCAAACAAGCCTCTCGTAATTGTTTATTCGTAAAAACTGCCCGGGCGGATCGCTGGTACCAGGCAATAGGGGCGCGCGTTTGAATGTCTAGCTATCAGCCGATAGCCTATTAATTATCGGTGCAAGCTTTTGAATACGCTGTTCAAACAGGGCGATATTATCCTGACCGGTTGGCGCACTGCCCCATACAGGGCCCGGCCAATTTTCATCATTTTGATGGCGGGCAAGGATATGGAAATGAAATTGGCTAACAACATTTCCTAATGCGCCAATGTTCATTTTATCTGCTTTTTCAATGCTTTTTAACGCTGTGCTAAATATATTTGTAAAATGGCTGATAGCATTTTGCTCTTTAATATCCAGGTCATGCCATTCCGTGATGTCCTTGCGCTGGGGGATCAGTAACAGCCAGAAATAGCGGCTATCTCTTAGTAATCGGATTTGTATATTGTCTATGCTTGCAACAAAAAGGCTGTCTTTTTCCAATTGCGGATGCAGTGTAAAGTCAGTCATCGGTTAGGCATTTCCTGATTATCTGAATAATTGTGCAGGTTTTATCCTGTTGAAAATAGCCTGCTTGTGATTATCCAGCTATGTAAAAAACATCTTTACAAAGTTTTTTTTTG
>CBFIAD010000012.1:0-34637 GCA_965660495.1 Puniceispirillaceae bacterium (SeqCode)
CTGACCGGCATAATGGCTGGCTTACTGGTTTTTGCCTTATGGGTTGTTCTGTCTGTGCCAGCTTCGGCAAATCCGCGCTATGCCTCGCTGATCATGGAAGAGACAAGCGGCAAAATCCTGTATTCCAGAAATGC
Organism: Puniceispirillaceae bacterium (SeqCode); assembly: GCA_965660495.1. Taxonomy (GTDB): domain Bacteria; phylum Pseudomonadota; class Alphaproteobacteria; order Puniceispirillales; family Puniceispirillaceae; genus JADHLI01. The sequence continues at coordinate 135 of CBFIAD010000012.1, forward strand.
GGATAAAAAGCTTTATCCCGCCTCTCTGACAAAAATCATGACCTTATATATGCTGTTTGAGGCCTTGCAGACAGGCAAGGTTTCCAAAAACACAAAAATGAAAGTCAGCCGCGTTGCTGCCAGCCGTTCACCCTCAAAGCTGTATCTGAAAGTGGGGCAGAGCATCAGTGTTGAGCACGCTATTTTGGCACTGGTGACGAAATCTGCCAATGATGTGGCCACGGTTATTTCAGAACATTTAGGCGGTACAGAGCGCGAATTTGCCAAAAAAATGACCCGCAAGGCCAAAGCGCTCGGGATGAGCCGCACGGTGTTTAAAAATGCCTCTGGCCTGCCCAATCGTGCACAGGTCAGCACGGCACGGGATATGGCCAGGCTGGCCGTGGCGATGCGCCGTGATTTTCCGCAATATTTCCATTATTTCAGCAATACACATTTTGTCTGGAATGGCCGGAAATATCAAAATCACAACCGCTTGCTGACCAGCTATTCAGGAACAGACGGAATTAAAACAGGCTATACCAGCGCGTCCGGCTTTAATCTGGTTGCTACGGTTCAGCGCGGCGGCGTACGGCTGATAGGGGTTGTTTTTGGCGGCCGTACAGGGCAGACACGCGATAAACATATGGTGAATTTGCTGACCCAGCAATTTAAAAAAATCAAGCCGGTTCAGGTGCGCTCTGCCCGCCTGCCAACCGCGCCCATACCGCGTCCCGATACGGTGATAGAGGTTGCACAAGCCGAGCCTGCCCCGGAATTACTGCCCGCCATACCCATTGCCCCACCAGCCCCTTCAAATGAAAAGGGGGCGGCCATTAGCCCGGCAGCTGTTTCTGCGGCTTCTGTACCTTCTGCTGCAGCCAGCTGGGCCATACAGGTGGGCAGCTATACAAGGCGGGTTTCTGCCCACAAGGCAGCTATTCGCGCGCGGCGTACGGCAAATGACGTGCTGGATTTAATGCCGGCTGAATTATCGCTTGTTTCCTCTGGTGGCCTGCCTTTATGGCGGGTGCGGTTTGGCCAGTTAAAAGAACAGGAAGCCCGCTCTGCCTGTGCGGCCTTACTCAGCAGCGGGGCGGCCTGTATTGCCCTTCCTCCGACCCTTGCAGATGCCGGCTGATATCCCTATCTGAAATCCCGGCTTTTCAGGCGCATCATCCGGCCTGTATCCCCGCCTTTATCGGTCTTATCAGCCAGCTCTGATAGGTCTGTTTTGTTTTGCAACAGCCCCAGATAATGATCGCAGCTATGTAGCGCATCGGCAATGAAATGGGTAACAACCCCTTCTTTTTGTACCTTGCCATATACACCCAGCAAATGCGCGCCCAGCAATACCGCCCGGTCGCGTTCGGCAATATGTGGCCAGACAATCACATTCACCGATAATTCGCCATCTTCGATGGTGAGGAACATTGTGCCTTTTGCTGTACCCGGGCGCTGGCGTGCGGTTACCAGCCCTATCAGGCGCAAGCGCTGGCCATTTTTTGCTGCACCGATAACAGAACAGCTCTGCCATCTATCGCGCGTAAAATAGCTGTCCAGCAATTCCAGCGGATGGGCTTTTAAAGACAGGCCGGTCAGCGCATAATCCTGTGCGACCGCCTCGCCTCTCCCTAATATGGGTAAGGGGGCGGGTTTGATTTCTTGTATGGCTGTTTTTTCTCCTGTTTCATCTTCTCTTGCAGCAAAGGCAAAAAGCGGCAAATCGCCCTGTTTCATACGTCCCATTTTACGAATATGCCAATAGGCTTGCCGGCTATCCAGCCCCAAAGATTTCAGACCGTCAGCTGCAGCGATGACTTCCAGGGCTTTTACCGGTATATCTGCCCGCCCTATGACAGATGACAGGCTGTCATACCCCTCTGCCCGGCAGGCCACAATCCGCGCCGCATCGCCCTGGCGTAACCCTTTGACCAGGCGCAATCCCAGACGCAAGGCATGGCGGCCATGGGCTGTTGGCTCTAGCGTGCTATCCCAGTCTGATGCGTTGATATCAAGGGGGCGAACTTCGACCCCGCTTTTTTTCGCATCAGCGACCAGCTGGGCCGGGCGATAAAATCCCATAGGCTGGGCATTTAATAACGCACAGCTAAATATCTCGGGGTAATGGCATTTCAGCCAGGCAGAGGCATAGACCAGCAAGGCAAAACTGGCTGCGTGTGATTCAGGAAATCCATAAGTGCCAAACCCTTCTATCTGGCGAAAACAGGCCGTGGCAAAATCGACATCATATCCGCGTGCGATCATGCCATTTATCATCTTGTCATGAAATTTGTGAATATCGCCATTTTTGCGAAAAGTGGCCATTGCCCGGCGCAACCTGTCTGCATCTGCTCCGCTAAAGCCAGCCCCGACAATGGCAATTTTCATTGCCTGTTCCTGAAAGAGCGGGACGCCAAGGGTACGTTCCAGCACTGCACGCAACTCTTCTGAAGGATAGCTAACATATTCCAGCCCGGCACGCCGCCGCAAATAGGGATGCACCATATCCCCCTGAATAGGGCCTGGCCGGACAATCGCAACCTGTACGACCAAATCATGAAAGGAACGCGGCTGAAGGCGTGGCAACATTGCCATCTGGGCGCGAGATTCTACCTGAAACACCCCTACCGATTCCCCGCGACATAACATGTCATAGGTTTGTTTATCTTCTGGCGGAATACTGGCCAGACCAAGCGGGCGGTGATAATGGCGCTGCATTAAATGAAACGCCCCTGCCAGACAGCTAAGCATCCCCAATGCTAGCACATCGATTTTCAACAGCCCCAGCGCATCAATATCATCCTTGTCCCATTCAATGATACTGCGACCTGCCATTGCGGCCGGGCGAATAACACAGATTTTATCCAGCCTGTCGCGGACAATCACAAATCCCCCCGAATGTTGCGAGAGGTGACGCGGAAAACCATAGAGCTGGCGGGTAAGTGCCAGCACCTGTTTTAAGGCAGGATCGTGTTTATCCACCCCGGCAGCTTGCAGGGATTTATAATCAATGCCCTTTTCATTACCGCGCCAAACCTGGCCGGAAAGGGCGCGTTGCACATCGCGGCTAAGGCCAAAGGCTTTGGAGGTTTCCACCAATGCACTGCGCCAGCGATAGGTAATAACCGCCGAGACCAGCCCGGCACGATGTCGGCCATAGCGATGATAGATATACTGGATAACCTCCTCACGCCGATTATGTTCAAAATCAACGTCAATATCGGGCGGCTCATCGCGTGCTTCGCTGATAAAACGCTCAAACAACGGCTCGGATCGCTCCGGGTCAACCGCAGTAATAAACAAACAATAGCAAATCGCTGAATTCGCAGCCGAGCCTCTGCCCTGACACAGGATATTGCGGCTTCTGGCAAAGCTGACAATATCAAATACCGTCAGGAAAAAAGGGGCATAATTCAGCTTTTTCACCAGCGCCAATTCACGTTTTAAATAGGCTTGCACCTTGTCCGGCACGCCATCTGGATAGCGTTTATGGCTGCCTTTTTCTGTTTGATAGACCAGCTCTTCAAAGGCGCTGCGCTGCTGTTTTTTCGGGGCAGACAGGCGATATGTAGCCTTGCTATTATCATGTTCGGGATAGGCATAACAGATATCTTCCAGCGTAAAATGACAGCGATTGGCCAGCGCATCTGTAGCCCGCAACGCATCTGTATATCCCGCCCAGCGCCTTGCCATTTCGTGGGGGCTGAGCAAATGACGCTCGGCATTGGCCGAAAGAGTACGCCCTGCCTGTGAAAGATTTGTTTTTTCCCGAATACAATGCAGTACATCTGCCAATGGACGGCGCGAGGGGTGATGATATAACACATCACCCAGTGCGACCAGTTCCAGCCCGTCTGTATCTGCTTGCTGTTTTAACTGATATAATCTTTGCTCGTCACAACCATCACGCCGCAAATATCCGCCAATATATACCCGCCCTTTGACTATCTGCGCCATGCTACGCAGCTGCTCACGCCAGGCGCTATCCATCGTGGCAGGCGGCAGGGCAACCAGACAGATTTCACCAGAAAGACGGGCTAAATCGCTTATATATAAATCCGGGTTTTCGCGTTGCTGATGGCCAGAGCGCATCATCGCTGCACTCAGCCATTGGCAGAGCGATTCATACCCATCCACAGAGCGCACAAAACACAGAATATCGCCGCCATCAACCAGACATATCCTTGCCCCGGAAATCAGGTGGGGAATGGTTATCCTGTCTGTTGTATTTTCTATATTTTCCCGGGTGTTATTTTCCCGGGCGATATCCTTGCTGGCTGACCAGGCCCGCACCAGCCCGCCAACCCCGAATAAATCGGCTATGCCAACAGCCTGCCAGCCCAGCATAGAGGCTGTTTGTATAATCTCTTCGGGGTGAGATGCCCCGCGCAAAAAGCTGAAATTGGTCTGACAGCCCAGCACAGTTTGCGGCAGATATTCGGTGGATATATCGGTCATGCAAAGCACCCATGCACAAACCATTCGGCTGTTTCACCGCGTTCTGGCAAGCCTTCGCGGTACACCCATAGCCGCCGGCCATCGCCTGTTTCCACGCGGTAATAATCACGGGTTTTTATCCCTTTTTGATCAGCATCCCACCAGCGCGGCCCTATGCGTTCAGGGCCTGTTGCCCGAATAATCTGCCAGTTTTTTCTGCGCCATCTCAGCATGGCAGGCGGGTGATCAGGCAGCAGTGCAACCACATACACAGGCTCGGCAGGTTCAAACAACCGAAGCGGGCGCGGCGCGGTTAAATAGGCAGGCACAGCCATATCCCAGCTTTTATCTGCATGGGCATCGGCCAATGGCTGATAGACCATGCTATCATTTATATGCCAGCAGGAATGATGGGTAACGCGCTGTACCTTATCTGTCCCCAGCCTGGCTGCCAGAATATCCAGAACATGGTCAATTTGCTGGCTTTGCAGACTGGATGGATCTGTTCCCAGCCAGCCTGTTTCCGGCAATTCTGCAGCCAGCTTATGTGCCTGTAGCCAGCTATAATCAAGGCCAAATTCTGCGTCTATATGTTCAGCTGCCCCGGCCATCAGACGGCTTAGAATATCACGGCGACGCCCTGGCCGGGACAGGTTGAAATATAGCCGGCCAATTGTGCCATCACTGGTTTGCCAGCCCAGCTCGAAACAGCTGGCCGCCATTTCGGCTTTTAACAGCATATCCGCTATCTCTTTTATCATCTGATCTGTCATCTGTTGCCAGCTTTCCAGCCCGGCCAGCGGTTCTGGCCAGCTATGGCTGACCCATAAGGCCGGGACAGATCCTATCGCGGTTGGCGTATCATCGCGGTTACCAGATAACATCGCCCATTTTTGAACCAATTCAGGGCCAAACCGGATAGCCAGCTGGGTATAGGATAAGGGCTGTAAATGGCCTATACGGCGCAAACCTGCCTGCGAGAGTGCCTGAACCACTCCCTCTTCCAGCCATAATACCGATAACGGAAATTCTGATAATATCTGCATCAGCACATGGCGTGAGGAAAGCAGAACAACGCCCTTTCTGGCCAAAGGGTGATAATAGGCCAGCGCCCGTGCCGCCGAATAATATGGGGCCGCCGCACAATAAACAGATATATTCAAACAGGATAGGCGTCTGTAAATATCTGCAATAACCTGTTCTATACCGCCATATAGATGGCTTGTTCCGGTCATATCTATCCAAATACCATAGCCGGTTTCATCTATGCCGGTTCTGGGACTATAGCGCCAGGCCCATCTGGCCAGCTTTTCAAGACAGAGACGATCCTGTTCCGGCCTGACCTCGGCCAGGCAAATATCGGGCAGACGGGCTTTGGCATCGGCCACCCCCATCCCAGCAGACAGACCAGCCTTCCCGGCCAGTAACGAGAGATGGACAAGCCTGTCTGTATGCTGGTGACGGCTATAGAGGCCAATAGCCCCTTCCATCTGCCAGCCTTTTTCGATGCAGGCCTGACGCAAGGGCAAATCCGGCAGATACAGATACAGATATTCCCGCGCAGATTTGCGCCGTCCAGTAGAGGCATCTCGGCCATGATAGACAAGAGATTCTGCTGCCATCTGCCTGCCTTAGCTTGCGCAAGAAGATAAATCAGAAGACAGATAGGATACCGGTTGCCTGCCATCTTTAAAATCGGCTTCAAAATCAGCGCCCGAAGCGGAAGCAGGCAAGGCAAAAGAAGCCTGGCCAGGCGGTTCTGCGGCAATATCGTTCAGCAAGGATAGCCGACCCGATATCGGGCAATAATAAATATCAGCTTCTGCCAGATAGCCCTTACGGCTTTTGGTCAGGCACACCGACCAGCGTGGCCGCCAATCTTGCTGCCAATCTTGTTGCCAGTCTTTTAAATAGCCTTTTTGGCTTTGCAAACGGGCTTTCTGTGCAGATAAAGAAGCCACAGACCAGCTGGTTTCAAACCCTGTAGATGGGGCAGACGGGCCAAGTAAAAATCCCGGATTATCGCCTGCCCGTGCTGCCCGCCTCAAACGTTGTGCCCAGCGCAACCACTGATCAGATTTTTCTGCCAGCAAGCCATATTCGGCCACCACCCCGGCAATGCCGATGGTTTGCAACGCTTCTTCAAAGGCCGATAACAGACGGGCAGGGTGGGAATCATGTATAAAAATAATCTGGCCGGGATTTATCCCCATCGCCAACATCCCTTCAGCACATAAATGCCCATATTGGCTGCTAAAGCGCGGGCTGCACCAAATAATCGGCGCGTTGGGGCGCTGTTGTATTTGTGCGCGCAGCAAGGCCAGAATAAATCCTGTTGCGGCTGCATCACCATAGGCAGTAGTGATTAAATGCACGTGCTGATAGGCCAGACCACCCGATAATGCCTGATCAAAACAGGGAATATTTGTCGCAAGATAGCCAGTCTCCTTACCCTGCTCGGCCGCGACTTTCTGTTTCAAACAGGCAAATTTATCTGATTTATCCCCTGCCGATAAAGGCATGGAACAGGGCGCTTTGCCCATCTTGTCCAGATGGCTGTCTGTCTGCCCATCAGCCAAAATATAGTCACGCGCTTGTGCCATTGCCTGTCTATTTTCATATCTGAACCTGTTTCAGATATGCCTGTTCCTATTTTATATGTTCTTGTTTTGTTCTTTTTGAAGGATAAAAAATGCCCATAAATGAGTCAAGCGGTGAAATAATAAAAGAGAAGGAAACACCCTTGCTCACTTAAACAGATCGCGGTGTTTTTCCGGGTCTGTCCAGGCATCTTCATCATGGCCGGAACGGCTGGAATAAAAGCTGAGCGCCATGAGGCCGCATCCCAAAATAATCGTCCCGGCTGCCCCGGCTATCAAGGCCAGCCAGCCATGCAGGCCCAGCGCAACCTGTCCCATTTTTTCCCAGACATAGATACTGCCAAGACAGGCCCCGATAAGGGCTATTGCAGCAATAAAAATAGCCAGAATATTTAGCTTGCGGCGCTGTTTATTATCTGTTGCAGGGGGTTTTGTCATCGGCTTGCCAGCTCGCTTTCCACCAGCTTTACCCAATAGCTGGTACCAACAGGCAGGATAGAATCATTAAAATCATAGCCGGTATTGTGCAGCATCTTGCCTTCCCGGGCAGGCCCTGCCCCCAGCCAGATATAGGCGCCCTTTTTGGCCTCCAGCATAAAGGCGAAATCTTCAGCTGCCATAGATGGGGGTAAATCCATATGCAGTTTTTCTGCACCCACAACCCCGGCCGCAATTTCTGCAGCGCGGTCTGCTTCTGCGCGGTGATTGATAGTAGGCGGATAGCCCGCCCGCCAGTCTATTTCCGCCTCGCAGCCATGGGCATCTGCAAGAGAGGTAACGATTTTGCGGATATTCTGTTCTATTTTTTGCCGCGTTTCAGGCAGGATAGCCCGCGATGTGCCGCCAAGTTCCACCTCGTCCGGAATAACATTAAAGGCACTGCCGCCATGTACCATTGTTACCGATACAACCGCACTATCAACCGGATTGGCCTGACGTGCCACAATCGATTGCAAGGACTGGATAATCGCTGCTGAGGCCAGAACCGGATCGGTTGCCTGATGCGGCATGGCGGCATGGCTGCCACAACCGCGTATCGCGATATGGAAATGATCGGCACTTGCCATACAGGCACCATGTGATATGGCGATATGCCCGGCCTCCAGACCTGGCCAATTATGCATCCCCCATACGCTATCTACGTCAAATTTTTCAAATAATCCTTCATCTATCATGGTTTTTGCGCCTGCCCCGCCTTCTTCGGCAGGCTGGAAATAAAAATAGACTGTCCCGTCAAATTGCCGTGTTTCTGCCAGATAGCGCGCTGCCCCAAGCAACATTGCCATATGCCCGTCATGCCCACAGGCGTGCATCCGCCCTTGATGGGTGGATTTATGCTCAAAATTATTCGCCTCTGGCATTGGCAGGGCATCCATATCGGCACGCAACGCTATTTTACGCCCGCTATCGCTCTTACCCTTTAGAACACCAACTACGCCTGTTTTGGCAAGGCCGCGATGCACCTCAATGCCAAAGCTGGCCAATTTTTCGGCGACAAAATCAGATGTCCAAACCTCTTCATATCCCAATTCAGGATGGGCGTGCAATGTTTGCCGCCAGACCGTCATTTCTTCATGAAAATCAGCGATACGATTAATGATAGCCATCTTCATTCCTTTTTATGCTGGCCGGATATTTTCAAATCTTACCCCTTAAGATAGGGCAGGAATGCACAGATGTCGACCAAACACCAAGTGAAGTCGAAAGCAAGACAGGTTTTTTCACCCTTTGAGCAGAAGGTATATTGGATGCAGGCAGAAAAACCGCTAAATTGGTGCAAATAAAAAATCAGTCTGCCGCCAGACATGATGGAAAAATAAGCAAAGTTAACGAGAAGAAGATGGCATCCACCGATATCGATAGAGGCGTGCGCGGGCTTCGCGACAGGAAAAAACACTATTCGATATTTTCGCTGGCCAGACAGGCAGGCGAATATCACCAGGGCTGGCAACAGGCATGGCGTCATGCAGAGCCCAAACCAGAATATGATGCGGTGATCATTGGCGGCGGCGGACATGGGCTGGCCACCGCCTATTATCTGGCCTCGGTGCATAATATGACCAATATTGCCGTTATTGAAAAAGGCTGGCTTGGCGGCGGGAATACTGGTCGTAATACCACTATTATTCGTTCTAATTATCTATGGGATGAATCAGCCGCCATTTATGAACACGCGATGAAATTATGGGAAGGGCTGGCACAGGATTTAAACTTTAATATTATGTTCAGCCAGCGCGGCGTGCTGACCATTGCCCATTCTGAACATGAGCTGAAAGAAATGTCACGCCGGGTTCATGCTATCCGCCTGAACGGCATTGACTCAGACATCCTCAGCCCCGAAGAAATAAAAGAATTCGTCCCGATTATGAATATGGATTCCACCATCCGCTATCCGGTGATGGGCGGCTTTTTGCAAAAGCGGGGCGGGACAGCCCGCCATGATGCGGTGGCATGGGGCTATGCGCGTGCGGCAGATGATATGGGGGTGGATATCATTCAAAATTGCGAGGTAACGGGTCTGCGCCGGCAAGGGCGCAAGATAACCGGCATCGAAACTACCAAAGGTCTGATTAAAACCCGTAAAGTGGGCTGTGTGGTCGCTGGCCATTCTTCGGTTCTGGCAGAGATGGCCGGTATTCGCCTGCCGATTGCCAGCCGCCCTTTACAAGCGCTGGTGTCCGAGCCTATCAAGCCGATTTTGGATACGGTGATCATGTCCAATGCAGTACATATGTATATCAGCCAGTCCGATAAGGGCGAGATGGTATTGGGGGCAGGGGTGGATAAATATAATTCCTATGCCCAGCGCGGCTCTTTTCCTGTGCCAGAACATATGCTGGCAGCCGCAGTAGAACTGTTCCCGGTGTTGTCGCGCTTGCGGATGTTGCGTCATTGGGGCGGGATTGTGGATACCTGTCCGGATGCCTCGCCTATCCTCTCGCGCACCGATATTGAGGGGCTGTATTTTAATTGCGGCTGGGGAACAGGCGGGTTCAAGGCCACCCCTGGCTCTGGCCATGTATTTGCCGATCTGATTGCCAATGACCGGCCAAATGACATTGCCGCTCCCTATGCGCTGAACCGTTTTGAAACAGGCTTGCTGATTGATGAGCATGGCGCGGCCGGTGTGGCCCATTAACCGCGAAGAAGACATCGTTTTTTGAGAGCTTTAGTAAGATGCTGGAAATCAAATGCCCCTATTGCGGGCCAAGAGATGAAGAAGAGTTTTCCTGTGGCGGCGAGGCACATATCGCCCGCCCTTTAAGTGAAAACAGCCTAAGCGATAAGGATTTTGCCGATTATTTATTCTATCGGGATAATCCCAAGGGCGTTTTTCTGGAACGCTGGCGTCATACCGCAGGGTGTCGTCGCTGGTTTAATATCGCACGCGATACGCTTACCCACCATATATTGGAGATATATCCGATGGGGGCAAAGCCTGCCAGCAAGGCCGGGCGCACTGCCTATAGCAAAAACTGGCGCCGCAATAGTCAGGCAGAAATAGCCGCCCAACCGGCATCGCAAAAGACAGATAAAACATCCAGTGCAAAAAGGTAAGCAAGGGTGATGGCGAAAAATAATCAGAAAAATATGACTGTAACAGCACGCAAATGCGCCTCAATTGATAGCCAGACCCCTATCAGCTTTACCTTTGATGGCCGCAAATATCAGGGATGCAAGGGCGATACGCTGGCCTCTGCCTTGCTGGCTAATAATGTGCATCTTACCGGACGGTCATTTAAATATCATCGCCCGCGCGGCATTATGAGCGCCGGGGCAGAAGAGCCAAATGCCCTTGTCGGGGTTGGCACAGATGGTCGCATCGAACCCAATCTGAAAGCCACACAGGTCGAGCTTTATGACGGGCTGGTAGCCGTATCCCAGAATCGTTTCCCGTCCCTGAAGCTGGATGTGGGCGAGATTAATTCGGTTCTGTCGCGCTTTTTCCCGGCGGGGTTCTATTACAAAACCTTTATGTGGCCTGCCAGCTTCTGGATGATGTATGAACATATTATTCGCCATGCGGCCGGGCTGGGCAAGGCAGGGGATGACCATAAAGACCCGGACAGATATGAAAAGCGCCACGCCCATTTTGAAATAGTGATCATTGGCGGCGGACTGTCCGGCCTTATGGCTGGCTTGCAGGCAGCCAAAAGTGGCCAGCGCGTGCTGATAGCAGAAGACCAGCCCCAATGGGGCGGCTGGCTACGCGCCTGCGAGGATATAATCATAGATGGTATGAGCGGCCAGGCATGGGCAGAACAGGCTGTATCCCGGCTGCAAGCGATGGAGAATGTGACCTTGCTATCGCGCACCACCTGCTTTGGCTATGGCGATCACAATTTTCTGACCCTTGCCGAGCGGGTGAGCGATCATCTGGCCCAAAAACCGGCACATCTGCCGCGTCAACGTTTATGGAAAATACGCGCCCGTCAGGTGATTTTGGCAACCGGGGCAATTGAACGCCCGCTTGTTTTTGCTGGCAATGACCTGCCCGGGGTGATGCTGGCATCTGCTGCCCAGACCTATCTGTGCCAATATGGCGTGCTGGTGGGTACGCGCGGGATTTTAATGACCAATAATGATGCTGCCTGGCATAACGCCTTTGCCCTGCATCGTGCCGGCTGTCTGGTAAAGGTGATTGTCGATACACGCCGGAATCCTTCGCCTGCCCTGATAAAACAGGCAACAGAGCTGGGCATCCAGACACGCATTGGTTCTGGCATTATTGCCGCCCATGGACGCTTGCATATCGCACGGGTTGAAATCGCCCCATTGAATGAGGCAGGGGATGCGCTGACAGGCGAGCCGGAACATTTTGATTGCGATCTAGTAATGATGTCCGGCGGCATGAACCCGGTAGTGCATTTACATTCGCAAGCCAGAGGCAAATTAAAATGGGATGAGCGCAGCCATTGCTTTTGCCCCTCCACCACCCATGAGGCAGAACAGTCTGTCGGGTCATGTAATGGCAGTTTTGATGCCGCTATCGGGGCAAAAGAGGCCATAGCCGCCGCCCGCAAAGCCATTAAGGCAAATTCAGGAGAGGCAGAAGAAATTGCCCTGCCTGAAATCAACGCACCAAAAATCAAATGGACGCCCATGCCTGTATGGCAGATACCAACCGGCCAGCCAGCCGGGCAAGGCGGCAAGGCATTTGTCGATTTTCAAAATGATGTGACGGCCAATGATATCCAGTTGGCCGTGCGCGAAGGCTATCATTCTGTCGAGCATGTCAAACGCTATACCACTACCGGCATGGCTACCGATCAGGGCAAAACGTCGAACATAAATGCGCTGGCCATATTGGCAAGGGAGCGCGCAAGCGATATCCCGTCGGTTGGCACAACTACCTTTCGCATGCCCTATACCCCTACATCTATCGGCATGATAGCGGGGCGCGATATTGGCGGATTATTTGACCCTGTGCGTACCACCCCAATGGATAAATGGCATCGTGCAGCAGGGGCAAAGTTTGAACATGTCGGCCAATGGATGCGTGCCTGGTTTTACCCGAAAGACGGCGAGAATATGCAAGAGGCTGTCACCCGCGAGGTAGAGGCCGCACGTCAGTATGCCGGCCTGCTGGATGCCTCCACTCTGGGCAAAATTGATATCAGAGGGCGCGATGCAGCAGAGTTTTTAAATCGCATCTATACCAATAGCTGGCTAAAGCTGGGTATTGGCAAATGCCGCTATGGATTGATGTGTAAAGATGATGGCATGGTCATGGATGACGGGGTTACCACCCGTCTGGCAGAGGATCATTTCCATATGACTACCACAACAGGCGGGGCAGCCGGTGTTCTGGACTGGCTGGAAGAATGGCTACAAACAGAATGGCCGGATTTACAGGTTTATCTCACCTCTGTTACCGAACAATGGGCGGTGGCTACCTTGTCCGGCCCTGCGGCCAGAGATATCCTGAAAGCTGCGGGAACAGATATTAATCTTACAGATGAGAGCTTTGGCTTTATGTCCATGCGTGAGGGGCATATTTCTGGCTTGCCTGCCCGGATTTACCGCATCTCTTTCACCGGCGAGCTGTCTTATGAAATTAATGTGCCTGCCCGTTATGGCATGGCACTCTGGACAAGCCTGATGCGTGCTGGCCGTGATTTTGGTATTACCCCTTATGGCACCGAAGCCATGCATCTGCTGCGTGCAGAAAAAGGCTTTATCATTGTTGGCCAGGAAACAGATGGCACGGTTACCCCTTATGATCTGGGAATGAACTGGATTGTGTCTGATAAAAAGCTTGATTTTATTGGCAAGCGGGCTCTTGCCCGGCAATCAATGGGGCTGGGCGATCGCAAACAGCTGGTTGGATTACGCACCAAAGATCCAAAACAGGTCATCCCCGAAGGGGCGCATGGCGTACTAGATCCAAACCAGCCGCCGCCGGTAGATATGCTGGGTCATGTAACCTCTTCTTATTTCAGCCCCACTCTTGGTCATTCTATCGCAATGGCGCTATTGCGGGGCGGCCATGCCCGTAAAGGACAGACAGTCTATTTTCCGATGCTGGATGGCAGCGCGCCTATTGAAGCGACCATCACCGATACCAATTTTTATGATCCCAAAGGAGAGCGTATCAATGGCTAGCTCTAACCCGCACGCCCAGATGCCGCAAATCACCGCCTTGCCGGATATTCTGCCAAGCCCGGAAGGCGGCGCGCCCGGCCTGACCATTGCCCCCATTAGCGGCAAAACCCTGATCAATTTGAGAGCTTTAGATAAAATTAAGGCAAAACTGGAAACTTTGTTCGGAACAGCCCTGCCCACACAGCCCAACAGATTAAGCGCGATTGGCGCAAGCCGTGCGATGTGGCTGGGCCCGGATGAGACCTTGCTGATGATAGACGAGACCCGGCAAGCAGAATTCATGTTAAAGCTGAGCGCAACGCTAAAAGATACCCATTATGCGGCGACCATCGTGACAGATGCGATGCGCATTTTCCGGTTGGGCGGGGCAAGACGGCTGGATGTGCTGGCCAAAGGGTGCGGGCTGGATCTGCACCCCGCTATTTTTGCCAAAGACCATTGCGCGCAGTCCCTGCTCTCGCACGCAAGCATTATCCTTGCGCGTGATGCCGAAGACAGCTTGCTATTATTCTGCCGCACCAGCTTTTCAGACTATGTTGCCAGCTGGCTAAAAGATGCCGCCATCGAATATGGCTATCGGCTGGATAATCGCCTGAGCACCACTGATAATTAATAATCGCTATCTGGCAGAACCGCCATTCGGGTAGCAATATAATCGCGCAAACCGGCATCAATGGCCGGGTCAATCTCGGGCGGCTGATACTCATTTAACATCTTGATAGCCCGGTTACGCGCGCGTTGCTCGCTTTCAATACGCCCTTCACTTTCCCATTGCTCAAAGGTGGTGTTATCGGCCAAAGAAGACCGCCAGAAAGCTGTTTCAAAATTAGCTTGAGTATGACTACTGCCCAGAAAATGCTGGCCAGGCCCTGTTTCGCGAAGCGCATCCAGTGCCAGACCATTTTCAGATATATCAATGCCGGCTGCCATACTGTCCATCATGGTAAGCTGATCAGCATCCAGCAACAATTTGGCATAGTCCGCGACCAGCCCGCCTTCCATCCAGCCAGCTGCATGCAGGGCAAAATTCACCCCGCCCAGAACAGTTGGCAACAGGGTATGTGCGCTTTCATAGGCTGCCTGGGCATCGGCTGTTTTCGATGCGGTAAAAGACCCGCCAGAACGGAACGGGACATTCAGCCGCCGTGCCAGCTTTGCTGCGCCATAAAGCACTTTTGCCGGTTCTGGCGTACCAAAGGTAGGGGCGCCTGTCTGCATCGAGATAGAGCTGGCAAAGCTGCCAAAAATCACTGGCGCGCCGGGGTTTACCGCCTGAGTAAAGGCAATACCGCTCATCGCTTCTGCCAAAATTTGGGTTAATGTACCTGCGACCGAAACGGGTGACATTGCCCCCGAAAGAATAAAGGGAGAGATAACACATCCCTGACCTGCGCGTGCATAGACTTTCAACGCGCCCAGCATCGTATCATCCCATGTCATCGGCGAATTGGCGTTAATCAGCGAGACCATGACGCAATTCTGATCTACAAATTCATCGCCAAACATAATCTTTGACAAGGCAACACAATCTGCTGCCCTATCCGGGGCAGTGACTGATCCCATATAGGGCTTGTCTGAATAGCGCAGATGAGCATAGAGCATTTCCAGATGCCGCTTGGTAACGGGCAGATCAACCGGCTCGCACACCGTTCCGCCTGAATGATGCAACCCGGGCAACATATAGACCAGTTTTACAAAATTGTTAAAATCCTCAATTTTGGCATAGCGGCGCTCGCCTTCCAGATCACGCACAAATGGCGGGCCATAGACAGGGGCAAAGACCGTATTATTGCCACCGATTACCACCGATCTTTCCGGATTTCGGGCGTGCTGGGTAAATTCGGACGGGGCTGTTTTACATAGCTCTCTTGCCAGGCCGCGCGGAAAATGCACCCGCTCGCCATCCACATCACATCCCTTATCTTTCAGGATAGCCAGCGCTTCGGGGTCATCACGAAACTCGATCCCGATTTCTTCCAGAACGGTTTCTGCATTATGCTCGATTATCTCGCACGCTTCATCACTCAGCATATCCACAGGCGGAATTTTACGCACCAGATAGGGCGCAGAAGATGCTGAACTACTTTGCCTGGCACTGCGCCGTGCATCTCTGCCACCACCCCGGCGTGCCCGTTTTTGAGAGGTAATATCATCCATCTTTTTATGTCCTATTTATCCAGTTGTGCCTAGCCAGGAAGCAGGGTGATTTCTATTATGCCCGCAATTTTTCATTTGCCGGATCAAACGGGCTTTCCTCTATGACCACCGCGTCAAAACGACGTCCCAAAATATCGATTTCCAGAACCGTTCCGGCTTCTGTCAGTTCAGGCGATACCATTGCCAGTGCCAGAGATTTTTTTACCCGGAAGCCATAGCCGCCCGAGGTGGCGCGGCCGACCAGCTTGCCATCCTTATAAAGCGGATTGCCGCCAAGGGCATCGGCATCTTCTGTGCCTTTTACCTCCAGCGTGACAAAGCTGTTAGTAAAGCCTTTTTCCTGCCAGGCGGCCAGCCCGTCGCGCCCGATAAAGGATTCTTTTTGCATTTGAACAAAACGATGCAAACCGGATTCAAAGGCGGCATATTCAATGCTCATCTCCGTGCCGACCATGCGATAGGATTTTTCCAGACGCATCGCATCCATCGCGCGAATACCAAATGGCTTCAGGCCAAATTCTGCCCCAGCCGCAAACAGGGCATCAAAAATATGATTTTGATATTCGATAGGGTGATGCAGCTCCCAGCCCAGCTCGCCCACAAAATTCACCCGCATTGCCAATGAAGGCGCGAGATGGACATCAATTTGCTGGCCAGACAGCCATGGGAAAGCCGCATTTGACAGATCGCTCAATGTCAGCTTTTGCAACAGGTCGCGTGATTTTGGTCCTGCCAGTACCAATACCCCCATTGAATTGGTCAGGTTGGTATAGCTAACAGAACGGTCATCCGGCATATGTTTTTTCAGCCAGTCATGATCCAGACGCTGGGCAGCGCCTGCCGATACGATGTAAAAGCTGTCCTCTGCCTCGCGCATGATGGTAAATTCGGAATGCACCCCGCCGCGCGGTGCCAGCGCATGAGCCAATATCACCCGCCCGACCTTTTTCGGCAATTTATTGGCAATCAGATTTTCCAAAAAGGCTTCTGCTCCTGGCCCTTCGATACGGCATTTGGCAAAGGCAGACATATCCAGCAACCCGCAATTTGTGGTCACATTGGCGACCTCTGCCCCAACATATTCAAACCAGTTTGACCGGCGGAATGACCAATGATCCTCAGCTGCCACACCTTCCGGGGCAAACCAGTTTGCCCGCTCCCAGCCAAATTTCTGGCCAAAGACCGCGCCCATTGCCTTTAGCCGGTCATAACAGGGCGTGGTACGCAACGGGCGTGCTGCCTCTCTTTCCTCGTCCGGATAATGGACAGTAAAGACATTGGCATAGGCTTCTTCATTTTTTTCTTTCAGAAAACTCTTGGTGGCATAATCACCAAAGCGGCGCGGATCGACCCCGTTCATATCAATGGTGGGCTCGCCCTCGACAATCCATTCTGCCAATTGCCAGCCTGCCCCGCCTGCAGCTGTGATGCCAAAACTATGCCCTTCATTCAGCCAGAAATTCGGCAAGTCCCATGCAGGGCCAACAATCGGGCTGCCATCCGGGGTATAGGCAATCGCCCCGTTATAGACTTTTTTCACGCCAACTTCGCCAAAGGCCGGTACACGGGCAATCGCTGATTCAATATGCGGCATCAGCCGTTCCAGATCTTCCTGAAACAGTTCATATTCGCTATCATCATCCGGGCCATCAAAATAGCAGACCGGCGCGCCTTTTTCATATGGCCCCAAAATCAGGCCGCCATTTTCCTCGCGCATATACCACGAGCCGTCACTTTCACGCAAAACGCCCATTTCCGGCAAGCCTTTGGCCTGACGCTCGCGAATAGCGGGATGCGGTTCGGTTACGATATATTGATGTTCGACCGGAATAACCGGAATATCCAGACCCACCATTGCCCCTGTGCGGCGGGCAAAATTCCCTGTGGCAGAGACCACATGCTCGCACCTAATCTCGCCCTTATTGGTGGTGACCAGCCATTCCCCGGAAGTGGTGCGCGAAATAGCTGTTACAACTGTGTTACGATAAATTTCAGCGCCCCTGTCGCGTGCCCCCTTGGCCAGACTTTGTGTTAAATCTGCTGGCTGGATATAACCATCATCGGGGTGGCGAATAGCTCCGACAAGCCCGTCCTTGACCGCCAAAGGCCAAATATCGATCACCTCATCGGGGGTTAGTTTTTCTACATTTACCCCGATAGTTTCAGCCACACCGGCATATTGCATATATTCATCCATCCTGTCCTGATGGGTCGCCAGACGAATATTGGATACTTGCGAGAGCCCGGGATTAAGCCCTGTTTCCTCTTGCAGACTGCGATACAGCTTGACCGAATATTTATGAATCTGCCCAACCGAATAGGACATATTAAACAAGGGCAAAAGACCGGCCGCGTGCCAGGTAGAGCCGCTGGTCAGCTCCTTGCGTTCAATCAGCACAACATCTGACCAGCCTTTTTTTGCCAGATGATAAAGGGTGCTGACCCCAACCGCACCGCCGCCAATAATAACAACTCTAGCATGGCTTTTCATCTCACTGCCCTTCGCATTATTTGCTATTGAAATTGCATGAAAAAAAAATTGTCGGTTATTAGCCTGACACAAGCGCTAGCAAAAATATGCGTCAAAGCGACCCTGTTTTGACAGATTCGGGCATATAGGGGCTAAAAAGACAGGCAAGGCCGGATATAGCAGCTATAATTAATCAGGGATAAAGGCGACTAGCTTGCCAGATACCTGCTGCATTTCTGGTATAGCGGAAACGGTCATGTAGCCGATATTCGCCATCTGCCCAAAATTCAATCTCGTCCGGGCGAATTAAAAAACCGCCCCAATGCGGTGGTCTCGGGATATCCTGCGGATAGCGGGTTTCAGCATCTGCCACCGCCTGTTCCAGCGTCTTTCGACTATCCAGTGCTTTGGATTGTTCCGATGCCCATGCCCCGATTTGGCTACCGCGCGGGCGGCTGGCAAAATAGGCATCTGACTGTTCGGCCGGCACCTGTTCCACCTTGCCGCTAACCCGCACTTGCCGGCGCAAGGATTTCCAATGCATCACAAAGGCTGCCTTGCCGGTTGCCAACAGCTCAGAGGCTTTACGGCTGGTATAATTTGTATAAAAAACAAACCCTTCAGAAGTAACTTCCTTTAGCAGCACCATCCGAACAGATGGCATACCATCGCTATTTACTGAGGCAATCGCCATCGCATCCGCATCGTTAATTTCGCTCTTTTTGGCTTCGGCAAACCAGCTATCAAATAATTGGTAAGGATCGATATCCAGATTATCTGCGTCCAATACACCCATAAAAGATGCCTCCATAAAATATTTATGATTTTCCCGCACGGCGCGGCAGAACAGCCTCCACCCCTTATATTAGGTCTGAACAGCAGAAAAACAAGCATCGCCCGAAGGACAATTTGGCCTATCTGTTTGATGCCTGAACTCACAGATAGAGCCTGTTTAACCGGGCAAAAAATAGCCGATAAAACCATGCCTAAAATTTGCCATTATCTGTGCGTATTTTTAAACTTAACAGACTGAAACTGGTGCACAACAACCTTATTTTTTACAGGATATTCTAGAGCCATGAAAAAATTTTCTTTTATGTCACTGATTGTTATAGGGGGGCTGATTATACCAGCCTCTGCCAGCCTGGCAGAAACCCGTATAGAAAGCGTTGTGGGAACAGTGACCAAAGTAGACATCCTTACCCAATCCTATATCCGCAAAACCCCGAAAGATGAGCGCGTTTGCGCCATTGAAGAAGTCCCGGTATATGGCGAGGGTCAACAGGGTGATGAAATAGGCTCTATGATCATTGGCGGGCTAATCGGCTCTGCGGTAGGCAATAAATTATCCAGTGCAGACGGCGGCGGGGCAGCCGGTGCGGTTGCCGGGGCATTGCTGGGGCGTCAACACGCTAAAAACAGCACCCAGCAAGGCAATATTGTCGGCTATCGCCAGCAAGAGGTCTGTCAAACCAAGCGTATCCTGCTGGAAGAGGAAATCACAAAAACCATTGGATACCGCCTGCAAATTGAAGCAGATGGCCGCATTCTGACCATTGAAGATCGAAGCCCGGCTTCGGTTGGGGACAGGGTCGAGATCAGAAAACAGGTCAACTATTCTCTGAACTAGACAGATATCAGAAATTTTCCT
Organism: Puniceispirillaceae bacterium (SeqCode); assembly: GCA_965660495.1. Lineage (GTDB taxonomy): Bacteria > Pseudomonadota > Alphaproteobacteria > Puniceispirillales > Puniceispirillaceae > JADHLI01. The sequence continues at coordinate 20,038 of CBFIAD010000012.1, forward strand.
CTAAATTGCGCTTTATGGCCGAGATATAACAGGCTATCTGTAACAGCTATTTTGTTTCTGTCCGAGCTATTCTATCTGGCTGGATTTATCGCGCTGAATTTGCTACATCTAAGTCATAGCTTTTGGCTGGGATATCTGTCGGCATTGTCGATAAAAAACAGGATGGCAGACCAGCAGACACCACCAAAACGAGATATCTACAGTTTAAAGAGGGTTATATGTCTCAATCATCAGCGATTATGAACGGAAAACGCGGCCTGATTATGGGCGTTGCCAATGACAGATCCATCGCCTGGGGCATTGCAGCACAAGCCGCTGCGGCCGGCGCAGAGCTGGCCTTTACCTATCAGGGCGATGCGCTGAAAAAGCGGGTCGAACCGCTTGCTGCTTCTGTTGGCAGCAATATGGTCATGCCATGCGATGTAACCGACGAAGCCTCAATCGACAGCGTTTTTGATGCGCTAAAGGAAAAATGGGGCAAGCTGGATTTTGTCCTGCATGCCATCGCCTATTCCGATAAAGAAGAATTAAAGGGCGAATATGTCGATACCAGCCGCGATAATTTTACCCGCACAATGGATATTTCTGTTTATTCCTTTACCAGCATTGCCCGCCGGGCGGCCGCGATGATGCCTGATGGCGGGTCATTACTGACCCTGACCTATTACGGGGCAGAGCGGGTCATGCCCCATTATAATGTGATGGGCGTTGCCAAGGCTGCGCTGGAAGCCTCTGTGCGCTATCTGGCGGTCGATTTGGGTGGCAGAAATATCCGTGTTAACGGCCTTTCTGCAGGGCCGATGAAAACACTGGCCGCATCGGGTATTGGCGATTTCAGATATATTTTGAAATGGAATGAATATAACTCGCCACTTAAGCGCAATGTGACGCTGGAGGATGTTGGAGGCTCCGGTTTATATCTGTTGTCCGATCTTTCCTCTGGTGTATCTGGCGAGACCCATCATGTAGATTGCGGCTATCATGTGGTTGGCATGAAGGCGGTAGATGCGCCGGATATTTCTGTAGTCTGATAAAATGGGTGATAACAGTTTTGGTACATTATTTTCCTTTACCAGCTTTGGGGAAAGCCATGGCAAGGCTATTGGCTGTATCGTCGATGGTGTGCCGCCCGGCCTGTTTCTGAGCGAGGCAGATATTCAACCCTATTTGGACAGGCGCAGACCTGGCCAAAGCCGGTTTGTAACCCAGCGACAAGAAGCCGATGCAGTGGAAATTCTGTCCGGCGTATTTGAGGGACGAACAACCGGCACGCCCATATCGCTTGTCATTCAAAACACCGATCAGCGTTCCAGGGATTATGGGGATATCGCCAAACAATATCGCCCGGGTCATGCCGATTATACCTATGATGCAAAATACGGGCATCGTGACTATCGTGGCGGTGGCCGATCTTCTGCCAGAGAGACAGCGGTAAGGGTAGCAGCAGGGGCAATCGCCGATATTGCCCTGAAAAAGATTTTGGGCGATAGCTATCAGCTATTTGGTTCGGTGGTACAAATTGGCCCGCATGAGATTGATAGAGAAAATTTTGATATCGGGCAAATTGACCAAAACCCCTTTTTCTGCGGCGACAGTGTGGCAGCAAAAAATTGGGAAGGCTATCTGGATGAGGTGCGAAAAAGCGGCTCATCAGCAGGGGCGGTTCTGGAAATTGTTGCAACCGGTATTCCTGCCGGTCTGGGTCAACCCCTTTACGGCAAGCTGGATGCAGAAATTGCCTCGGCGATGATGAGCATTAATGCGGCAAAAGGGGTGGAGATTGGCTCTGGCTTTGGACTATCGGCACTGCCCGGCCATCTGGCAGGGGACGAGATGCGGATGGGCAAGGATGGCAAGCCAGTTTTTCTGTCTAACCATAATGGCGGGGTATTGGGCGGCATTTCAACTGGCCAGGATATTGTGGTAAGGGTTGCGATTAAGCCCACCTCCTCTATCCTGACGCCGCGCAAATCCATCGACCGTAACGGACAGGAAACAGAAGTTATCACCAAGGGGCGCCATGATCCTTGTGTTGGCATCAGGGGTGTTCCGGTTGCACAAGCCATGCTGGCTATTGTTCTCTTGGATCAGCTCATGCGCCATCACGCACAAACAGGGCTGTTACCGCGTTAATCTGTCGGGGTCTAGGGTTTTTCCGCGCAAAATAGATATTCAATATTCCCGTCTGCCCCGGTGACTGGGGACAGAATTAGCCCTATTTCCTGCCAGCCACATTCATCGCAAATAAAGGCTTTGACCAGGTCAATGGCGGCTTGTCTGTCTTTTTCAGCGCGTACCACACCGCCCTTACCCAGGGCAGCGCGCCCTGCTTCAAATTGCGGTTTTATCAATGTAACCAGCTTGCCGCCGGAACGTGCCAGTGCCAGTGCGGGGGACAAGGCCTTTGTGACCGAAATAAAGGAAAGATCACAGACAATCAAATCAACAGGCTGGGGGATCAGCCGGTCATCTATGTCGCGGGCATGGGTTTTTTCCAGATTTGTTACCCGTTTATCGGCTACCAGACTATCGGCCAGCTGACCATGCCCGACATCGACCGCATATATATGCCCCGCCCCATAGCGAAGCAATACATCGCTAAAACCGCCTGTACTGGCGCCAACATCAATACAGATTGCCCCGTCCAGCGGGGCAAGATCAAAGCTGTCCATCGCTGCTTCCAGCTTTAAACCGCCTCGGCTGACCCAGCGAAGATGGGCATCATCTATTTCGAAATGCCCGGAAAAGGGAACAGTTTGAGAAGGTTTGGTCACAGCCAGCCCATCCAGCATCACCGCCTTTTCACGGATAAGTGCACGAGCTTTCTCCCGGCTTGGTACCAGCCCACGCTGTAGCAGTACCAGATCGGCACGCCCCTTTTTTACCCCTGTCATCACCTAACTTCCGGCCCACTCAACTTTTACTATCATTCGGCCTGTTTTTTAAAAGAGCTTGCCTAGCTGGCTGCGTCCCCTGCCTGTCTTTTTAGCTGTACCAGCCCTAGAGCCAGATGGGTAAGCGATGTTACATCCAGTCCTGATACTTCCAACTGGCGATCGCGTTCAGCATGATCCAGATAGCTGTCCGGCAAGCTGGCACAGCGAATTTTCAGTCCGCTATCCAGACATCCCTCTGCTGCCAGATATTGCAAAATATGGGCAGAAAATCCGCCAGGGCTGCTTTCCTCGACAATCAGCATAGCGGAATGGTTTTGGGCAAGGGTTTTGATACAGTCCCTATCAAAGGGCTTGGCAAAACGGGCATCCACCAGGCTGGTGCTCACCCCTTCTGCCTCCAGCTTATCAGCAACAGCCTCGCAATTTTGCAGCATTGTACCAAGTGAGAGGATAGCGATATCCTTTCCCTGACGAAGTGTGCGCGCCTTGCCGATTTCCAGCATCTGCGGCGCAATCTCCAGATTAGCCCCTGTACCGGTACCGCGCGGATAGCGCAAAGCTGATGGCCCATCATCATAATGGGCAACGGTAAATGTCATATTCTTTAATTCAGCCTCATCGGCTGGACACATAATCATCATATTTGGCAGACAGGATAAATAGGCCAGATCATATACGCCTGCATGGGTTGCCCCGTCTGCACCCACCACCCCGGCTCTATCAATGGCAAATCGGACAGGCAAATTTTGTATCGCCACGTCATGGACAAGCTGGTCATAGCCACGTTGCAAGAAGGTGGAATAAATCGCTACAAAAGGTTTCATCCCCTCGCTTGCCATTCCGGCAGCAAAGGTAACGGCGTGTTGCTCGGCAATGCCCACATCAAACACTTGCGAGGGACAGGATTTCGCCATTTTATTTAGCCCCGTACCAGACGGCATCGCTGCGGTAATGGCCACAATATTACGATCCTGTTTGGCCAGGTCTGTCAGGGTATCGGCAAAGACAGAAGTATAGCTTGGCTTGTTGCTGGCAGATTTTGAATGCTCGCCTGTAATGACATCAAATTTCGGTACAGCATGATATTTTTCCGCAGACGGGCTAGAAAAAGGATGGCCATGCCCTTTTTCGGTCACCACATGAACCAGGACAGGCCCGCCTATCTGTCCATCTTTTAAATTGCGTAATATCGGCAACAGGTGGTTGAGATCATGCCCGTCAATCGGCCCGATATGGAAAAAGCCCAGCTCGTTAAACAGGCTATGGCCACTTACCAGCTCGCGTGCCAGATTTTTTGCCCGTTTTGCTGTGCGCTCAATTTCGGCTGGAAAACGGCTGGCCACTTCCTTGACCAATCCGCGAATGGAATGAAAGGGTTGCGAGGATATCAGCTCGGATAAATAGGCCGACATCGCCCCCACAGGCGGGGCAATCGACATATCATTATCATTGAGGATAACGATGACATCGCTTTCTGATGCACCGGCATTATTCAGCCCTTCAAAGGCCATGCCGGCGCTCATCGCCCCATCGCCAATCACCGCAATCACCTTGTTATGGCCGCCCTTGAAATCTCTGGCTGTTGCCATTCCAAGTGCAGCAGAAACAGAAGTGGAGGAATGTCCCGCACCAAAGGGGTCAAATTCGGATTCAGATCGCTTGGTAAAGCCTGATAGGCCGCCTTCCTGGCGCAGGCTAGCCATTTGCGCGCGCCGGCCGGTTAAAATTTTATGTGGATAGGCCTGATGCCCGACATCCCAAATAAGGCGATCGCCAGGCGTATCAAAGACATAATGCAAGGCAACCGTCAGCTCTACCACGCCAAGCCCGGCACCCAAATGCCCGCCTGTCTGGGATACCGCACGGATCATTTCGCGGCGCACTTCATCTGCCAATTGCGGCAATTGGGCTTCGCTTAAGCCACGCAAGGCTTCAACAGAGGTAATTTTATCCAGAAGTGGTGTTTGCGGCCCCGTCACTTCCCTCTCCTATCCATGCTCCTTAAAAAACCGTCTTAGCCTACGGTGCAGCTGATAACATTACCAGAAGATAATGTTGCCTAATCTCTATACGAGCGTATTAATGATTTCGGTTTATAACAAAATCTGCCAGTCCGCGTAAACCATCGGCTTCGGCCCCGTAATCATCTAGACTGGCACAGGCCTCGTCTATCAGGCTATCGGCTTTGGCACGCGCTTCTGCCAGCCCCAGAAATTCAACAAAACTGGCTTTTCCCTGCACAGCATCGCGGCCTGTCGGCTTGCCGATCTGTTCCGCATCTGCCTGATAATCCAGCAAATCATCGGCAATCTGAAAAGCCAGCCCTAAATGGCTGGAAAATCTCTCCACCGCCTTTACCAGTTTTTCATCCCCGCCACCGGCAATCGCGCCCATCATTGCCGCAGCCTGAATAAGCGCCCCTGTTTTCAGTTCCTGCATTTTCTGGGTTTCGGTTAAATCGGGTGCGCCGGTTTCTGCCAGCAGATCCAGCATTTGCCCGCCGGCCATACCGGCTTGTCCGGACGCAGCTGCCAATATCGCTATCAGGCGTAATTGCTGTTCTGCATCTGTCATTAATCCCGGGCGGGACAGGATAGAAAAAGCCTCTGTTTGCAGGGCATCACCGGCTAAAATAGCGGTCGCTTCATCAAATGCCTTGTGACAAGCTGCCACCCCCCGGCGCAAATCGGCATCATCCATAGCCGGTAAATCATCATGGATAAGCGAGTAGGCATGAAGCATTTCTACCGCGCCGGCGACCGCCAGATGGGCAGGCAAAGGCGCGCCTGTATTATCGCTGGCCAGCCTGGCAGCAGATAATACCAGACTTGCTCGCACCCGCTTGCCACCATTCATCGCAGAATAGCGCATAGCGGCAAGCAATTGCGGCGCTTCGGCGCTATCCAGGCGGCTAAAATAATCCTCCAGCCAGACAGAAGTCTGCTCGGCATCCTGTTGTAAAATAAGGGGCGTGCCAGCCATCAGCTAGCAGGGTCAAATGGGATGGTACGCACAGCCCCACCTTCTTCTGGCAGCTTTATTTGCTCTACCTTTAGCCGGGCTTCTTCCAGACGTGCCTGACAATGGGTTTTTAATGCCATCCCGCGGCTATAGGCATCTATTGCCTTATCCAGAGAAACATCGCCCCGCTCGAGCTGATCAACAATCGCTTCCAGTTGGCTCAATGCCTCTTCAAAACTTAGCGTTTCCAGCCCTGCCTCAGGCGATGTGCCTTTTGTCTTGTTCTCTTCTTCCATGACCAAAAAAAGCTCCGTGCTGTTGTTTACCGCGGCAAAAATTAGCGCTTTTCGTTAATGGTCACCGCGATTGCCTTGACCATTTCGGCAATTCTTTTACGCACTTTCGGTTTTTCAATAGAATAATAGGTGCGAACCAGTTCCAGTGTTTCGCGCCGTGCCATCGGGTCACGAATTGAATCATCATCCAGCGTATGTTCTGCCCCGCGGCTGATACGGCGCGGCGAGGATTGCATCACATCATCGGTCATATCATCGAAAAAATAGCTTATTGGTACATCGATAATCTGGGCAATATCCCAAAGGCGTGATGCGCTGATACGGTTTGCCCCGCGTTCATATTTCTGCACCTGCTGAAAAGTGATATTCAAAGAAGCCCCTAGCTGTTCCTGCGACATACCCAGCAATGTCCGGCGCAAACGCACCCGCTTGCCAACATGCATATCAACCGCGTTATTGTTGGTGACCCTGAAATTCTTGTCATTATTTTCAGCCATTGTCTTTCCTTATGATCGCTCGCGCAAAAGATAACACTAAAGGTTGCATAACGTATAGGATGTTTTTGTACAATAGTTTTTAAGTTTTAACTAATATGGATAGGAACCTATCCTTTTGGATAGGGTTTAGGGGCTATTCGGCCTGTTTGGAAATTGCATCCAGTCCGCGCAATAGATGCGGAACTATACTGCTTTCAAAAGCAGAATGGCCGGCATTATCCATCAATTTCAATTTTGCCTTATCCCCCCAGATATCGGCCAGTTTTTTTGCTGAAAAGGGCGGGCAGATAATATCATATCGCCCTTGCACAATATAGGCAGGCAAATGACGGATCGCGTGAACATTCCCCAAAAGATATTCTTCAGGCATAAAACAGTCTGAGAGGAAGTAATGCGCCTCTAATAGCGCCAATGTATAGGCAGAACTGCCACCATCACGTAGCACGGCACGCAAGGTGGCACAGGAATTTTCATAAGCTGCCCAGTGACTGGCCGCTGACATCGCAATAGACCGGCTGGGGCTGGTCAAACGCCGATAATAGGCAGACAGGATATCGCTTCTCTCTGCCGGGCTGATATGGCTGACAAACCGTTCATAGGCTTCGGGGAAAAACCGTCCCATATCATATAAAAACCAGTTAATCTCCTCATGGCTGCCCAGAAAGATTCCCCGCAAAACAAAGCCCAGAACATTATCGGGATAGGCAACGCCATAGGCCAGTGCCAGCGTTGACCCCCACGAGCCGCCAAACAGAATAAATTTATCAATGCCCAGCTTTATGCGCAGGCCTTCCATATCTTCGACCAGGTCATGTGTAGTATTTTGTTTCAGGCTGCCATAGGGCTCGGAACGGCCGCAGCCACGCTGATCAAACAGCACAACACGATATTTTTCAGGATCAAACAAGCGGCGATGGGTCGGCGCGCATCCCGCTCCCGGCCCGCCATGTACAAAAAACACAGCCATGCCATCGGGGTTTCCGCATTCCTCATAATAGATAGAATGCTCCCCACGCTTTAAAAAGCCGGTATTAAAGGGGGTTACCGGCGCATATAGCGTTGTTTCCGCATCTAGGGCATGCACGTAATCAGACCTCGCCTCACCTTTTAACAGGCCGTGCTTTTGCAAAGCTATTCAAAGCCGTCTGAAATTAATTTATGATAATTGCGGCAATAAATCCAGCGGCATATCGGTTTGGGCTTCCAAACTTACCCGAAGCTTTTTCAACGCGCGATGCTCTAGCTGTCGCACCCGCTCCTTGCTTACCCCCAGCGCACCGCCCAATTGTTCCAGCGTTGCCCCCTCATCATTCAGACGGCGGCGAAAAATGATAAGCCTTTCGCGCGGGGTCAGCTCATTCAATGCCTCATTCAGCCGCTCGGACAGGATTTTGGCATCATGCATGGAGGCCACTACCTCTTCAGGATCAGGGCGTGTATCGGCCAGAAAATTCTGAGCCTCGCTGTCACTTTCAGAAGAGAGCGGCACATTTAACGAGGAATCAGGCCCTGACAGGCGCTGTTCCATCAACACTACATCATTGACATTCACCCCGATGGTTTCTGCAATTTTCTGCCGGCCTTCATCTGATAAGGGGCCGCCATCTGCCTCGCCAATGCGGGCACGCAAACGCTTTAGCCTGAAAAACAGGGATTTATGGGCAGCGGTTGTACCGGTGCGAACAATCGACCAGTTGCGAAGAATATGATCCTGAATAGAGGCGCGTATCCACCATGCCGCATAAGTAGAAAAACGAAAACCGCGCTCTGGCTCAAAACGGCGTGCGGCCTGCATCAGGCCGATATTCCCTTCCTGGATCAAATCGCCAAGCGACAGGCCATAATGGCGATATTTGGAAGCCGCGCTGACCACCAGCCGGCCATAGGCCAGCACCAGCTCATGCATCGCGCGGTGATCATCATTCTCGCGCCAGCGCGTCGCCAGTTCCAGCTCGTAATCGCGCTCCAGCAAAGGTTTTTTCATTACCTTGCGGATGAACTGGTTATCTGCGTTCTTTGTGTCTGTCTGATTGAGCTGCGCCATTATACCTTCTCCGTATCTTCTATACGGCCAGGGGGAGCGCCCAGATCAAAGCGCACCACAAAATGGGCAGTCATTTCAAATGGTGGAATGACGATTAAAAAACAGAACAAAAGAACGGGATAAACAGCTGTACCGCAAAACTGCAGCTAGGCAGCATCCATTAAATCTTCCAGCCGAACAGCAGCGGTATCCTGATCGATATCTTCAATAGCGGCAAATTCACGTGCCAGACGTTCCAGTGCGGCCTGATACATTTGACGCTCGGAATAGGATTGCTCGGTATTGGGATCGCGTTTACGCAAATCGCGCACAACCTCGGCAATATTTACCGGATCGCCCGATTTAATCTTGGCTTCATATTCCTGAGCGCGGCGCGACCACATGGCCCTCTTTACCTTTGCCTTGGATTTCAGCGTGGTAATCGCATCATCCATATGTTTGCGCGAAGACAAGGTGCGCAAGCCAAGGGTCATGGCCTTTTCCAGCGGCACGCGCAAGGTCATTCTGTCCTGCTCAAAGCGAATCACCAGAAGGGTGACCTCTGTGCCTGCGATTTGCTGTTTTTCTATGCCGTGAATTTTGCCCACACCATGGGTAGGATAGACAACGAAATCGCCATCTTGATAGGTAAAGGTTTGTTTTTTTGCCATATTCTCTCTACAAGGCTGATGATTATACCATCAGGCTTGTTCCGATTTTTGAACGCATTTTCGAATCGATATATGCTTTTAAGTGATTAAGTGCGCGCACTTGCAACGCAGAATATATCTCCCAAATGAGTATAGCATAAAAACCGGAAACTAACAAATTACCCAAAAAATGGCGTGCTAGTTTCCCTCACCCGGCGTTTCGGTAAAGTAGTTTTCAAATTTATTTTTTTCATCGCGCAGAGCATCGGCATTGGCAAGCGGATCCCGGCGCTGGGTAATATTCGGCCAGACCTCGGATAGACGCTTGTTCAGATCCAGCCAGGCATCCGCCCCTGGCTCTGTATCAGGCAAGATGGCCTCGGGCGGGCATTCAGGCTCGCATACGCCGCAATCGATACATTCATCGGGATGAATGACCAGCATATTTTCCCCTTCATAAAAGCAATCCACCGGGCATACTTCCACGCAATCGGTATATTTGCACATGATACATTTATCATTAACGATATAAGTCATTGAAAGGCTCAAAAAACTGAAAAGAGATAGACGACTAGCCTGATACTGTAATTCATCTTATCAGGCAAGACCCAGATTGGATTTAGCTCTCTGTGCGGCCAATCCAGAATCCACATCCGAGACAAATAACAAGCCTGCCAGACGCCGCATCAGCTGGGCTTCTATATGATCCAGCCGGCCATCTGCCAGCACCACCATCCAGACCATCTCCAGCACCCCCAGCCTTTCTTCATAATCGGACTGCTCGCGCAAACGGCGCAGCAGGCTATGCAATTCCACTCGGTCCTTGCCTTGCTCGATAGCTTCATTGGTCATCTGATGGGCTTTTTCTGCGCCAAGATCAAATTGCTGGGCGATGACATTTGCTGTCAGCGCCGCCTCATCTGCCCCAACCGTGCCATCGGCCAGGGCGGCCTCAACCATCAGGGCGGTAACCAGCCCGGCCAGCTCGTCAGTATTATCGGCTTCCAGTTTTTGCGTGTTATCGCTTTTCAGCCATTGGGCAACGGTTTTAAACATTGTTCAAATTATCCTGATTTCTGTTTGTTCTTTTCGGTATAAGGGGGGGTAGGCCTTGCATCCCTATTCAAGCGTATCTTTCAGCCTTTGCGTATCGCGCCGGTCTTTTTTTGTTGGCCGGCCAGCCCCGGGATTTCGGGTCTCAAAGACAGTATTATCAAGGTCTTTTCCGTCTGTTTTCCTTGCCTCTGGCGGAGCCAAATCTGTATATAATTCTGCAGCCTCGCTGGCAGGCCCCCGGCGCGAACCAAGGGCGTCTATCTGTATCACCCTAATTTGGTTTGCTTGCGGAAAAGTCAATGTGTGGCCGATTTGTGCCTGGCGATGCGGCTTGGACATGACCTCGCCATTCAGGCGTAATTTTTTACCAGAGATAAGTTTGGTTGCCGCGCTTCTGGTTTTAAAAAAACGGGCATACCACAACCATTTATCCAGACGCAGACCGCTATCAGAAGACGGCATATTCATTTTTTGCCCACAGCCCTTGCCAGCCCCTAGCCTTTTTTCAAGGCAGCCAATACCGAAAAAGGGGAATTGGGATCAGGCGCGCGCTCGTTATTCTGGCGCTGCGTGCCAGATGGCCGCCTGGAATATCCACCCCTGCCAGCATCATTGCGGCGCGGCTTGTGGGGTTTTGCATTTGGTTTTTTGCCCGAAGGCGCGTTATTTTGCTGTCGTTTCGGATTTTTGCGTTTCTGGCGTTCAAAAATAGCGATGGCCGGTTTTTCGGTATCTTCAGAAGGCCGCTCGGAGACTTGCTTGCATCCCAAATCGGCTAGAATAAGCGCCATTTCCTCGCGCCCGACCCCGGCCAGAGACAGCATATCATCGCTTATCTCGAACTGGCCTTCACGGGCAGCCGCACGCACCAGCGCCGCCACACGTTCCACCATATCCACACGCATGATACGCGAACCTAATCGGCAATAGCCTGCCGCCAGCCAATAGTCATCTTCCGGCATCTCGCCCTGCCCCTCGGCCAGGCCAAAGGAAACGCGCCCCTCAGGCGGTGGCCCGCAGACAGGGAAACTCTGGTGATACAGGCTATATAACAATACCCTCAAGGCGATAGGGGCAGGTTTCAGCATGGCAGGCAGGAACAGATTTTCAATACCCATACGAATACCGGCACGCGCCAATAGCGGCTTGTCAGCCTCGCTCAGCTCTTTTATCTGGTCGGCCAGCAAGCGGCGCGGCACAGTACCAAGCCCTTCATAGAGCTGATATAATACGCCCTTTGCCGCCCCGGACAGGGTTGGGGCTGAAACAGGCCGACCAGGAACAGGCAAGTCAGAAACAGGCGTATCGGCTTTTTCTGTCTCTGATGGCGCATCAGAGGCGCTGGCATTTTCGCTCCCCGCCTCTGTTTGCGGGGTTTTTTGTGCGGCCTCTTCGGCAAATAGGTCATCCGGTTTTGTCAGGCGGATAATTGGCTGTAACAGCGCGGCCACATGATCGGCAATAAACTGGTTCAGCCTGTCCTGAATGCGGGCTTTCTGATCATGGTTTAGTAAATCACTATCGCCCACTTCGACACGCGGGGCATACAGAGTATCAGACTTCACCAGCCTGGCGATAGCTGCCTCGCGCCAGAGAACCTGGCCGCGCCCATCCAGCTTGAAGGCCGGGTCAGCAGAGATAACCAGTGCCCCGACCCGCCTTTCAATCTCATCTGGCAGGCCTTTTCGGGCGGCCGATAAAATCACCGCTTTTTCATCACTTTCAGCCAATGTTGGGATAAAGGTAAAGCCTTGCAGCGTGCCGACTTCCTCTCCTTCTACCAGGACGCTACCGTCCAACCTTACTGATGCCAACAATGTTGCAGATTCCTTTAACCTTCTGGAAAGATGGGCTGCCCGCCGATCAACAAATCTTTGAGTAAGCCGATTATGTAATTCATCTGATAGCCTATCTTCTATCGCTCTGGCAAGCTCTGGCCAGCCTTCGCCCTCATCTGTCCAGCCGGTTTTATGGGTGATATAGGTCCAGGTGCGGATATGGGCGATGCGGGTCATCAGCGTGTCAATATCCCCGTCCAGCCTGTCCAGATGTTGCAACTGGCTGGCCACCCAGTCCTTTTTTAGCTGTCCATCACGTGCCAGCTGGGTAAAAATGCGGCTGACCATCACCAGATGGCTATCGGTCATGGATTGCCGGAAATCGGGGATTTGCGCGACATCCCATAACAGGCGCAACCGCCCGGGGCTGTCTGCCAGTTTGCGGATTGTGTCCTGTTCTGCCATAGAGGCCAGGGTCAAATGATCCTCGCCATCGGTTTTTTTCATCATCATCGGATGGGGCGGGGCAGCTTCCAGCGAGTTTAGCAACCCGTCCAGCGTGTTGAAATTCAAAGACCGATTACGCCAGTAAAGGGCGCGCACCGGGGCAAAGCGATGCCCCTCGACCGCATCTATCAGCTCTTGCTCAAAGGCGGTACAGCCTTCGGTTGTGCCAAATGTTCCATCGGCGGTATGGCGTCCGGCACGCCCGGCAATCTGGGCAATCTCCGCAGGGGTCAGGTGGCGCACTGACCGGCCGTCAAATTTAATATCATCGGCCAGCGCGACATGGCCAATATCCATATTCAGCCCCATCCCGATAGCATCGGTCGCAATCAGAAAATCCACATCGCCATTTTGGAACAGTTCCACCTGGGCATTACGGGTGCGCGGCGAGAGCGCGCCCATCACCACAGCCGTGCCGCCCCGTTGCCGGCGCACCAGCTCGGCCAGCCGATATACCTCTGCAGCCGAAAACGCTACCAAGGCAGAGCGGCGCGGCAAGCGGCTGGCTTTTTTATGCCCGGCATAGGACAGGCGCGAGAGGCGTTCGCGATAAATAAACTCGCCCGACGGATAGAGTTTTTGCAAAATCGGCCGCATCGTATCCGAGCCCAGAAACAGCGTTTCATGACGCCCGCGCGCATGGAGCAGGCGATCTGTAAAAACATGGCCGCGCTCTTTATCGCCGCAGAGCTGAATCTCGTCCACCGCCAGACAATCTACATCACGGCTAAGGGGCATGGCCTCAACCGTACAGCAAAAATAGCGGGCATGGGGGGGAATGATTTTTTCCTCGCCTGTTATGAGCGCAACCTGCGATACGCCCAGCCTGGCGACCATCTTGTCATAATTTTCGCGTGCCAACAGGCGCAAGGGAAAGCCGATCATGCCTGAGCTATAGCCCATCATCCGGTCAACCGCATAAAAGGTCTTGCCGGTATTGGTTGGCCCAAGCACGAATTTCAATTGCGAGTCAGAAACAGCCATTAGCGAAAAAAGAGCCAGAATTAATAAAAATTGCCTATTGCCCCCCAAGATGTAGCAAAGCCGCCCGCCCCTGTCACGCGGGCTTTTTACCCGCTCTTTTGGCCATTTACGGTTTTTTAAGAATGTTTTGATAGCATGGCGCTTTGGGACAGGGCGGATTTCCCGCAGACCTGCCCAAAAGACAGATAAAAGGAGAGCCAAAATGACACCGCAAAAAACCCCCCTTAAGCACCCGTTTAAACCGGTTTTGGGCAAATATGCTGACCCCGATAAATGCCTATCTGGGCACGGCTTTGATCATCATTGTCCTTGCTATGACGCTGGCCGGGCTGACAGGCGGGCAGATGGGCGGCCATTTTGAAATCTCTGTCATGCGCGATGGCGGCGATGTTTCGATTCGGATGTCAGAGGATAGAATGCAAGACGGCCAGATGCCAGAGGATAGGATGCAGAACGGCCAGGAATATCACAGCCGGGAATATCACGGCTGGAATCATCATGGTTGGGGGGCTGGCCTGTTCGGGCTGTTGCTGGCAGTGGGGCTGGTCGCGCGGCTGATCCAGATAGAAGGGCATCTGGCCGCTATCCGCCAGGCGATGGAAGCTGGCTCTGTCGCCCCTGCTGTATCTGCTGCATCTGAGCTGTCAGCGAAAAAAGCCAGGAACGTAAAGGCTAAGGTTAAGAAAAAGACAAAATCCCCTTAAACCAGACAGACAAAAAGGAGGGGATAAATGGCTGAGAAAAAATCAGAATTTGAACAAGCCATCGATGATTTTAACAAGGCAGCGGAAGCGGAAAACTGGGACGAAGCGATCGAGGCCGGGAAACGGGTTGAGGGCCATCTGGCCAATGCCCCTAAGGGGTTTAATGCCGAAATATTCACTAACAATCTGGCAACGGCCTATAATAATCGCGGGCTAGCCTATGCGAAAAAGGGCGAATATGACCGCG
>CBFIAD010000013.1:0-33133 GCA_965660495.1 Puniceispirillaceae bacterium (SeqCode)
TGCAACTATCGGCATGGCACTTAATGCGCTTTTCTCCGCGCTGATATTACCTGTCCTCTATCTTGGTTTGCCGGGATAGCCGCAGGCGGCAATTATCCTCTGCCCCCTCACTTGCGCTTTGGCTGGCTGGCAAGGGTGGCCGCAATCGACGGGTGGGTGTGTAATCTATCCAGCGCGCTGGCCAGTTTCGGGCGGCTGGCACGCATCGCGTCCTTGTCCAGGTTCCAGCGCGAAATCATATAAAGATATAAATCGGCCGGGGTCAGCATCTCGCCGCAAATATAGGGGTTCAGCACCCCTTCAATATAATCATAAAGCTGGTCATTTACCGCCCGTGCCAGGCTTTGTATTTCCGGCCATGCTGCCTCTGGCCCATATTGATAGGTGTGATGCTGGCGGTGATAGGCGGGATACATGGTTGCCCCCAGCATGGCCAGGACAGATAGATAGGTTTTTTCCGCTGCACTGCCGGATGCAGGCAATAAATGCGGGCAAAATTGCGAGAGATACTGCACAATCGCCAGCGATTCAAAAACCTGTCCGCCATCCGGGCAGGTCAGGACAGGGATTTTGCCGGTCGGGTTTTTTAGCCGATATTCCGGGCTTGCCCGTTCTGCATCATCGGGGAAGGAAATCGTATAATCCAGCCCCGCCTCGCGCAGCATAAATTCCACAATCAGAGAGCCGGCAAAGGCGCGGCCATAAACATGATAGGATGCCATTTTCTTTTTCCTTTTTTGAATTCGGGTGTAATTTTTTTTAAAAGTTATTCAGGGATAGTGGCCGTGATGCCGCCATCGACGACCAGTTCTGTGCCGGTGATATAGCGCGCTTCATCCGATGCCAGAAACAGGGCGGCATGGGCAACATCCTCTGCTGCGCCCATCCTGCCCATTGGTACCTGATTATGGCGTTTTTGCACAAAGCCGTCATAATCGCCCTCGGCATATTTGACAGCCATTCTTTCGACCATCGCCGTATGCATCAGCCCGGGCAGGACGCAATTCATCCGAATATTGTTGCGGGCATGAATAACAGCCGAGGTTTTGGTATATTGCTGCAAGGCTGCCTTGGCCGCGCTATAGGCGATTTGCGGCTTGCCCAGATAGCGGATACCGGCGATGGAGGAGATATTCACAATCGCCCCTGCGCCCTTTCTTATCATGTGGGGCAGGGCGGCACGACAG
This sequence comes from Puniceispirillaceae bacterium (SeqCode), assembly GCA_965660495.1. Lineage (GTDB taxonomy): Bacteria > Pseudomonadota > Alphaproteobacteria > Puniceispirillales > Puniceispirillaceae > JADHLI01. Next base: position 1,188 of record CBFIAD010000013.1, read on the forward strand.
CTCATCATCACGCTGTTCAGATTTAAATCCAGCTGTTGCTGCCATACTGTATTATCCACGCTTTCGGGCAGGATACGCTCGGACTGGCCAACATTATTGATAAGGATATCCAGCCGGCCATGCCGGTCTATAATCCCCTCTATCCAGCGATTTATATCGGCTTCTTTTGTCACATCACCAATAGAAAGATGACAATTGCCGCCCGCATCGATGATGGCCTTTCGGGTGCGCGCGCCTTCTTCTTCGCGGATATCCAGCCCTTCGATATATCCGCCCTGTGCCGCACATAGCTCTGCTGTCGCCCGGCCGTTACCCCTGGGGGTATCAGGAGAGCCAATGCCGGTTATGGCCACGATTTTATTTTTTAACGAGAGCATATCTTTATCACTTTCTCTTTGGCTTTCGGCCAGATTTTTACCTGTAACATTCAACGATATAAAAAGAAGTTTTTTATAAATTTGGGACAAAAATAAAAAAAAACTATAATTCGCTTTTCAGTCTATGCCAAATGCTTATGATGTCGGGCGAAGGTTTTCAAAACCCTGTCTTTTTTATAAAAAAGATTTTCTGCCTGTTTTATTATTTTTTTAAGGAGCGATAGCTTATGTCTGTGAATGATGTGATCATGCAGGCCATGCGCGAAAACAGCATCGATTTTGTCACCACTGTGCCGTGTAAACAATTGGCCGGCGTGATCGAGAAAATTGAACAGTCTGAGGATATCCGCCATGTCCCTGCAAACCGTGAAGATGAAGGTATGGGGCTATGTGCCGGGGCCTATATGGGCGGGGCAAGGCCAGCTATCATTATGCAAAATACCGCGATTGGCGTGACCATTAATGCGCTGGCCACCCTTATCCAGTTTTACCGGATGCCCTTGCCAATGCTGATCAGCTATCGCGGCGAGGTAGGCGAGCCTGTGGCCTGTCAGGTAGAGATGGCGGTGCATACCAAGGCGCTGTTAAACCAGCTGAATATCCCGACCTATCATTTCCACCAGCCAGAAGATGCTGCCGAAACCTCTGCTATTTTATCGCATTGCTTTATGGCAAGAAAACCGGTTGCACTACTGATGGATGCAACTTTCTGGAAGGGGGCGTGAAGGCCATGATTAGAAGTGATGTTTTAAAAACGCTGATACCGCTTATTTCTGATCAGCTTGTGGTGACCAATATCGGCTTGCCAAGCCAGGAAATGCATCTGCTGGATGACCAGCCCAGCAATTTTTATATGCTGGGAACGATGGGGCTTGCATCTTCTATCGGGCTGGGGCTTGCTTTGGCTCAGAATAAAAAGGTGATTGCTATAGATGGCGATGGTTCTGTGCTTATGAATTTTGGCACATTGCCGACAATTGCCAATAATCCAGCGCCCAATTTTATTTTGCTGATCATTGATAATGGCAGCTATGGCTCAACCGGCGATCAGACAACCTATACGGGGATGAAAACCTCTCTGGCAGAGGTTGCGCGCGCCTGCGGATGTGACAATGTTATCGAATGTTCGGCACAAGATACCAAATCAGTGGTCGAAACTGCGCTGGCAAGCGATAAGATGACCATTATCATCAGCAAATGCGAATCAGGGAACATCAAGGTGCCGGTTATCGAAATGGATCCTGTGGTGATTAAAGACCGCTTTATGAAGGCCGTTAACGCTTAACAGCAGGGTGTTCTGGCATAAATCTTGAAGATACCCTGTTTTCATCGCCGGGATATAACGAACCGCCGAAATGAAAAGGATAGTCAGGGAGAATAAACTTATGTCAGAGCCAACCGCAGCGCAAAATGCTGAACAGGAAAAACAGCTTCTAGCAGCCCTTGAAACGCTGCTAGAGGCCTATGGTAATTATGAAGCCCCCTATTTGCGTAAAGACGGGGATATTGTTATCCCGCTGGATACGATTTTGAAAAAGAATCGGGCAGCTTATAATGGTCTGGCAACCGCTTTTTCTGAGATGATGAGCGGGGATATTGACCGCCGTCGCTCGTCAACATGGGTAAAATAACAGGTGAATTTCCAGCGCAAATTCCTGTCACAAAATTCAGGCAGAAAGCTGTGAGGCAGCGATATCTGCCTGTTTTTTGCTCTATGGATAAATTTGCCCCTGAAAGCCTTGCAATTCCCGTGCGGTTGGACTAATCAAACCATATTGATTTTATCCATTACGACGGGGGTGAGAATCTCAATGGAAGGGTATCTTTCAGAATATCTGCCTATCGCAGTATTTATGGCATTGGCCATCGGCCTTTCCATTGCCTTTGTGGTTGGCGCATTGGTGGTCGGATCGCAAAAACCGGATATTGAAAAGCTTACCGCCTATGAATGCGGTTTTGATGCATTTGATGATTCTCGCAAACCCTTTGATGTGCGTTTTTATTTAGTCGCCATCCTGTTTATTATTTTTGATCTTGAAATCGCCTTTTTATTCCCCTGGGCTGTTGCTTTAAGTGATATTGGGTTGTTCGGCTTCTGGTCAATGATGGTTTTTTTAGGCGTGCTGACCATTGGCTTTATCTATGAATGGAAGAAAGGGGCGCTGGAATGGGAATAGTGGATAAAAAAACGGTTTTGACACCTGACCAGATAAATGCCCATGCCCCTATCCCGCCAGGCCCGGATCAAGATGCCATTTTACACGCAGTCACAGACGAGATTACCAATCGCGGCTTTGTTATCGCCAAGGCCGATAAATTATTTAACTGGGCGCGTTCTGGCTCTTTATGGCCAATGACCTTTGGGCTGGCCTGTTGTGCGGTAGAGATGATGCATTCTGCTGCCAGCCGCTATGATATGGACAGATATGGTATGCTGTTCCGCCCAAGCCCGCGCCAGTCAGATGTGATGATTGTTGCCGGGACACTGACTAATAAAATGGCACCTGCCTTGCGCCGTGTGTATGACCAGATGCCCGAGCCGCGCTGGGTGTTATCTATGGGTTCTTGTGCCAATGGTGGCGGCTATTATCATTATTCTTATGCGGTGGTGCGCGGCTGTGACCGTATCGTGCCGGTAGATGTTTATGTCCCGGGATGCCCGCCAACCGCAGAAGCATTAATTTATGGCCTATTGCAGCTGCAAAAGAAAATTCGCAGAACCAGCACCATCGCAAGAGCATAGATAGCCGCCAGCCAATGCCCGCGAAGGGGGATTGGCCAGGCGATTATGCTGGAGCAAAAAAGACATATTAACAGTATCCATGCTGAATAAGGGATGAAACCGCCAAGATGAGTGACGCCAAACAGACACAAGATAGCGCACCAGCTCAAAACAAAAATGTTGCGATGAAATCAAAGCTGGCAGCCTTGATGGGCCAGCGCGCAAACGTTCAGCTAGATTTGCAAAATGAGATAAAAATTGAAACCTCGCTGCAAAACCTTATCGCTGTGCTGAAACTCCTGCGCGATGATACAAACGTCCAGTTCCGGCAATTAATCGATGTAACAGCTGTTGATTATCCAGAGCGTGAATGCCGGTTTGAGCTGGTCTATCTGTTATTGTCTATCTCAGAAAATAGCCGGGTGCGTGTATGTGTTGGCATTGATGAAGATGCGGTCGCCCCGTCGGTAACAGAGCTGTTTTCTTCGGCCAATTGGGCAGAGCGCGAAATATGGGATATGTTCGGGATTTATTTTTCCGGCCACCCGGATTTGCGCCGCCTGCTGACCGATTACGGGTTTGAGGGGCATCCTCTGCGTAAGGATTTTCCGCTGACCGGCTATGTAGAAGTGCGCTATAGCGAGACCCAGAGGCGGGTAGTGTATGAGCCGGTACATTTAACTCAGGAATATCGTGATTTTGATTTTACCAGCCCATGGGAAGGAGTGCAGGCCGATATCGCGCCGCCACCTACAGATGAAGAGGCAGGAGCATAAGATTATGGGTGAAATGCAAATACGTCCTCTGACCCTGAATTTTGGTCCCCAGCATCCGGCCGCACATGGCGTGTTGCGCCTTGTTCTGGAAATGGATGGCGAGGTTATAGAGCGTGCAGACCCGCATGTCGGGTTGCTGCATCGCGGGACAGAAAAGCTGATAGAAAATAAAACCTATCTTCAGGCGCTGCCCTATTTTGACCGGCTGGATTATGTCTCGCCAATGAATCAGGAACACGCCTGGGCGCTGGCAATTGAAAAAGCCTTGCACATAGAAGTGCCAAAGCGTGCCCAGCATATTCGCGTTTTATATTGCGAAATTGGCCGGATTTTGAACCATCTGCTGAATTTGACCACCTTTGCCATTGATGTGGGCGCGATGACCCCTCTGTTATGGGGTTTTGAAGAGCGGGAAACATTGATGGAGTTTTATGAGCGCGCTTCTGGTGCGCGCCTGCATGCCGCCTATTTCCGGCCAGGCGGGGTGCATCAGGATCTGCCTGATGGTCTGGCAGAAGATATTCTGAAATGGGCAGATAAATTTCCCTCCTTTATCGATGATCTGGAAACCTTGTTGACCAATAACCGCATTTTCAAACAAAGAACGGTTGATATTGGCGTGATGAGTGTAGATGAAGCGCTAGATTTGGGTATGACAGGGCCATGTTTGCGCTCGACTGGCTATGCGTGGGATTTACGCAAATCACAGCCCTATGATTGTTATGCAGAAATGGATTTTGATGTGCCTGTCGGTACAACAGGCGATTGCTATGCCCGCTATCTGGTGCGGGTGGAGGAAATGAAGCAGTCGCTTCGGATTATCCGCCAGGCAATTGAAACCATGCCTGGAGGGCCGGTACTGGCAGAAAATAACAAGGTCACGCCCCCGCGTCGCGGCGATATGAAACAGTCTATGGAAGCGCTTATCCATCACTTTAAGCTCTATACAGAAGGGTTTCATGTACCGGCTGGTGATAGCTATACCGCTGTCGAAGCGCCAAAGGGGGAATTCGGGGTCTATCTGGTTTCAGATGGCTCTAACAAGCCATATCGGGCGCGTCTTCGCGCACCTGGCTATTATTTCATGGCAGCGGTCGATTATCTGTCCAGAGGGCATATGCTGGCAGATTCGGTGGCGATTATCGGGTCTTTGGATATTGTTTTTGGTGAAATTGACAGATGAGCATTCAAACAATTATTGCAGAAGAACAGCCTGAAAGCTTTTCCTTTACCAAGGATAGCGAGAAGGAAATCAAAAAGGCGATTGCAAAATATCCCGAAGGGCGTCAGGCCAGTGCGGTAAAATCGCTGTTATATATCGCGCAAAAGCAAAATGATAACTGGATACCGGTCAAAGCGATAGAAGAGATTGCCAAAAGGCTAGATATGGCAGAAATGCGCGTTTTGGAAGTGGCCAGCTTTTATTCCATGTTCAATCTGAAACCGGTGGGCAAATATTTTCTGCAAGCCTGCGGCACTACCCCTTGTATGTTGCGCGGCTCGGATGATGTGATGCGCTGTATCAAGGATAAGCTGAATATCAGCTCGGGCGAGACGTCGGCTTGCGGTAAATTCTCTCTATTGGAAGTGGAATGTCTGGGGGCGTGTGTAAATGCGCCTATCTTGCAGGTAAATGACGATTTCTATGAAGATTTGGATTATCAATCCACAAGGGCATTGCTGGAGGCGCTGGAAGCAGACGCACCACCACCTGTCGGTTCGGTTACAGGGCGGCAAGGCTCGGAAGCGGAAGGTGGTGCCACCACGCTGAAAACCGCCAAGCGCAGTAAGAAGAAGGGGTAGAGATGCTCGCAGATAAAGATCGTATTTTTACCAATATTTATGGCTGGGGCGATGCTGGCCTGAAAGGGGCGCAAGCGCGTGGTGACTGGGATAACACCAAAGCCATTCTGGCGCGTGGCCATGATGATATTGTCGAGGAAATGAAGGCGTCCGGCTTGCGTGGTCGCGGCGGGGCTGGCTTTCCAACCGGCCTGAAATGGTCTTTTATGCCAAAGGAAGTAGGCGCACGCCCACATTATCTGGTGGTGAATGCCGACGAGTCTGAGCCGGGAACTTGTAAAGACAGGGATATTATCCGCCATGAGCCGCACAAGCTGATTGAAGGCTGTCTGGTGGCCGGTTTTGCGATGCGAGCCCATACCGCCTATATCTATATTCGCGGTGAATTTTTTAATGAAGGCAAGGTGCTGCAAGCGGCTATTGATGAAGCCTATGATGCAGGCTTGCTGGGTAAAAATGCGGCCGGATCGGGCTGGCATTTTGATGTTTATCTGCAGCGCGGGGCAGGGGCATATATTTGCGGCGAAGAAACCGCCCTTATCGAATCGCTGGAAGGTAAAAAAGGCCAGCCACGCCTGAAACCGCCTTTTCCGGCAGGGGTGGGTCTATATGGTTGTCCCACAACCGTGAATAATGTGGAATCCATCGCAGTTGCCCCGACAATTTTGCGGCGTGGCGGGGCATGGTTTGCTGGTCTGGGCAAGGAAAATAACACCGGCACAAAGCTGTTTTGTATTTCCGGCCATGTAAATAAGCCCTGTAATGTTGAAGAAGAAATGGGCATTCCCTTAAAGGAACTCATTGAAAAACACGCCGGCGGCGTGCGTGGTGGATGGGACAATCTGCTGGCCATTATACCGGGCGGCTCGTCCACTCCATTGATGCCAAAAGAGGTGTGCGAGACGATGACAATGGATTTTGATGCACTTCGCAATGCCGGAACCGGGCTGGGTACCGCTGGCATTATTGTCATGGATAAAAGCACCGATATTGTGCGGGCTATCGCCCGGCTTTCCTACTTTTACAAGCATGAAAGCTGTGGTCAATGCACCCCGTGCCGTGAAGGCACTGGCTGGATGTGGCGGATGATGGACAGGATGGTACGCGGCGAAGCGGAAATTCACGAGATCGAAACATTGGAACAGGTGACCCGCCAGGTAGAGGGGCATACGATTTGCGCCCTTGGCGATGCGGCTGCCTGGCCCATTCAGGGATTGATCAAGCATTTCCGCCCGGAAATCGAAAGACGTATTATGGCTTATCAGGCTGTAACAAACGCTGCTGAGTAAGGATAAATACCATGCCAAAGCTGACAGTGGACGGGATTGAAGTTGAAGTGGAAGACGGGGCAACCGTATTGCAGGCTTGTGAAGAGGCAGGCGCTGAAATTCCGCGTTTTTGCTATCATGAAAGATTATCTATCGCGGGCAATTGCCGGATGTGTCTGGTGGATATGGAACGCGCCCCAAAGCCGATCGCCTCATGTGCGATGCCAGCAGGCGAGGGGATGGTGATAAGCACCAAATCCGAGCGGGTAAAAAAGGCACGTGAAGGGGTAATGGAATTTCTGCTGGTTAACCACCCTCTGGATTGTCCGATTTGTGACCAGGGCGGGGAATGCGATCTGCAGGATCAGGCAATGGGCTATGGCCATGATGCCTCGCGCTATGCCGAAAATAAACGCGCAGTAAGCGAAAAATATATGGGCCCGCTGATCAAGACAGTGATGACCCGTTGTATTCATTGCACCCGCTGTGTGCGCTTTTCAACCGAAGTGGCAGGGGTGACAGATTTAGGGGCTATCGGGCGCGGAGAGAATGTCGAGATTACCACCTATCTGGAAAAAACCATCGCCAGTGAGCTATCGGCAAATGTGATTGATTTATGCCCGGTCGGCGCGCTGACCTCGCGCCCTTATGCGTTTGTTGCGCGTCCATGGGAGCTGAACAAGGTCGAAAGCATTGATGTAATGGATGCGATGGGTGCGAATATTCGTATCGATGCGCGGGGTAATCAGGTGATGCGGGTATTACCCCGCCTGAATGAGGATATCAACGAAGAATGGATTTCCGATAAATCCCGCTATGCCATTGATGGCTTGCGTCGTCAGCGCCTGGACAAGCCCTATTTGCGGGGCAAGGATGGCCGTTTGCACCCTGCCAGCTGGGACGATGCCTTTGCTGCCATTGCTGCCAGGGTGAAAAAGACCAAGGCTGATAAAATGGCCGCTATTGCCGGCGATCAGATAGATGGCGAGGCGATGTTTGCGCTAAAAGCCCTGTTTGACAAGATGGGCAGCCCGCATATGGATTGTCGTCAGGATGGCGCAAAATTATCCGCAAAAACCCGGGCATCCTATTTGTTTAACACCACCATTGCCGGTATAGATGAAGCCGATGCCATATTAATTGTCGGCAGTAATCCGCGTATTGAAGCCCCGGTGATGAATGCACGTATCCGCAGAAATTATCTGCATGGTCGCACACCGATTGCCCATCTTGGCACCGCAGCCGATTTAACCTATCCGGTTGAATATCTAGGCGATGATATATCTGTTCTGGAACAGCTGGCATCAGGTAAACATCCCTTTGCAAAGCTGATGAAAAAAGCCAAAAAACCTATGGTTATCATAGGGATGGGAGCGCTGCGCCGGGCCGATGGCCAGGCAGTAATGGCGCTGGCCCATCAATTAGCTGAAACCACAAATATGGTAACCAAAGACTGGAACGGCTTTAATGTTCTGCATCATGCCGCTGCCAGGGTGGCCGGTCTGGATATGGGCTTTGTGCCTGGCAAGGGCGGCAAGGATGTTGCGGGCATTCTCGATGGTGCAGCGAAAGGGGCAATAGATTTTGTCTGGCTGTTAGGGGCAGATGAGCTGGATACCGCCAGGCTGGAGAAAGCCTTTGTTGTGTATCAGGGGCATCATGGCGATAAGGGCGCACAATGTGCAAATGTGGTATTGCCGGGCGCTGCATGGGCAGAAAAAGACGGGTTATATGTGAATTTTGAAGGTCGGCCGCAAATGGCGCGCCGGGCAGCTTTCCCGCCCGGGGATGCGCGTGAGGACTGGGCGATTATTCGTGCTTTTTCCGAGCGTATCAATAAAACCCTGAGCTTTGATAGCCTCGCCGAATTGCGCGAAGAGATGGTGGCTGCTGTACCTGTCTTTGCCAGGCTGGACGAGGCTCAGCCAGCAAAGTGGGGTAAATTTGGCAAAGCCGGCAAGCTGAAGAGCGAGCCTGTGGAAGCCGGGTTAAAGGCGTTTTACATGACCTGTGCAATCTCGCGTGCGTCCGAGACAATGGCGGAATGCTATTCGGCAACAAAGGCGGATAAATCCGTCATGGCTGCTGAATAGTAAAGGGTAGGAGAAAAGAGCATGATAATAGAACAATGGCTCATTGATCTGGCCTGGATTGTTGCCAAGATTTTAGCGGTTGTCGTGCCATTATTGATCGCGGTCGCCTATCTGACTTTGGCAGAACGGCGCGTTATCGGCTTTATGCAATTGCGTAAAGGGCCCAATGTGGTAGGGCCTTTTGGGATGTTTCAGCCTTTTGCCGATGCACTAAAGCTGATGGCCAAGGAAACCATCTTGCCTGCCGGAGCAGATAAGGTGGTTTTTATTCTGGCACCGATGCTGACCTTTATTCTGGCGCTGGTAGCCTGGGCGGTTATTCCGTTTGATGCCGGGCTGGTGCTGGCCGATATTAATGTCGGGATTTTATATCTGTTCGCGATAAGCTCTCTGGGGGTTTATGGCGTTATCATGGCCGGTTGGGCCAGTAATTCCAAATATGCCTTTTTAGGGGCGCTGCGGTCGGCTGCCCAGATGGTGTCTTACGAAGTATCCATGGGACTGGTCATCATCAATGTGCTGATTTGTGTGGGCTCGCTTAATCTGTCCGATATTATCGAAGCCCAGCGCGATATGTGGTTTGCCCTGCCTTTGTTCCCGATGTTTATCGTGTTTTTCATCTCAACCCTGGCAGAGACAAACCGCGCCCCGTTCGATTTGCCAGAGGGCGAGTCAGAATTGGTAGCCGGCTATTTTGTGGAATATTCCTCAATGAGCTTTGCGCTGTTCTTCTTGGGCGAATATGCCAATATGATTTTGATGAGCGCGATGACGACCGTGCTATTTCTGGGCGGCTGGTTGCCCCCATTTGATTTTGCGCCGTTCACCTGGATACCGGGTCCGATCTGGTTTGTGCTGAAAATCATGTTGTGCCTGTTTGTGTTCTTGTGGGTGCGGGCAACAACACCGCGCTATCGCTATGACCAGCTGATGCGCTTGGGCTGGAAAATCTTTCTGCCCTTTTCCTTGATTTATGTTGTATTGACAGCCGGGTTTTTGATGGCCTTTGACAAGCTGCCAGGCATTGGCGGGTAGGGAGTAACACGCATGGTTGCATTGGTAAACGCGGTCAGGTCTTTTCTGCTGCTTGAACTCGTCAAGGGGTTGATGCTGACCTTGAAATATTTTTTCAAGCCGAAGGTGACGCTGAATTACCCGTTTGAAAAAGGCTATCTCTCGCCGCGCTTTAGGGGCGAACACGCTCTGCGCCGCTATCCAAATGGCGAAGAGCGTTGCATCGCTTGCAAGCTGTGCGAGGCGGTTTGTCCAGCACAGGCCATTACTATCGAAGCAGAGCCGCGCAGTGATGGCTCGCGCCGTACCACACGCTATGACATTGATATGACAAAATGTATATATTGTGGCTTTTGTGAGGAAGCCTGTCCGGTAGATGCGATTGTCGAGGGGCCTAATTTTGAGTTTGCAACCGAAACACGTGAAGAGCTGTTCTATGACAAGGACAAGCTGCTGGCAAATGGTGACAGATGGGAAGATGAAATCGCCCGCAATCTGGCACAGGACGCAAAATGGCGCTAGCCATTCGCTGAAGGGGGAATAAAAGGCGATGTTATCATCTGTATTTTTCTATCTGTTTGCCACGATTTGCTGTTTGTCAGGGCTGATGGTTGTGTCATCGCGCAACCCTGTTCATTCTGTATTGTTTCTGATTTTGGCGTTTTTTAATGCGGCCGGATTGTTTATTTTGCTGAATGCCGAATTTCTGGCGATGCTGCTGGTGGTTGTCTATGTCGGGGCGGTGGCGGTTTTGTTCCTGTTTGTCGTGATGATGCTGGATATTAATTATTCAGAATTGCGCGAGGGGTTTCAGAAATATCGCCCTCTGGGGCTGTTTATTGGCGCGGTATTGCTGGTGGAACTATTCGCTACCTTTTTTGAATATTCCGGTAATATCAAGAGCCTACCATCACCGGGGGATGTACATAATACCAAGGCACTCGGCCAAATAATCTATACAGATTACATCTATTTGTTCCAGCTTGCCGGCCTGATTTTGCTGGTGGCGATGATAGGGGCGATTGCGCTTACCTTGCGTAAACGCATGGGCGTTCGCAAACAGGTCATTGCGGATCAAAATGCCCGAACCCGGGCAGAAACCGTAAAGCTGGCAAAAGTTGAAACAGGCGCAGGTGTAAAGGAGATATCCCAATGATAGCAGAAATTACCCTTGCACATTATTTGACTGTCGCTGCGATTTTATTTGTATTCGGGGTGTTTGGCATTTTTATCAATCGCAAGAATGTTATCACGATCCTGATGTCGATAGAGCTTATCTTGCTGTCTGTCAGCATTAATCTGGTGGCATTTTCTGCCTATTCTAGCGATTTATCGGGACAGATTTTCTCTTTATTTATTTTGACCGTTGCGGCTGCAGAAGCGGCAATTGGTCTGGCAATTTTAGTGGTATATTTCCGCAATCGCGGATCGATATCTGTTGAAGATATCAATGTGATGAAAGGCTAGGGCGCAGATGTTTTATCAGGCGATTGTTTTTCTGCCATTGCTGGGCGCTATTGCAGCCGGGTTATTTTCCCTGCGCCAGCAAAATGCGGCCGCTATTGCGGTGTCGGTTTCCGGTGTAGTGCTGTCATTCCTTCTTTCGCTATTTGCCTTTTCGCATATTGCGATGGGCGGCAATACTGAGATTGTCAGTGTAGCCAGATGGATTAACTCCGGCACTTTTGAAGCGAATTGGCAGCTGCGTTTCGATACGCTTACCGCTGTCATGCTGATTGTGGTAACTGGTGTTTCTTCTTGTGTGCATATCTATTCTGTTGGCTATATGCATCATGACAAGGCGATTGCCCGTTTTATGGCCTATCTCAGCCTATTTACCTTTGCGATGCTGATGCTGGTCACTGCTGATAATCTGGTACAGCTGTTTTTTGGCTGGGAAGGGGTAGGAGTTGCCTCTTATCTGTTAATAGGCTTTTGGTATCACAAGGAAAGCGCCCATACAGCTGCGATGAAAGCCTTTGTGGTGAATCGCGTAGGCGATTTTGGCTTTGTTCTGGGGATTTTGGCGATTTTCACGCTGACAGGATCGGTCAGCTTTGATGCGATTTTTGCCAATAGCGCGTCCTATCAGGATGCGGTCATCAGCTTTAGCGGCATTACATTGCCTGCGTTGGAGGTGGTGTCTATTCTTCTGTTTATTGGTGCGATGGGTAAATCAGCCCAGCTTGGCCTGCATACCTGGTTGCCTGATGCGATGGAAGGGCCAACCCCTGTATCCGCTCTTATCCATGCCGCGACCATGGTGACCGCCGGGGTGTTTCTGGTATGCCGTATGTCGCCTATCATTGAATATGCTCCTGTTGCGCTGGATGTCATTACCATTGTCGGGGCGTCTACGGCGATTTTTGCCGCGACTGTGGGGATGACTCAGTTTGATATCAAGCGGGTGATTGCCTATTCAACCTGCTCTCAGCTGGGCTATATGTTTTTCGCGGCAGGGGTATCCGCCTATCCGGCAGCGATGTTCCATCTAACCACCCATGCCTTTTTTAAGGCATTGCTATTCTTGGGAGCAGGGTCGGTTATTCACGCACTTTCAGATGAACAGGATTTGCGCAATATGGGTGGTATCTGGCGTAAAGTGCCAGTGACCTACACCATGATGTGGGTGGGATCGCTTGCGCTGGCCGGTTTTCCTTTCTTTGCCGGCTTTTATTCCAAGGATATGATTTTGGAAGCCGCCTATGGCGCGCATACAGGGGTTGGCATACTGGCCTTCTGGCTGGGATGTGCGGCGGCGCTTCTCACCGCTTTTTATAGCTGGCGTTTGTTGATACTGGCCTTTCATGGACAGCCGCGCGCCAGCGAAGAGGTGATGTCTCATGTGCATGAATCGCCTAATATTATGACCTTGCCACTTGTGCCTCTGGCCATTGGGGCGATTTTCGCCGGTTGGGCAGGGTATGAGCTGTTTGTTGGCCATGATATGGCGGCATTCTGGGGCGATTCTATCTTTATTCTGCCTTCTCATACCGCGATGGAGGCGGCTCATCATGTGCCGTTATGGGTAAAGCTGTTGCCGATTATTCTGGCCACAAGCGGGGTTTTTGGCGCCTATATCGCCTATGTGAAAATGCCGCATCTGCCAGCCAGGATTGCCCAGGCGTCAGGCGGGCTGTATCGCTTTTTATTCAACAAATGGTATTTCGACGAGCTATATGATCGAATTTTCGTGCGTCCGGCAGTTGTTTTTGGCGGCTGGCTATGGAAGCGCGGGGATAAGGGTACAATTGACTATTTTGGTCCAGATGGCCTGTCGGCTCTGGTTGGGCGGGTATCTGCGCGTCTGGTGCATATTCAAACAGGCTATGTATATCATTATGCCTTTGCGATGATGATCGGTGTGGTCATTCTGCTGTCCTGGTATTTCAGCGGATTTGGGAGGTAGATAGATGATTTCCAGCTGGCCTTTATTGAGTGTTATTACCTTCCTACCGCTAACAGGGGTGCTGTTCTTGCTGTTGATCCGCGGCAATACAGAATCAGTTGCCACGAATGCGCGTCTGGTCGCCTTGTGGGTTTCCGGCTTTACCTTCCTGCTGTCTTTGTCGCTCTATTTCGGTTTTGATGCAGAAATGACCGGCTATCAGTTTGAAGAGCGTGCAGACTGGATTTCGGGCAGTGGCATTTCCTATCATTTGGGGGTGGACGGGATATCCATGCCCTTTATCCTTTTATCTACCTTCCTGACCCCGCTCTCCATTCTGGCAAGCTGGAAGAGCATTACCCACCGCGTACGCGATTATATGATCGCCTTTCTTGTGCTGGAAGTGATGATGGTTGGTATGTTCGCCTCGCTGGATATGCTGATGTTTTATCTGTTCTTTGAAGGCGTTTTGATACCGATGTTTATCATTATCGGTGTCTGGGGCGGGGCAGAGCGTGTCTATGCGGCCTTTAAATTCTTTTTATATACGCTTTTGGGCTCGGTATTGATGCTGGTGTGCATGCTGGTGATGTTTCATCTGGCCGGCACAACCGATATCCCGGCGTTAAGCGCATTTGCCTTTAGCCCGGAATTGCAATTCTGGCTGTTTCTGGGCTTTTTTGCCTCATTTGCGGTCAAAGTGCCAATGTGGCCGGTGCATACCTGGCTGCCAGATGCCCATGTGCAAGCCCCAACAGCCGGTTCCATGATTCTGGCGGGCGTTTTGTTGAAAATGGGCGGATATGGCTTTATCCGCTTTTCCCTGCCGATGTTCCCGGATGCTTCGGAATATTTTGCGCCCTTCATTTTTGTGTTGTCAGTCGTGGCGGTGATTTACACTTCTCTGGTTGCGCTGGCACAAAGCGATATGAAAAAGCTTATTGCCTATTCTTCTGTGGCGCATATGGGGTTTGTCACAATAGGGATATTTACCCTGACCGAACAGGGGATAGCAGGCGCAATGTTCCAGATGATCTCGCACGGGCTGGTGTCGGCCGCGCTGTTTTTCTGTGTCGGGGTGGTATATGACCGCTTGCACACGCGCGAGATTAGCGCCTATGGCGGGGTAGTGGATGCCATGCCACGCTATGCGACCTTTTTTATGTTTATGATGCTGGCTTCGGTTGGCTTGCCCGGCACATCCGGTTTTGTAGGTGAAATGCTGGTTCTGGTCGGTGCATGGGAAGCCTCGCACTGGGTGGCTATCTTTGCTGCGACTGGTCTGATTTTAGGCGCCTGTTATATGCTCTGGCTATATCGCCGGGTGGTATTTGGCCGGGCTGAAAAGCCTGAAGTGCTGGAAATGGCCGGGCTGGACAGGCGCGAGGTAATGATTTTTGTACCGCTGACCATTCTGGTTCTGTGGTTTGGGGTATATCCATCTACTTTGCTGGATGTGATGGCCTATTCGGTTTCCGATATTATCGCGCAGGTTGCAACAGAGCTATCTGTTCAGACAGTGATGCGCTAGGGGGTAGGGGTAGTTATGGAATTCTCACAACTGACTTTTTCTGCAGCTTTGCCTGAATTCATCCTGATAGCGCTGGCACTTGCCATGGTGCTGGTAGCGGCTTTTGCCCGGCAAACACAAGCCGATGGGCAAGGCACAATAAAGCTGGTTCGCACGCTGTCCCTGCTAGGGTATTTTGCAGCCTTTCTGGCGGTGTTTTCTGTCCCTGATGGGCGGGTTGTGCTGTTCAATGATTTGTTTGCAGTAAATGATCTGGTCATCTATATGAAGGGTTTGATCCTTGTCGGCGCGTTTTTTGCCAGCTGGCTGGTAAGCGAGCAATGGGGCGAAGGCATAGACAGAGCCGAGTTTCATCTATTGGTATTGATGGCGGTTGTCGGTATGTTGCTGATGGTGTCTGCCAATGACCTGATTTCCTTATATATGGCACTAGAGCTGCAATCTCTGCCTCTATATGTGGTCGCGGCCATGCGTACCAGCTCATTGAAATCATCAGAAGCAGGCTTGAAATATTTTTTGCTTGGCGCGCTGTCTTCCGGTTTGCTGCTATATGGCGCCTCTCTGGTTTACGGCTTTTCCGGCAGCACCAATTTTGACGCGATTGCCAGTAGCCTGTCTGGCGGGGCATCGGTTGGTATGGTTGTCGGGATGGTGTTCCTGCTTTCCGGGCTGGCTTTTAAAATTTCGGCTGCTCCTTTTCATATGTGGACACCGGATGTGTATGAAGGCGCGCCGACCCCTGTAACAGCTTTATTTGCGATTGTGCCAAAGGTCGCGGGTATGACCTTGCTGATGAATGTGACCTATTCTGCCTTTGGCAATATTACCGACCAATGGGTGCAAATTCTGATCGCCCTGTCAGTGGCGTCGATGATTGTCGGGGCAACAGGCGCAATTATGCAACAAAATATCAAGCGGATGCTGGCCTATTCCTCTATCGCGCATATGGGCTATGCATTGGCCGGGCTGGCCGCCGGTACAAGTGAAGGCGCATCTGCGGTTGTGATTTATATGACCACTTATGTCTTTATGGGCGCAGCCGCTTTTGGCGTAATTATGACCATGCGCCGCGAAGGCACGCCGGTTGAAAAAATTTCCGATCTGTCCGGGCTTTCTGCCACGCATCCCCTGCTGGCAGCTGCGATGATGATTGTCATGTTCTCTATGGCAGGTATTCCGCCTCTGGCCGGATTTTTCGGCAAATGGTATGTATTTTTGGCCGCTGTAAATGCCGGTCTTATCCCGCTGGCTGTGATAGGGGTTTTGACCTCTGTTATCGGGGCGTTTTATTATCTGCGTATCATTCGCTTGATGTATTTTCAGGATTCAGATGCACCGCTGGATGAAGGGCTCGCCCATCAAAACCGGATGATTCTGGTGGTTTCCATTGGCTTTATTCTGCTGTTCTTTTTTGGGATTGGCGCATTGTCCGAGCAGGCCACATCTATTGTGTCTGTATATTTCTAACCGGCCTGAAAGCAACGCTAGACAATAATGGATGACCCTGACAGGCAAAATGCAATAGAAAACAGCCTTCCGGGCGGATGGTCTATAGATTTTTCCGATAGTGCGCCCTCATCAAACGATCTGGCTCTTGCTGCATTAAAAGAGCAGGGCGCACAAGCAGCGGGGCGCTGTTTTGTGGTAGGGGAGCAGACCAAAGGGCGGGGCAGGCTTGGCAGGATGTGGACATCCAGGCCAGGTGACGGGCTGTATTTGTCTGCTGTGCTTTGCCCGTCCAAACCCCATGCCCTATGGCCTGGCTTGTCTTTTGCGGTATCGCTGGCGGTTTTTAAAATGCTGGCGGAACAGATTGGCCAAAATGGTGGCAATAACCCTCTTAGCCTGAAATGGCCAAATGATGTGCTGATAGCTGGCGGCAAGATAGCCGGTATCCTGCTAGAGGCAGGTGAGGGGGGTGTTATTGCCGGTTGCGGTATCAATTTGAAAAATCCGCCGGGCGATGCCAGCCAGAAACACCCGGCTGTTGCCCTGGATAGCTTTATGGATGCAGCAGAGCCGCCTTCTGCTGACAGACTTGCTTTCAGGCTTGTTCAGAAACTGGCTGAGTGTTATGAGATGTGGGAAGAAAAAGGCCTTGCGGCTGTTCTGGCACAATGGCAAATCCATTGCGCGATGATAGGCCGGAAAGTTGCCATTCAAACGCCTGCAACTCTGATAGAAGGCCAGTGCGAGGCGATAGGCGAAGAAGGTCAGCTGATTATTCGCGATGATAGCGGGAAGCAGCATTTTATTACCGCAGGGGACGTAGAAATCATGAAAGGGCAGGCATGATACTGGCCATTGATTGTGGCAACACCAATATAACCTTTGCCCTATATAGCCTGTCAGGGGAAAAACAGGGGAATTGGCGACTGGAAACCCGTTCCAGGCGTCCGGCCGATGATTATGCGGTGGCCTTGTCACAGCTTTTGGAATCAGACGGTTTTGCCCTTTCTGGCCTGAGCGGATGTGCGCTGGCATCTGTTGTGCCCGAAGCCACCCCCCATCTGATAGATTTATGCAAACGCCGTATGGGCATCGAGCCTGTTATTGCAGAGCCTGCCAAAGGCGGGCTGGGCTTGGAAGTTAGAATAGATCAGCCAGCCCAGCTGGGGGCAGACAGGCTGGTAAATGCCTATAGTGTGGCCTGTTCGGGGGATGTGCCGGCCATTGTGCTGGATTTTGGTACAGCAACAACCTTTGATATTGTTCTGCCGGCCAGCGATAAAAAATGCCTTGCCTGCTATGATGGGGGGATCATTGCCCCGGGCGTCCATCGCTCGCTCGAAGCGCTGGTCGCAGCAGCGGCCAGATTGCCGGACATAACCATTGCGGCCTGGCCAGCCGATCAGCCAATTATTGGCAAATCCACTGAAACAGCGATGCAATCAGGTATTTTATGGGGCTATGTCAGCCTGATAGAAGGGATGCTGGGGCGTATTGAGGCACATTATCAGGAACAGATGCAGGTTATTGCCACAGGCGGACTTGCCTATTTATTTGCTCCCCATATTTCAAAGATTGAACATATTCGCCCCGATTTAACCACCGATGGGCTGTATCAGCTGGCAATACGCACTAAATAGACAGACAAATGACAGATATTCAGAAAAATGATTTGATATTCTTACCGCTTGGCGGTTCGGGTGAAATTGGCATGAATGCCAATCTCTATCACTATCAGGGACGCTGGCTGATGATTGATCTCGGTATCAGCTTTCCTGATGATACGATGCCGGGCGTGGATGTTGTGCTGCCGGATTTGCGCTTTATCGAAGAGCGTTCGGACAAGCTGGAAGCGATTATCCTTACCCATGCCCATGAAGATCATTTCGGGGCGATACCCTATTTATGGGAGCGTTTGCAAGTGCCGGTTTATGGTACAGCCTTTACGCTGGCTTTATTGCGACGCAAGCTGTCAGAGGCACGGCTGGATGTCCATATTCCGATGCATGAGATCGACTATAATATTGATTACAGCTTTGGCCCTTTTTCGGTCGAGCTGGTCTCTATGACCCATTCTATCCCCGACCCTGCTGCCCTTATTTTGCGCACGCCTGAAGGGGTGATTTTGCATACAGGGGACTGGAAGTTTGATCCTACCCCGATGCTGGGCGATGACGGCGATAAAGCCCGGCTTCGTGCGCTGGGCGATGAAGGGGTAATGGCACTTATTGGCGATTCCACCAATGCGATGGTTGCGGGGCATACCCCGTCCGAGGCGGTAGCCTGTGCGGGGCTGACAGAAGAAATTGCAAAAGCAGAACATATGGTGGCGGTGACCTGTTTTGCCAGTAATGTTGCCCGTATCGAAAGCATCATTACCGCAGCGCGTGCCAATAACCGTTCGGTTTGTATTGCAGGCCGCGCCCTGAACCGCACCATTTCAGCCGCAAAAGAGGTGGGCTATTTACAGGATATTCCTGATTTTGTGCCGGAAAGCGAGGTAAGCCTTATCCCGCGTGAAAATCTGGTGGTTATCTGTACCGGCTCGCAAGGGGAATCGCGCGCGGCCATGGCACGTATCGCGCAAGGTATGCATGAGCAAATCAGTCTGAATACAGGCGATACGGTGATTTTCTCTTCTCGCCAGATACCAGGCAATGAACAGGCAATCGGGCGTGTCCATGATGCCTTGCTACGCCAGAAAGTGCATCTGATAACAGATGAGGACGCCAATGTTCATGTATCTGGCCATCCATCGCGCGATGAATTGACAGAAATGTACAGCCTTGTCCGGCCAGCCATTGCTATTCCGGTGCATGGCACCGCCCGGCATCTGATGGCACACGCCGAATTGGCAACCAATTGCCAGGTCAGCCAGACCCTGATTCCGGAAAATGGCGATATGGTCAAATTTACCGCCGGGCGGGCGGAATTATGCGGCCAGGCACATACCGGTCTTCTTACCCATGAAGGGGGCGAGATTGTCGATCTGGAATCTGAATTTCTGCGCTCACGCCGGCGGATGTTGTGGAATGGCACGGTTACCATATCGGTGGTTTTATCGGCATCGGGCGATCTGATTATGGCCCCGCAAATCAGCCAGTCAGGGCTATGTTCGGACCAGCAGGCTGATGAATTTATCGCCGATGCCTCTCTGGCGGTAGAAGAGGCGCTGATACAAAATTATGAACAGCCCGATGCACATGGTCGCACAGCAGAACAAATTGTGACCAGCACGGTTCGCAGCCTCGCCAAACAGCGTTTTCGTCTGCGTCCGACCGTCCATGCCCATATTTTACAAGCCAGTGATGAGGAGCTTCGCGCATGATAGGCAGCATTAATCATATCGCCATTGCTGTACCCGATATTCGCGCTGCCATGGCGCAATGGCAGGCCAGAACTGGGGCTGAAATATCCGATATTCAAACCTTGCCCGAACATGGGGTGCACGTCGTCTTTATCCAGGCAGAAAACGGCAAGGTCGAATTGCTGGAGCCGATTGATGATAGCTCGCCAATCACCAAATTTTTGGAAAAAAATCCGGATGGCGGTATGCATCATATCTGTTTTGATGTGGCCGATCTTATCGCCTCTCGTGACCGCCTGATAGCCGAGGGCGGGCGGGTTCTGGGCGGGGCAGAGCCGCGTATCGGCGCCCATGGAAAGCCGGTATTTTTTATACATCCCAAAGACTTGACCGGCACTCTTATCGAATTGCAGCAGGCCTGATATGGATATTGTTTCTTCCATTGTTGTCTATATTTTACTGTGGTGGTGGGTGTTTTTCATGGTGCTGCCCTTTGGGGCAAGGCCAGCTGAGAAACAAATTCCGGGTCAGGCCTCCTCTGCCCCTGAAAAGCCGCGTATTGTAACAAAAATGCTTATCACGTCCGTTATCGCAGCCGGTTTGTTTTTTATCGTTCATGCGGTGATAACCTCCGGCATATTCAGCTTCAGGGAACTGGCAGGATAACCAAGCCGGATAGCCCCTTTTCAATTCAGCATATCAGGAAAGAAAAACAGCCAGATGACAAATATTTTTCTCGCCAGTGACCATGCAGGCTGCCAGTTAAAAGCCGATATTATCGCCTATCTGTCGCAAGCAGGTCATCAGGTGACTGATCTGGGCACAGACGGCAGCGCATCGGTAGATTACCCTGATTTTGGCTATAAACTGGCTGCCGCGCTGAAAGCCGATACACACGCTAGAGGGATTGCGATTTGCGGCTCGGGTATCGGTATTTCCATTGCGGTCAACCGCTTTAGCTGGATACGCGCAGCGCTGGTGCATGATGTAACCAATGCCAGGCTGGCACGCGAGCATAATGATGCCAATGTTCTGGCACTGGGAGAGCGCGTGACAGGCGCTATTCAGGCACAAGAATGTGTCGAAGCCTTTTTACAAACCCCCTTTGCCGGGGGACGCCATCAAAAGCGAATAGATAAATTATCCAACCCACAACTAGAAAGCTGAGCCAAGGAAATAGATGATGAAGAATATGACAGATTTTTTTACCGCTAATCTGGAACAAAATGATCCTGAAATCGCAAAGGCGATTCACGATGAGCTGGTTCGCCAGCAAGACCAGATCGAAATGATCGCATCTGAAAATATTGTCTCTTCTGCGGTTCTGGAAGCTCAAGGCTCTGTGCTGACCAATAAATATGCAGAAGGCTATTCGGGGCGACGTTATTACGGGGGCTGTGAATATGTTGATGTGGTTGAAACATTGGCCATTGAGCGGGCAAAAAAGCTGTTTAACTGTAATTTTGTCAATGTTCAGCCGCATTCCGGGGCACAGGCCAATCAGGCCGTGTTTCTGGCACTGCTGCAGCCAGGCGATACAGTGCTGGGTATGTCACTGGAAGCGGGTGGGCATCTAACCCATGGGGCAGGGCCAAATCTGTCTGGTAAATGGTTTAATGCTGTACAATATGGCGTTTCGCGCGAAACTGGCCAGATTGATTATGACGCGCTGGAAGCCAAGGCCATAGAATGCCAGCCAAAACTGATTGTAGCAGGGGCATCTGCCTATCCACGCCAGCTGGATTTTGCCGCCTTTCGGCGTATCGCAGACAAGGTCGGCGCATTATTAATGGTGGATATGGCGCATATTTCCGGGCTGGTCGCCACAGGCCTGCACCCCAGCCCCGTTCCTCATGCGCATATTGTGACCTCTACTACCCACAAAACCCTTCGTGCAGCGCGCGGAGGGCTTATCCTGAGTAATGATGAGGCGTTGGGGCGTAAAATTAATTCAGCTGTTTTTCCTGGTCTGCAGGGTGGGCCATTGATGCACGCTATCGCTGGCAAGGCGGTTGCCTTTGGCGAGGCCTTAAAGCCAGAATTCAAGACCTATATAGAAACCGTTGTAAAAAATGCACAAATTCTGGGTGAAGTATTGCTGGATAGAGGGCTTGATCTGGTCTCGGGCGGCACAGACACCCATCTGGTTCTGGTAGATTTGCGCCCTAAAGGTTTGACAGGCGATATCACCGAGGTTTCGCTGGAAAATGCCGGCATTACCTGTAATAAAAATGGTGTGCCCTTTGATCCGGAAAAGCCGATGGTAACCTCTGGTATCCGGCTTGGCACACCTGCGGGGACAACACGCGGCTTTGGCCCGGAACAATTTACCCAAATCGGCCATATGATAGGCGATGTTCTGGACGGACTGGCCTCTAACCGGAATGATAATTCCGATATTGAAATGGCGGTGCGTGCCAAAGTTAGGGACTTGTGCAGAGCCTATCCTATCTATTAAGACTATAGGGGCTATTAAATCCAAAGGGGCAATCTTGTGCCCCTTTTACAAGAGATGCTGTTAAAAGGAGAGACCGGCAATGCTATGTCCAATTTGTCGTTCTGAAGATACGCAAGTGAAAGATTCGCGCCCTTCAGAGGATGGCACCTCTATTCGCCGTCGCCGCCAATGCGGTGAATGTGAAGCCCGTTTCACAACCTTTGAGCGGGTGCAGCTACGGGAAATCTCCGTGCTAAAGCGCGATGGCCGAAAAGTCCCTTTCAGCCGTGAAAAGCTGGAACGTTCTTTTAATATTGCTTTACGCAAACGCTCGGTACATGAAAATGATGTGGTGATGGCTATCAATGATATTGTGCGTAAGCTGGAATCAACCGGCGAGGCAGATGTCACCTCTGATTATGTCGGCTCGCTGGTGATGAAAGCACTGCTTTCTCTAGATAAGGTTGGCTATATCCGCTATGCCTCGGTTTATAAGAATTTTGAGGATGCCAGCGATTTCGAAGATTTTGTCAATGACCTTAGACGATAGGGCATCCAGGCAGGTCTTTTTTTCATCCGATGATGAACGCTGGATGCGCCTTGCCCTGTTAATGGGCGCGCGCGCACAAGGCAGAACAGCCGAAAACCCGCCTGTAGGCTGTGTGCTGGTCTCGCCGAAAGGGCAATTGCTGGCAACTGGCAAAACCGCTGCCACTGGCCGCCCCCATGCCGAACAAATCGCTCTGGATAAATGCCGGAAACTGCACGACAGGCTGCAAGGCGGCTATGCCTATGTCACGCTCGAGCCTTGTGCCCATTATGGCCAGACCCCGCCTTGTGCCGATGCGCTGATAAAAGCTGGAATAAAATATGTGATCTACGCCCTTGGCGACCCTGACACAAGGGTAAACG
The DNA here is from genome assembly GCA_965660495.1 of Puniceispirillaceae bacterium (SeqCode). Classification (GTDB taxonomy): domain Bacteria; phylum Pseudomonadota; class Alphaproteobacteria; order Puniceispirillales; family Puniceispirillaceae; genus JADHLI01. Next base: position 24,265 of record CBFIAD010000013.1, read on the forward strand.
GCAAGGGGCGCAAATTGCTGGAAGCGGCAGGAGTGCAGGTAAAAAGCGGCCTGTTTGCACAAGAGGCTACGGATATCATGGCAGGTTTTTTAGCCACAAAGACGAAAAACCGGCCGTGTTTTACGGTCAAAACAGCCCTGAGCCATGATGGTTTTATCGCAGCTAAAAAAGGCCAGCAGAGCTGGCTGACAGGGGAGGCGGCCAAGGCCTTTGTCCATGATTTGCGCAGCCGTTATAATGGCGTGCTGACCGGCATTGACAGCGTGCTGGCAGATGACCCGCAACTAACCTGCCGGCTGGCAGGATATGCCAGTGATAATCCTGTCAAAATGGTGATGGATAGCCATTTGCGTATCCCTTCTGATTGCCAGATGGTGCACGCCGCAGCCAGCCAGCCATTGCTGGTCTTTACCCGCCTGGATAGTGACAGGGAAAAACAGGCGGCATTGCAGGCAAAAGGGGTGCAGGTTATTAGCGTTAAAGCGGGTAAAGACGGACGAATATCACCTGAAGACATTGCTAAACACTGTCTGAAATCAGGCATATATTCTGTTTTGATTGAAGCAGGAGCTGAGCTGAATAAAAGTTTTTTTGCTGCTGGACTGGTAGATAAGGTAGTAGAGCTTATCGCGCCTGTCACGCTGGGGCAGGGTTATGCAGGCTATAGCCCGTCACAAAACCGACACCCTTCTATGGCTTTTGCCCAGTCAGCAGATTATATATTAACCAGTAATAGAGCATTAGGCGATGACAGGCTGAATATTTGGCATCATCAGGCCACATAACAGGATAAAGGTCTAGAGATGTTTACCGGAATTATAACCGCTATTGGCCAGATTGAAGAGTTGAAAGAAACAGCCGATAGATGGCTGAAAATCACTACCCCCTGGGCCTGTGACAGGATTGATTTAGGGGCGTCTATTGCCTGTTCTGGTGTGTGCCTGACGGTGGTAGAGCGGGCGGACAACTGGTTCGCGGTAGAAGTATCGGCTGAAAGCTTGTCCAGAACCACCATTGGCGGCTGGCAGAAAGGCAGCCAGATAAATCTGGAACGTGCTTTGCGCCTTGGCGATGAGCTGGGCGGGCATATCGTCTCTGGTCATGTGGATGGGCTGGCCAGTATCGAGGCCATTACCCCCGTCGGCGATTCTCACAAGCTGGATATCCGTGTGCCGGAAGATTTATCGAAATTCATTGCTGAAAAAGGCTCTGTTACGCTGGATGGGGTGTCGCTAACGGTCAATGAGGTGGAAGGCAGCTGTTTCGGGGTGAATATAATTGACCATACCTGGACGCATACCACCCTTGGCCATGCGACAATTGGCCGGCAATTGAATCTTGAAATTGATATGCTTGCCCGTTATGTATCACGTCTGATCAGCAATTAAGCAGAGGCATGAATGGCAGAAAGTACAAAAACAGGGCTATCGCCTATCGAGGATGTAATTGCTGATGCAAAGGCAGGCAAGCTGTTTATTTTGGTAGATGATCAAAATCGCGAAAATGAGGGCGATTTATGTATTATTGGCAGCCATGCAGATGCCGAGGCGGTTAATTTCATGGCTAAATACGGGCGCGGGCTAATCTGTCTTGCCCTGACAAAGGAGCGGACAGAAAAGCTGGGTCTGTCGATGATGGAAAGGCGTAATGAATCGCGACATCAAACGGCCTTTACCGTATCTATCGAAGCCCGTGAGGGTGTGACGACCGGCATTTCTGCCCATGACCGCGCCCGGACTATCTCTGTTGCCATAGACCCGGCGATGAGCGAGCGCGATATTACCACACCCGGCCATATCTTTCCGCTTGTTGCCCGTGATGGCGGGACGCTGGTGCGCGCTGGTCATACCGAAGCGGTTATCGATATCGCCAAAGCCGCAGGATTTCCGCCAAATGGAGTGATTTGCGAGATTATGAAAGATGATGGCACGATGGCACGTCTGCCGGATCTGGTGGAATTTGCCCAAGCACATGATCTGAAAATAGGTGCTATCGCGGATCTGATCGCCTGGCGCCGGATGAATGAAACGCTGGTAACCCGGGTTACCGAAACCGCCATAGAAACCGAATTTGGCGGCTCATGGCGGCTGATTATCTATCGCAATGATGTGACAGATGTGGAACATATTGTTTTGCAAAAGGGCGAGATATTGCCGGACATACCTGTCATGGTGCGTATGCACGCCCTTGATCTGATGGTCGATTTATTTGGCCGTTCGCACCGTTCGCGCAGTCATGGAGAGCTACAACGCGCGATGAAAAAGATAGCCGAGGCAGGCACAGGGGTGATTGTGCTTCTTCGCGAGGCCAGTTCATCCAGCCTGTCTGAAATGGTCAATAAACAGGCGCGCGCCGCATCAGATGCCCAAAGTCCGGAATTGCGTGATTACGGGGTGGGGGCGCAAATTTTGAATGATTTAAATATTACCAATATGGTGTTGCTAACCAATTCAAAGCCCAATGTGATTGGCCTTGAAGGCTATGGCTTGCATATTGATGGCTGGCAGCCTGTTTCGGATGTCACAGAAAAGCAAAAAGGATAATCCATATGGCAGGTCATTTTCTGATTGTCGAAGCCGATTTTTATAAAGAACTGGCACACGCCCAGAAACAGGGGGCTATCGCCGCTCTGGAGGGGGCGGGAGCGAGCTATGATGTGGTGGCTGTGCCGGGCGCATTGGAAATCCCGGCCGCTATCGCCTTTGCTGATCTGTCGGCTGTTAAATATGATGGATATGTAGCGTTGGGATGCGTTATTCGCGGCGAGACAACCCATTATGAAACGGTTTGTAATGAAAGTGCGCGCGCGATAATGGACTTAACAATTACACGGCATCTGGCTATCGGTAACGGGATTCTGACTGTCGAAAATAGCGAACAGGCATGGGTGCGCGCTGACAAGGCCAAAAAAGATAAGGGCGGGGATGCGGCGCGTGCAGCGCTGGCAATGGCAGATTTAAAGGCAAAAATGCTGGCAAGCGGCAGGGATGGCCAGGCATGAGCGATGATATCCTTGAGCCAAACTCGGCTGTTCTGGAAAATAGCCTGGCTGATAAAAAGGGGATGCGGCCGGTTGTCCTGCGAATGCGTGCAGGCGCGCGTATCGCTGCTGTCCAGCTGGCCTATAGTGTGGGGATAACAAAAGCAGGGCTGGCAGAGGCGATGCCGGAATTTATCCGCCATTATGGCGATACGATCGCTACCCAGCTAAAGGTCAAAAAAATCGATGACGAGCATTTTCAGCATCTGGCCAGCGGCGTTGCCTCTGATATAGAACAGCTAGATAGCGAGATTGCAGAAAATCTATCACAAGGCTGGAGTATGGAAAGGCTGGCCTTGCATGAGCTTTCTGTTTTGCGCGCCGGTATTTATGAGCTGAAATCCATGCCACATATTCCGGCACGTGCCGTTTTATCCGAATATGCTGGTCTTGCCGATATTTTCCAATGTGATGTGGGGTTTATCAATGCCATGCTGGACAGGCGGGCGCGCCATTATCGCAAAATCGAGCTGGGAAGCGGTTAGGCTAGCGGCGTCTGAGATTGCTAAATAGCTGATCGACTATGGTCAATGTATCGCCCGGGGTCGGGGTCTTTGAGTCAAGCTTTACAATCTCTTTATCAGTAGACTTGTTCCTTATTTCAATAGATTTCAGGGTATTGTTTACATCAAAACTTAAGACAACCAGTTCTCTTTCAATAGTTTGTGTTCGCCCGGCGATCGGGGCTTCCATCTTTTGATTATTATAATAGAGCCGGTTATTATTAAACGCTCCTTCAAAGCTGGCCGGGCCAAATAATATAAGCACATCCTCGCGGTGGGTTGTGCCGATTTCCAGTTTGTTTAACTGGCTGGCTTCAATAAGATTGCCATGGCTTGTTACCTGTGACTCACATCCCTGAAGCCCTAAAAAAAGGCCAAGACAGATAAGGGCAGAAAAAAGTTTTGTAACAGAATTTTTCATTAGAACCATGATGATATATCAGATAAATTAGGTCATTAAGGGCTTTATTATAGCGTAGATTAACCTGTTCTGGATAGCTGAAACTGTAATTTGTGTAAAGCGCAGTCCGCCATAGACGGTGACTGGCAAAATGCCGTATAAGATGAAGGCATTTGTTAGGAATGATATTGGGTCTTTTGGGATATAGGAAAGGAGGAGAGACGTGCCTGTTTTTAACCGGTTGAAATCAGCCTTGCGCAAATCTTCTGAAAATCTCGAAAATCAACCAGAAGAACAGCTTTATCGCAAAGCACTGGAAGCCAGCAGAAACCCTGAATTATATCTGGAATTTAAGGTTGCAGACAGTCTGGATGGCCGGTTTGATATGCTATGTTTGCATGTGGCGCTGATAATGCGCCGGCTAAAGGCAGCAGAGGATCCGCGCTGCGCCGGATTTTCCCAGAATTTATTTGATATTTTCTTTGCCGATATGGATTTAACTGTGCGCGAGATGGGGGTAGGCGATCTGGGGGTGGCAAGGCGGGTACGGCAAATGTCCGAAGCCTATATGGGGCGTCTGATGGCCTATAGTTCGCATCTGGATGCCAAAGATACAGAAGGGCTGGCCACTGCCCTGGCCCGCAATATCAGCCGCGCGGAAAAGGTTCAGGATAAAGACAGGAAGTTAGCTGTTTATGTAGCAAATGCCGCAAAAAAGCTGGAGAATATTGAGATAGAAACATTGCTGGATGCGCGCGCCGATATCGCGTCTGTTTTCAGGCTGGAAAAGAGATAGGCCATGCCCGCTTCTTGCGATTTTGACCCTGAATTAAGGCTTGCCGCCTCGCTGATCACCAAAAGCACTCCGGAAAAGCTGGTCATCACCGCCTCGGACGGGGTTTGCGCTGCACTGGCCGAACGCTTTGGATATATCGCTATCAATGCCTTGTCCGGCAAGATAGATATAAGGCTTGTATCGGCCAGCTGCTGGCAGATAAAGGGCGTATTTTCTACTGAAATTATTCAGTCATGTGTGGTATCCGGCGATCCAGTCAATGAAAAATTCCAGTTTGAGCTGTTAGAGCGTTATCTGGAAACCCTTGAAAATGCAGAAGAAATAGATCCGATGGGGGTAGATGTTGAGCTGCTGGAAAATGGCATGATTCCGGTAGGCGAGGCGATTTCCCAAGCACTGGCCATACACGCAACCGCCTGGCCGCGCCATCCTGATGCCCCGATAATAGCCCCGCCACCGGAATTAAAAGAGCAAAATCATCCTTTTGCCAAACTTTCTGAATTGAAAAAATAAAATTAGTCTTTATGGTTAGCCCGTCATGGAGGGTTCGGTAATGACAAAACAGCCAAGATTGGCGCTAGATGCTATGGGTGGGGACGATGCGCCCCGGATTGTTATCGAAGGGGCAGATATTGCCGTTGCCAAAAATCCGGAGCTGAAGCTGGTCTTTGTCGGCGATACACAACAGATAAAGCCGTTGCTGGCTGCGACCAGATATCTTCAATCTGCCGAAATTGTGCATACCACCGAAGAAGTTGCCCCTGAGGCGCGGGTATCGCAAGCCTTGCGGGCAGGCAAGCAAACCTCGATGTGGAAAGCTATAGAGCTGGTCGCAAAGGGCGAGGTGGAAGCGGTGGTATCGGCCGGGAATACCGGCGCATTAATGGCGATTTCCAAGCTGCAATTGCGGATGATAGAAGGGGTAAGTCGCCCGGCCATTGCCGGTTTTTTCCCTAATTCTGTTGGGCAATCCTGTGTATTGGATTTAGGCGCGAATATCGAATGTGATGCCAAAAACCTTATTCAGTTTGCGGTTATGGGCAGCGCCTTTTACCGCGATATTTACGGGGTAAAAACCCCTTCAGTGGGGCTGTTAAATGTGGGGGAGGAAGACCAGAAAGGCTTTGATTATCTGCGTGAAGCTGCCAAGGTGCTAAACCTTGAAAGGCTGGAGGTAAATTATCAGGGATTTGTGGAAGGCTCGGACATTACCAATGGCAGTGTGGATGTAATTGTCACAGACGGTTTTACCGGCAATGCCGCCCTGAAAACAGCAGAAGGGGTTGCCAATTTGTTTCAGCAATCCATGCGCCAGGCCTTTTCGGCAAATTTAATGACCAAAATCGGCTATTTGCTGGCCAGAGGCGGTGTCGCTAATTTGCGTGCCAAGCTCGATCCCCGTAATTATAATGGGGCAGTATTTTTAGGGCTGAATGGTATCTCGGTGAAATCGCATGGCGGTACAGATGCCATTGGCTATGCAAATGCGATTAATGTAGCTGTCAATATGGTTAAACAGGGCTTTATTCCCGAAGTGACCGCAACAATCGCCAGGGCAAACCAGATTTTGGCAGAAGAAAAGACATTAAGTGATGATGAATAATACTATCCTGATGGTTGGCGCTGGCAGCTATTTGCCGGAAAAAATTCTGACAAATGATGATTTGGCAGAATTTGTTGATACAGATGATGCCTGGATAGTGCAGCGAACCGGTATTCGCCAGCGTCATATGGTTGCAGATGGCGAACTAACCTCGGATATGGCGGCGGCCGCTGCCAATAAAGCGCTGGCTAATACCGGGCTTACCAGCGCGGATATTGATGTGATCATCGTTGCGACCACCACACCGGATGATACTTTTCCTTCTACTGCTTCTACAGTACAGCATAAGCTGGGCAGCTATCAGGCCTTTGCCTTTGATGTTCAGGCGGTATGTGCTGGCTTTATCTATGCGCTGGGGGTGGGCGAATCGCTGCTGCGTTCTGGCAAGGGCAAGCGCGCTCTGATAATAGGGGCAGAGAGCTTTACCAAATTGCTAGACTGGTCAGATAGAACCACTTGCGTGCTGTTTGGCGATGGGGCAGGGGCAGTTGTGCTGGAAGCGGCCGATACAGACACCGATGATTGGGGCGTTTTATCGACTGTCTTGCATACAGATGGGCGATATCGCGATATTTTATATGTCGATGGCGGCCCATCTCGCGATAAAAATGTTGGCCATGTCCGGATGCGTGGCCAGGATGTATTTAAACATGCGGTGGAAAAGCTTTCCAGCTCGATGAATGAAGTGATTGCTGAAACGGGTCACCAGCCGGGCGATATAGACTGGCTTATTCCCCATCAGGCGAATATCAGAATCATTGACGGGATGCAAAAAAAGCTTGGCCTGCCGGCAGAAAAAGTTGTGAAAACAGTGGCTGAACATGCCAATACATCTGCAGCTTCCATTCCGCTTGCCCTCAGCCAGGCAGTCAGCGATGGCCGCGTAAAATCAGGGGATTTGCTGGCTTTTGAAGCGATTGGTGGGGGGCTGAGCTGGGGAGCATCGCTGGTGCGCTATGGCCGTCCATAAACAGTTTAGCTGCAAAATCGGGCAGTAAAATCTGCCAATTTGTTCTTTATGTGTTTTCATGAATTGACGAAACCGCACTCCAATGATAGCGTTTTTCCTATGAGCAAGACACTGACAAGAAGCGATTTGGCGAACGCAGTACACCAGCAAATTGGCCTTTCCTATAATGAAAGTGCCCAATTGGTCAGTTCCGTGCTGGAAGAAATCTCGCTCTGTCTGGAGTCCGGCGAGCAGGTGAAGCTGTCCTCTTTTGGTACATTTTCGGTATCCAGTAAAAATGCTAGAATAGGGCGCAACCCCAAAACGGGGGTAGAGGCCACCATTACTCCGCGCCGCGTTTTAAGCTTTCGTCCATCCAATTTGATGAAAAAGCGCGTAAATGGCGGTGCATAGTGCAAAAATCTGCTTCTGCCTATAAAACCATTTCCGAAGTTTCTGAAATGCTGGATATTCCGGCCCATGTTTTGCGATTTTGGGAATCGAAATTCAGCCAGCTAAAGCCAATGAAACGCAGTGGCGGCCGGCGATATTACCGCCAGGAAGACATCGGCCTGCTGGAGACGATAAAGTCCCTTTTATATGATGAGGGCTATACTATTAAAGGCGCACAAGCCAGCCTGTCAAAACGGCGCAAGGCAGATGCTGTACCGGCTGCAACGGGAAAGGTAGCTCAAAGCCCGGCTGTGGCTGCGCCTTCTGTGCCGGTCTCTTCGCCATCCCTGCAACAGGCGGCCAGCCTGCTTGCACAGGCGCAAAGCCGTATCGATACGCTTCTTGCCCGTATATAGTTTTTGGCATTTCTATGGCCTGTTTGATGGCCTTTTCCTTGCACCCCATTTTACAAATGGCTATAACCATACAAGTCGGAGTGTAGCGCAGCCTGGTAGCGCACTATACTGGGGGTGTAGGGGTCGTGGGTTCAAATCCCGCCACTCCGACCAACTTTTAGTCAACCATTACAATGGGTTGCTAGATTAGGTTCTTCGTTGTCCACGGGTAAATATCAACCTGTAGTACCAGTTAGTGGTACAAAACGGAGGCCACAATGGCAACAATTCAAAAGTGTAGGGGTCGTTGGACGTGCAGGGTGAGTACCCCTGATTCGGAACTAAAAAAGACCTTCGATACCAAAAAAGAAGCTATTGCTTGGGGTGCAAATAAAGACCTTGAGTTAGCTAGGGGCATCAAGAACTTGTAAAATTGAAACTCTCTTTTATTAAATTCCCCAAAATAATCTTATGTTTGATCGCTCGATACAACAAATACGTAAGAAGTACAAAGAAAAGTACTTAGGAAAAAATAGGAGATTGTTGTGAAAAATTTGATTTTTGCTTCTGGAGCGATTGTTTCTGTTTTGTTGTCTTTTAATGTTTATGCAAATCCCGTTTGTAATATTACCGGCGGTGCAGAAGCGGGATTATCTCAAGCACAAATGGATAAGTTTTATAATGATATCTTTGCTGCAGTTAAAAGGCTCGGTTGGACTTCTGCATCAGGTATCAAGGATTGTTCAGCTGGCGATATGAGATTTCCAAAGTTGCCGTTGATTACTACTGA
>CBFIAD010000014.1:0-31908 GCA_965660495.1 Puniceispirillaceae bacterium (SeqCode)
GCTATTTGTTTTTTCCTGAATGGAAAAAAAATTGAAATAACAACAGTTAGCGAGCCGGGATTGCGCCCGGATATGACGCTGTTAAACTGGCTTCGCCTGCATCAGAAATTAATCGGTACAAAAGAAGGCTGTGCAGAAGGCGATTGCGGGGCGTGCAGTGTGGTGGTCGGCCGTCTTGCAGGGGACAATCATCCTGTATGGCAGGCTGTAAATGCCTGTATTTTATTTCTGCCCATGTTGCATGGCACGGTGCTTACCACTATTGAGGGGGTTGCCGGCACAGATGGGCAATTGCACCCTGTCCAGCAAAGTATGATAGATCATCACGGCGCGCAATGCGGTTTTTGTACGCCCGGATTTGTGATGTCCTTATATGCTGGCTGGTGTTCGGGACTGGCATTTAACACAGGCAATATCGAAAGTTTGCTCAGTGGCAATTTATGCCGTTGTACAGGTTATGGGCCGATTGTTCGTGCTGGCGAGGCACTGGCAAATATGGCGCGCCCCCAATGGGCGATAGCGCGCTTACAAGCCGATATAGATAGCTTGCGGCAAATGCAGGAAGAAGACGCAAAAAAAGGGCTGGAAATCTCTATTCGGGGGCAGCGTTTTAACGCGCCAACCAGCATTGCAGAATTGGAACAGCTTTATATCGAGAACCCGGACGCGCAGATATTATCTGGGGCAACCGATATCGGCTTATGGGTGACCAAACAGCATCGCCAGCTTGCCCATTTTATTCATATTGGGCGGGTGGCCGAGCTGGAGCAAATTGAAAAGACAGATAGTCATATTAAAATCGGCGCAGGGGTTACCCATCAACAAGCCATGACCTATCTGGCAGAAGATTATCCCGCTTTACAGGAAATCTGGGCACGATTTGGCTCGGCACAGGTGCGCGCCTCTGGCCGGGTATGTGCAAATATTGCCAATGCCTCGCCCATTGGCGATCTTTCGCCCTGTTTTCTGGCATTGGGTGCAGAGATTTTGCTGAATAGAGGCGGTGATAAACGGCAATTTCCGCTGGAAGATTTCTTCATAGATTATGGCCAGCAAGACCGTTTGCCAGGCGAGTTTGTAGAAGCGATCCTTTTGCCACGCTTGCCGGATAATCAGCATCTTTATGCCTATAAGATTTCGAAACGCTTTGATCAGGATATTTCAGCGGTGCTGATGGCGGCCTGTATTGAAATAGATCAGGACAAAATAGCCGATATCAAAATCGGCTTTGGCGGCATGGCGGCCATTCCCAAAAGAGCAATAAATCTGGAGGCTTATCTGAAAGCTCAGGCGGTATCTGAACTGTTAAAGTTAGGCCAGCTATCTACCACCTCCCTGGCAGACGCTGTTACACAGGCGCTGGCAGCCGATTTTGATCCAATTGATGATATGCGTGCCAGCCGTACCTATCGCCTGGTGGTGGCCGCACAGCTTGTTGAAAAGCTGTTCAAAGAACATCTTTCAGGCTATTGCCGGCTTTCCTCACCCCGGGCATTTCGTGTACCGGATGATTTCACAATGGCGGCAAAATCATGAAGGGGAAGACAGAAAAATTGCAGGATAGCCTGCATCAGCCCATCGCCCATGATAGCGCAGCGCTTTATGTCACCGGGGCTGCACAATTTACCGATGATATAGCATTTCCTGAAGATGGGCTGCATATCGCCCTTGGCCTGTCTGCGGTTGCCCTTGCAAAGCTGGTCAGCCTTGATCTGACAGATGTTCTGGCTGCAGACGGGGTAGTGTGCTGTCTTAGCGCAGAGGATATTACGGGAAAAAATGATGCCAGCCCTGTTTTTGGCGATGACCCTGTCTTTGCTGAGGATATGGTCAGCTATCATGGGCAATCTGTTTTTGCGGTGGTGGCACATTCTGCCAAGCAGGCGCGTATGGCCGCATTAAAGGCGCAGATCGTCTATGAAGAATTGCCTGCTATTCTGGATATTGATAGCGCATTGGCACAAAATAGCTTGCTGTGTGCGCCCCGGCAGATAACAACAGGCGATATAGATGCCGCATTAGCGGCTGCCCCCCATCGTATGCAGGGGCAGATGGTGATAGGCGGACAGGAACATTTTTATCTGGAAGGACAGGCGGCACTGGCCATACCCGGCGAAGCAGGGGAACTCAGCTTGTATGTTTCCACCCAGCATCCAACCGAAATTCAGCACAAGGTAGCAGAAGCCCTTGGCCGGCCATTTCACCAGATAACCGTTCAGGTGCGCCGGATGGGCGGGGCATTTGGCGGCAAGGAAAGCCAAGCTAATCTGCCAGCAATTATTGCAGCTCTGGCAGCGGTCAAGACAGGCAAGCCTGCCAAGCTGGTCTATGACCGTGATGAGGATATGCGGGTTACCGGCAAACGCCATGATTTCAAAATTTCCTATGATGCGGGTTTTGATGATGACGGGTTTATTCAGGCACTAGATGTCCATCAGGCCTTGCGATGCGGTATGTCCTTTGATTTATCGGTTGCCATTGCAGACAGGGCGATGATGCATGCAGAAAACGCCTATGGGATTGCGGCAATGCGGATACGCTCGTCTTTATGCAAAACTAACACCCCTTCCAATACTGCTTTTCGCGGCTTTGGCGGCCCGCAAGGTGTTTTGGGGATGGAACGGGTAATAGATGATATTGCTGCCTATCTAGAGATTGATCCCTTTCTGGTGCGCCAGCGCAATTTTTATCCCGATAAACAGGATGTGGAAAATCATAAAAACACCCCTTATGGCCAGCCGGTAACAGATTGCATTATTGGCGCATTGACCACAAAATTGGCAACAGATGCAGACTATCAAAAACGTCGGGCAGAGATTGAAAAATGGAATGAAAATAACCCGATATTGCGGCGCGGCATTGCCCTGACGCCAGTAAAGTTCGGGATATCCTTTAATAAAACCATGCTTAATCAGGCAGGCGCGCTGGTGCATATCTACACCGATGGGACTATCCACCTTAATCATGGTGGTACAGAGATGGGGCAGGGGCTATTTACCAAAATTGCCCAGATTTGCAGCCATGCTTTCGGGGTATCGATGGATAAGATAGCCATCACGCCTACCAATACAGGAAAAGTTCCAAATAGTTCCGCGACCGCTGCCTCTTCAGGTACAGATTTAAACGGCATGGCCGTTGCCGCGGCAGCAGATGCCATAAAGTCGCGTATGGCAGCCTATCTGGCCAGCCAGTATCAGGCAGACCCGTCCGAGGTGGGTTTCTCAGATGGGCAAGTCATTATTGGCAGGGAAAGTCTGAGCTTTGCCGAAGCGGCGATGAGATGCTGGCAGGGGCGCATATCGCTGTCGGCTACAGGGTTTTATGCCACGCCCGATATTCATTGGGATGCTGAACGATTGACAGGTGCTCCTTTTTATTATTTTGCCTATGGGGCAGCGGTAAGCGAGGTAGCAGTCGACAGGCTGACAGGCGAGAATAGAATTTTGCGGGTCGATATTTTGCATGATGTGGGGCATTCCATTAATCCGGCTCTGGATCATGGCCAGATCGAAGGCGGTTTTATTCAGGGGGCGGGCTGGCTCACCACTGAAGAGCTGGTTTATGGCAAAGACGGGCGATTGCAAACCCATGCCCCTTCTACCTATAAAATTCCTGCCTGTTCAGACAGGCCGGCTATTTTGAATATTGGCTTATATTCCTCAGGCGGTAATCCGGCCGATACCATCCATAAATCCAAAGCGGTTGGGGAGCCGCCTTTCATGCTGGCTATTAGCGTGCATTCTGCCCTGCGCCATGCGATAGAGGGGCTGACAGAAGCCAGATTGCCCAATCTGGATGCCCCTGCCACAGCCGAACGGCTTTTAATGAGGCTAAAAGGTATCGCGCGCTGATGCCAGGCTGGAAGCAAAAGGTAGAAGCCTTTCTGGGGGCTGGCCAGCCGGTTTGCCGGATTGTGATAGCACAGGCAAAGGGCTCTACCCCGCGTGAAGCCGGGGCAGATATGTATGTTACCAAAGAGGGTATCAAGGGCACGATTGGCGGTGGCACACTGGAATTTGAAGCGATGGCATATGCCCGGCAGATTTTGGCAGAGCTGGCCGCAATTGAAACAGGCGATAAGACAGGCTTTATCCGCCAGTTTCGCCGCTTTGTACTTGGCCCGCATCTGGGGCAATGTTGCGGGGGGCAGGTCAGCTTGCTGTTTGAAGGGTTTAGCCTGAACTGTCTGCCCCCACTGCAAGCTACCCCTGATAAAAACACCACCGGATATTTGCATTCATCTGGAAAAAATCTTGGCCTGAAGGATATTTATGTACCGGCAGAACAGCCTATCCTGCGTCCCCTCTTTGATGCAAAAACCCAGCGATTACAGATGCCGATAGAGCGGGCAGAAACCCCCTTTTATCTTTACGGGGCGGGTCATGTTGGCCGTGCGGTCATGGGGGCGGTAGCCGGTCTTTGCCTGGATAAAATCTGGATAGATAGCGATGATAGCCGTTTTCCAGAGATACGGGATCCGGCCATTGCCTATGTTCCGGCATCCGATATGACGCGGATTGCCAGCCATGCCCCGAAAGGGGCTATTCATCTGGTGATGAGCTATTCGCACAGGATAGATGAAGCGCTGGTTTATACGATATTGAAAAAAGGGGATTTTGAGCGTCTTGGCCTGATAGGATCGTACACAAAATATCAGCGTTTCTGCCATAGCCTGAAAAAACAGGGGATAGGCGATAGCTTGCTTGACCAGCTTGTCTGTCCGATAGGCCTGCCTGATTTGCAAAGTAAAGACCCTGCCCATATTGGCCTGTCTGTCGCCGCCCAAATCGCCAGCTGGCTAGAGGCAGATTTTTTTTAAAGTCCCCGATTTAACAGGGCGCGAGCAGCCTTGTTATGGCGGGTCAGCAGATTTTGCGTGTCCAGCCTGGCCAGCATACCGTCCTTTACCACCATCCGGCCATTGACCATCACATGGCGCGGCTTGACAGGCCCGCAAAATACCAGCGCGGCAAGCGGGTCTGATTGTGTGCCGGAAAAATCAATGCAATTTCTATCGAAAATAGCCAAATCTGCGGCAAATCCAGTGGCTATCTGGCCGATATCATCACGGTTCAGGGTTTCCGCCCCGCCTCTGGTTGCTAGACGCAATGCCTGTCTGGCGGTCATATTATCTGCCCCTGCCAGTACCCGTTGCAATAGCATGGTCTGGCGGGCTTCATTCATTAAATGACCACTATCACTGGAAGAAGAGCCATCCACCCCCAGCCCTACCTTTACCCCGGCATCCAGCATCTGGCGCACCGGGGCGATGCCGCTGGCAAGGCGCATATTTGAACAGGGACAATGGGCTACCCCTGTCCCGGTGCGGGCAAAAAGATCAATTTCCTGATCATTGAGCTGAACACAATGGGCGTGCCAGACATGGCTACCTGTCCAGCCTAGCTGTTCGGCATAATCGCCTGGCCGCTGGTTAAACTGGGCAAGGGAATAATCGATATCCTCAATATTCTCGGCTAAATGGGTGTGCAGTCCGACCTTTTTATCTGCGGCCATGATAGCGGTATCGCGCATCAGCTCTATACTCACCGAAAAGGGCGAGCAAGGGGCAAGGGCGATACGGGTCATACTATGGGGGCGCTCATCATGGAAGGCATCAATAACCCGCAAATAATCCTCTAATATGTCCTCTTCTTTTTCGGTCAGGCTATCAGGTGGCAGGCCGCCCTTGCTCTCGCCAATGCTCATCGCCCCTCTGGTGGCGGTAAAGCGGATGCCGACATCCTGAGCTGCTTCGATAGTGTCATCTAGGCGGCTGCCATTAGGATAAAGATAAAGGTGGTCTGAAGAGGTAGTGCAGCCGCTTAACGCTAATTCAGACAGGCCAATAGCAGCGGAAATATAGATATCATCGGGGGTAAGCTGTTGCCAGATAGGATAAAGGGTCTTTAACCAGCCAAACAGGCTTTCATTCTGTGCTTCGGGAATAAGGCGGGTTAAGTTTTGGAACAAATGATGGTGTGTGTTTACAAGGCCGGGAATAACAATATGGCCGGAAAGGTCTATCACCTCATCTACCTTGTCGGCGTGGCTGGCCAGCTCTGCTGAACTGCCGACCGCATTGATGACCCCGTTTTCGATAAGAATAGCGGCATTTGCCAGCTCATCCCCGCATCCCGAATTGCCGGTACGCGCATCATTCATGGTGGCCAGAACATCGATATTTGTCAGCAGCTGGCTGGTCATCTATCTCTCCTTGTCTTACCGGCTAAGTTGCCAGTCATCGGGGTTAATATCGAGGCACGCCTCAATCGCGGCCGTTGCAATCACCGAAAGCGTGTCATTATCCGTGTCCTGGACATTCAGCCCGCCTTTTACAACAGTTACTATCGCATTGCCGCGCGGTAATTCATCTGCGACTTTTTTTGTGTCCACCAATTCGGGTTTCTGAACGCCTATTGTGACATTTACCTGCATATCTTCATGGCTTAGACCTAGCGATCGAAAGAGTACCAGAGAGCTGTAATGAATAGCATCCTGTACCGCCCGGCACGCGGCTTTGGTATAATCCTCGCCATAGAGGTCATTGCCTGTCCCCATTTCCAAAATCAGCCTTTTCATGTGCTCGCCCCCTTGCCAGCGGCTGGTTGCATATCAAAAAAGACATTTACCGCAGCATTGGCGATTATTGTTTTATCGGTATCGGCTGCCGGGTTCTTGCTGGCCGGTTTGGCGATATCCAGCCCGCCATGGACGACCTGCACGCTTCCCTTGCCATAGGGCAGAATAGCTTTTACCGCTTCAATATCCACTTTTTCCGGTTTTTGGACGCCGATTTCCACCTCGACAATCATATCCTCGCGCGAAAAGCCGAACGCATCTGCCATGGTAAGCGAATTATGCCAGAGCGCATCTTGCAAGGCTCTTATTGCGGCTTTGGTGTAATCCTGGCGGCGCAGGGATGTGCCCATGCCCAGCTCCATTGCGACCTTTTTCTTTGCCATCTGTAAACTTCCCGAAATCCTTAAAACTGTTTTTTCTATCCTGAAAACGCTAGACCTATTTCATCTATTTGTCATATCATTCCGGTGAAAAAATGTCATTTTGTTGCAGATAGATTTGTCCGTTCAGATTTGGTGTAACGCGCATATAAACGGGGTCATAGTGCTGTCTGCTTTTTTTTCCGGCTTTTTTATCAGCCTGTCTCTTATACTGGCGATTGGCCCGCAAAACAGTTTTGTTATTCGCCAGGGTTTGCTAAATCAATATGTTTTGGCGGTGGTGCTGTTTTGCGGCATATCCGATGCGGTGCTGATTTGTCTGGGTGTATTGGGGCTGGGGACGATCATGGCACCTGTCTTTACCCAATATTCTGACTGGATGTTCGGGCTGTCCGCGCTTTGGCTGGCCATTTACGCGATAGGAAGGGTGCGCGCAGCACATCGCGGCGATTATCCTGCAGCGGCTGATTCTGATACCCGGAATCCGGAATCCTTTCGTGCCATATTTGCTCTTTTGGCAGTACTTACCTTTGCCAATCCTCATGTATATCTGGATACGGTTATTTTGCTGGGGGCGGTATCTATCAGCTATATCGGGCTGGAAAAGCTGGTCTTTGCAATTGGGGCATCGCTTGCCAGTCTCAGCTTTTTTGCCACTATCGGCTTTGGGGCAAAAAGGCTTGGCCCGTTTATGCGTACCCCCAGAGCCTGGCAGATAATTGATCTGCTCACCGCTCTGGTAATGTTTATCTTTGCAGGAATATTACTGGCACAAACCAGTTGGACAGGGGCAGGCTAGTCCAGATCCTCGCTCAGAACGGTTAACTGGATATGATAGCATAGCTCGCCTTCATCATCATCGCGGTAGACGACGCCAAATGTCTCGCCATCCAGCTGGAACTCGACCGAATCCTTTGCTTCTGGCCGCGCAACCAGTGTGATATCATGGTTGCCGAAACGCTGGCGCAGAAAACGTTGCAGTTTTTGAGTTTCCGTCGGTGTCATCAGCTACGCCTCTTTGTTGTTTTTCAATATTTTTAGAAATTATTTTAAACGCCGCCAGCTTAGGCAGTGTTGGGATATTTGTCCAGTTAAGATAGGGCGCCCCAGGCATCTATCTAGCCATGACGGGCAATTTGTCCGCCGTAATGTGGCCAGGCAGGCCGGGCAGCGACATCATGCGCTCCGCAATTGCTGCATCGCAGATAAATACCCAGTTCCGGTACAGGAAATAGCGGACCCAGCCGCTCGATAAGAATATCCACAGGCAAATCGGCATTATGACTGCATCTGTTACACCAGCAAAAAACACCTAAATTCTGGGCTGCCAGATGATGCAAACATACAGGCTGATGCGGTTCTGTTGCCCGAATTTTCTGCTCTTTAAACTTTCCCACGCGGCAGATATACCTTAACTTTTGAAGATTTGCTTGTTCTTGTTTTGTTCTATTTTAGCTATATCTAAATAAACAGGATGGCGCAAGCCCTAATCGCCGCTCTCCCTGCTATCAAAGGGCTGTCTTTGGCGTGAGAATTTTGAAAAAGAGGGGGGTGCTTTCAGGCTTTTATCAGCCGGGGCAGGCGATACAGATAATTGGTCAATTCAGGTAATTTTCCTGTGCGATAAAGGGTTTTTTTGCGATCCTTTAAAATAAAAACCGGCTGGTCAGACCCTTTGATACGATGTTTTTCAATGGTAAAAAGCGGCTGTTCATGGGCGTGTTTGAAAATAGAAAAAATGGCTGAATTATCGATGTGATCAAGGGCGTAATCGCGCCAGTCACTGCTGGCAACACGCGCAGCATAGGTCGATAAAATAGTGGATAATTCCGTCCGGGAAAAATAGAGGGTTCTGGATTTTTTACGTGAAATGGAATGAGATGACATTTATTTCTATTATCCGCTAAATTTATCTATCCCGAATTTTATGTATTTTATGATACAAGCCGTTGAATATACGGGGGTGAGCCCGGCAAGGCCGAGCCTCCCCCTCCTTTAAAAGAGTGGCTAAATCGATATGAAAGGTCAAGCCCTATAGAACGGTGGGCTATGGCTTGTGTGCCAGGATAGAAAATAGACACAGAAAAAACTGGAAAAAAGCCTGCTAACAGACGTATAAAGGCGATGAGATAAAATACAAACCCTGAGATAAGTCAGGACGAGGACAAATGGCAGATATTTTTGACGAGATTAACGAAGAGCTGAAACAGGACAGGCAAGCAGTTCTTTGGCAGCGTTATGGCAAATATGTCATAGGGGTTGCTGTGCTGATAATCGCCCTTGTTGGCGCGCGTCAGGGATATGTTTATTGGAAAGAGGCGCGCGATGGCGCAGCGGCAACGGCCTATTATCAGGCAGCTGCACAAACAGATGAAGGGGATGCCTTGCAAGAGGTGATGGACAGTCTGACCCCGGGCTATCAGCTGCTTGCAGATTTCACTATTGCGCGCAAGCTGGCAGAGCAGGGCAGGAATAACGAAGCCGAGGCCGCATTTTTACAGCTGGCAGACCGCAGCGATATTGACCCTTTTTATCGTGATACAGCTTTGTTACTGTCTGTTATGCACGCCCCGGATAGCGCAAATAGCGATGAATTGCTGAACCGAATTAACCCTCTGACCAATCGTGCAGGGCCGTTACAGGGATTAGCTCTTGAACAGGCAGCTGGCCTGTCCTTGAAAAAAGGACGTATCCAGCAGGCAGCAGATTTTCTGGAAAAAATTACCACGCTGAATGAAGCTCCTTCCAGCTTGCGCCAGCGTGCCAGCCAGCTTTTGACGATTGTAAACAGCAAGGTATCTGGATAATGAACTGCCTTTCAGCTCTGTATCAGTATAGATGGCCACGCGCTTTTGCTGCCCTGCTGACAGCGATATCGCTGTTGGGACTGAGTGCCTGTACGAAAAGAGAGCTGATTTTAAAAGGCGAACGTGAAGCGGTACTGCTGGAAGTCAACAGTCTGGAAATAGACGCGAATGCGAGTGCTGAATTTGGCACTATTGGCGCGGCTGGCGAAAATCAGAATGCCGGCCATCCCGGCCTGTCCAGTGGCCATACAGGCGGTCATCTGCAGCTGGAACTGCCTCTGGAAACTGTCTGGGAGGCCAGAATTGCTGCCCCGGAAGATGATGTGGTCAGCTTGCCACAGCCGATGATAGCAGGCGGGTATGTCTATGCGCTGGGGGCGGATGCGCTGCTAACCGCCTTTGATTTGGAAAATGGCAACCTTATCTGGCAATATCAGGTCAATCCCCCAAAAAGCGGCGTATTTCCGGGCATTGCAGGGGGGATAGCGGTTAATAATGACAAGGTGGCGGTACACGCCTCTCGCTCCAGCCTCAGCTTGCTGGATGCCAAAGATGGCTCGGAGTTATGGAAAATAGAACATGATAGCCCTCTGGCTGGCGGCCCTACTTTTATTGGCGATGCCGGGGTGGTAGTCACCGATATCGATGGCTATGTTTTTGTCCATCGCTTATCGGATGGTGCGCTGGCCTGGCAGAGTGTTGGCTTGCCAGTGGATACAGTTGTGTTTGGCGCGCCGTCTCCTGCGGTAAATGGCGGCGAGCTGGTTCTGGCCGGGGCAGGGGGCGAAATTGCTATCCACCGCGTTGACAATGGCCAGCTATTATGGGCAGACAGCCTTGCCAGCCTATCGCCAATTACCCCGCTTCAGGAGCTGGGCGATGTGCTGGCCCACCCCATCCATGACGGCGAGATGATCTATGTGATTAGCCAGTCCGGGTTACTGAGCGCCTATGAAGCCAAAACAGGTTTCCAGATTTGGGAACATCCCCTGGCAGGAGTGCAAATGCCCTGGATTGCCGGCGATAGTATCTTTGTTTTGTCAGTGGAAGGCCATCTTGTTAGCTTGCGTAAATCAGACGGGGCGGTCAGATGGATAACCGCTCTGGATGGTTCAGGCACGCTGGGGGCAGCAAAGCCTGGTACCGTGACCGATTATTTTGGCCCGATAGTGGCCTCTAATCAGGTGCATATTCTGTCTGAAAATGGCAAATTTGTTAGTCTGAATGCCGATACAGGGGCAATTGTTTCTAGCCAGTCTCTGGGCGGAAAAGTAAAGGTCGCCCCGCAAATTGCCCGTTCCAGCCTTGTCTATCTGACAAAATCTGGCAAGCTACAAGTGATGCGCTAGAAAATGACGGTTACCCTTGCCATTGTTGGCCGACCAAATGTCGGCAAATCAACCTTATTTAATCGGTTAACCGGCACCCGGCATGCGATTGTCGATGACCAGCCAGGTGTGACACGCGACCGCCGCGAGGGCGATGCCCATCTGGCCAGTATGCAATTTCGCCTGATAGATACAGCCGGGCTGGAAAAGGCCAGGGCTGGCAGTTTGCAAGATCGGATGCGCGAGCAAACAGAATTAGCGGTTGCTCAAGCTGATATCACGCTGCTGGTGATTGATGCACGGGCAGGGATATTGCCAGATGATGTGCATTTTGCCCGAGAGATCCGAAAATCAGGCACAAGCGTTATTTTGCTGGCCAATAAATGCGAGGGCAAGGCCGGGGCAGAAACATTGGCAGAGGCCTGGCAATTGGGACTGGGCGCTGCTGTGCCGATATCGGCCGCACATGGCGACGGGCTAATCGATTTGTTTGATGCCTTGCTGGAGCGGGGGCGCGAGATAGGGCTGGAAGAGGCGCTGTTTGCCGCCGCTGACAAGTCAGATGAGGATATAGAGGATATATCTGTCACAGAAGAGGAAGATGGCCCGGATATCTGGATAGATGAGCGCGATAAAAGCCCTATTCGCATGGCAATTATTGGCCGCCCCAATATGGGCAAATCCACCCTTGCCAATACCTTGCTGGGCGAGGCACGGCTTTTGACCGGGCCAGAGGCAGGCATTACCCGCGATAGCATTACCCTGCCCTTTGAATGGGAAGGTCAGGGCTATGAGCTGGTCGATACAGCCGGTATGCGCCGCCAGGCACGGGTGACCGACCGTATCGAAAGATTGATGGTTAATGACGCCGAACGCGCTATTCAATATGCCAAAATATGCGTTTTGATGCTGGATGCCCGCCAACCGCCCCACAAACAGGATATGGTTATTGCCCGGCAAGTTACCGATGAAGGCCGGGCGCTGATTATCGCGGCCAATATGTGGGATGATGTGGCTGACAAGCAAAAGGCCATGCAGCAAATAAATGACCGTTTGCAAACCTCGCTGGCACAGGTGCGCGGCGTGCCGGTTGTGCCGATTTCCGGGATGTATGGGCGCGGTCTGGACAGGCTGATGAAAGCGGCCAGCGACATTCACAGAAAATGGAATACGCGCATTTCAACCGGGCGGCTTAATCGCTGGCTGGAGCCGATGCTGGAAGCTCATCCCCCGCCCATGTCACAAGGCAGACGTTTGCGTATTCGTTATATGACGCAAGTGCGAACCCGCCCACCCACATTTGCCCTGTTTGCCAGCCGGCCAGTGGATATCCCGGAATCCTATCTGCGCTATCTGATAGGCGGTTTGCGCGCGGATTTTGGTCTGGAAGGGATACCTGTGCGAATGATGCTACGTAAAGGGACAAACCCCTATCAGCCAAAATCCTAGCCTGTTCGGTCAAGCGCGTCTTCCAGCCTCGTCATCAGCCTGTCCAAAAGGCGGGCAATAGTCATAAGGGCTGTGCCATCCAGCCGGTTATGCTTGTCCAGATAGAGCGTTCGGTTCACTTCAATTTGCAGAACCGAAAGGCGTTTATCGGTCTGTTTATGATATTCCAGCCCATAAAAACGGGTCGTATATCCCCCGGCATAGGGCGCATTCCAGCCCCAGCTAAAACCAGTACTATTTTCACCCCGGTGATGCATCACCTCGTCAATGGCGGTTGCCAAATTGGCTGGCAGCGTAGCCCCATGCAGATTGCCAAAGATAAAATCCGGCAGGCCGCGCTGGCGGGCTATCTGTTTTTTGGGTTGAAACTGGCTATTTGGATCTGGCATGGAATGCAGGTCTATTAACAGGATATGGTCGTTTTCTGCAAGCATTTCCTCTAATTTTTCGCGCAATATCCGGTGATAGGGGCGGTGAAAGCTGGCCAGGATATCTTCTGTCTGTTTCTGGCTGAAAGGGGTGTCATATATCGGCTCACGCATGGCCGAAAGGCGCGGTATCACCCCATAGCCTGCTGCGATATAGGGCTTGTAAACAGAAGAGGCTTTTTGCGTTATATCTGGGCAGAGCTGGCTGTCTATCGCCTCTTCCGGGCGGTTTAAATCGACCACGCCGCGCCCGATTTGTGCGATAAGGCCAGGGCGATGGGCACGGGCCAGCATCAGTCCCAATATGTCTGTGCCTGTATCTTCCAGGCTACGCGCACGCGGATAGTTAGCAGGGGTGAACCAGCCCTCGGGATAGCATCTGCCGCCATGCGGGACAGCGATTATCAGGTTTTTGGCCACAGCACCACCGCAAATAAGGGGCAGGGGCAGCGCGTCTCTGGCAAGGATAGTGCCATCATTTTCAATTTTTTTTGATGGGATGTTCAGATAGTCATGGCCGGTTTCTCTGGCTATTGGGGTGCACGCCATATCGGCCAGAGGCTGGCGAAGTTCAGATAGCTCTATAGACAGGGGATAATTTTCCATCATGGCGCAAACTCTACGTGCTTTTCTGCCATCGGGGCAAATAAATTCAGCCGCCATCGGCCAGAGGCGGTAAAATCTTTCAATGCTTGACTTGACCGGCAATTGGCCTTACATCATGCCAGATAAACGCGACATAAGTGGCGGTTATTGGCTCAGATGCGGTAAAGGAGCGTTAGCTCAGCGGGAGAGCACCACGTTGACATCGTGGGGGTCACAAGTTCAATCCTTGTACGCTCCACCATCTGAAAATCAAGCATACAGCGCCACCCTATAAGTTTAGCGGGCGCTGTTTTGCTTTCTTTCTCGTGTAAACTAATTTCTTTGAATATCATCTGAATTTGGAATTAGGGATGCATTTGGCTCTATGTGCGCTTTGTATGAAGATAGTTATGAGACTTTGGGTGATGGTGAAAAAATAGTTTTTGAAATTTTTGCGCTAAAGGCAACCCCAAAAACAATGACAGCAAGTATTCAACATTATGTAAACAAGATGCAGCAAACACCCGAAAAATGGCAAGTTAACGCATCCAACGATGTTGCGGATTCTCTGCCTGCTATGTCACCCTGCCAGCCAGATTAGGTCTTTCGCAAACCCGTCTTTTAAATAAAAATTATAGCGAAAATGTTTTCAGCAAGTTTGATAGCAATAATGGACTTGAGAGGAGGTTGGTATCGCGCGAAACGAAACTACTGGCATTTAGGGGCAATTTTAGAAATTGCATCCGCGACATAAGTTGATGGCTGGTAATTCCATTCCGAGGGAATATTTGCCACAGTGTTTAAATATTGTTGAATGCTGGCATTAAGATAATTCGCATTGAAATCAGCTTTAAAACCGCCAAAGCCTTCGCATTGTTCGGTCATTAACTCGCCTATCGCGATGAAATAGGAAAAGCAGGCTACGTCTTCAGGGTTTTCAGCTTCAAAGCCTTTTTCAGCATAATCCTTACAAAATAAATAAAGGCCTTCATTTGTATATGCGCTTGCATTTCCAGCTATCAAAGCAAATAAAGCTGCAATAAAAAATCTGCTCATTATGATTTCTCCAATAATTGCCCGCCTGATTTTGGTTTGTTTTCAATGCAAGGCGGCCAGACCATTTTCTAGCGTATCTTTTTGCAATCCATATTCACAGTTGCAGACATTATCCTCCCGTTGTTTTTAACAAGCGCTGTCATCACAAGCCTTTCCTCATCCAGATACATACTTCCAGTCCCCAGCAAGCCGTTCATTTCTATAAAGCCTGTTCCCAACATACTTGCATCCATTTTTTTCCATTCAAGTCCGTCGATAATTTTCTGCTCAAACTCGATTTAGTCATCTTCCAGGACGGTGATTTTTCCGTTATCTGAAATGGCATAAACAGTTTTGCTATATTTTTCATTTTTATCGATGCTTGCCGCACCATTTACTATCATCGCTGTTTCATTGCCGATTTTTTCCTCACAGCTAAGTTCCATTGCCAGTGTGTGTGATGAAAAAAACATAACAGCTAAAGCGCTCAACAAAAGCCGCATTATACTTCTCCCCTACGCAAAAAATCGAAAGAAAAGGCTAATGATCTTCATAAAATATTTCATTTTAACCATACGCCTTCCCTTGTTTTAAATCTGGCTTGATTAGTAATTTTTTATGTACAATATTGAAGTATATATTTATAAACTTATATCATCATGATGTTTTTCAGAACTATATTTCTCTTTTTGCTCATCTCATTTGCACCGGCTATAATGGCAGCGTCCGAGGTCTGGCGCACCCAGCTACAATCCCCGACCATCATAGGCGAGGGAACCTTGAAGATATTTTTATGGGAGGTATATGATATACGTTTACTTTCCGATGGTGCGCCATTTTCCTGGCACAAGGATTTTGTGCTGGAGTTTGTGTACAAGCGCGATTTAACCAAAAACGAGGTCATAGAAGCGTCCATAAAAGAGATGCGGCGACAGAAAAATGTCACCGACAGCCAGATAGAGCGATGGCAGGCATATCTGCAGCAGGCGATAAAATCTGTTCAGCCGGCCACAAAGGCAGCCCTTTTTTGGACAGATAAAGGCACGATCACCTTTTATTATGAGGGAAAAACCCCTGTTACCATACCAGATGCTGCCTTTTCACAGGCTTTTATAAATATCTGGCTGGGGCCGGATACAACAGAGCCAGCGCTACGAAAGGCACTTTTGGGTCTGAAATAAAAAAAGGGCTGCCCGAAGACAGCCCTAGTTCAGGGGAGGAAAAAATGTTCTGCCCGGATAATGGATATGTTTGGCGAATTTTTGGCAGCTTGCCGATTTCGCCTCTTTATTTTCGATTGTAAAACAATTTTGCCGGGTTTTGATTTTCTGTCTATGCTATTTTGCGAGCTCAACATTTTTTAAAAACAGGTCTTTTTGCCATGACAAATCCTAATCTTGATGCTGTTGCTCTATCGCCTATTGACCATGCCGCTCTGGGCAATAGCGATCTTGCACCGGTAAAAATTGCCCTGCTTTACGGCTCTTTGCGGGCGCGTTCCTATAGCCGCCTTTTGAGCGAGGAAGCGATACGCATTCTTGAGGCGCTGGGGGCAGAATGCCGCCTTTTTAATCCTTCGGGGCTGCCTTTGCCGGATGATGGGGTAGATGCCAGCCATCCAAAGGTTGCTGAATTGCGCGACCTGATTAGCTGGTCAGAGGCGATGGTCTGGTGCTCGCCCGAACGGCACGGGGCCATGACCGGCATTATGAAATCCCAGATTGACTGGATACCGCTTGCCCTTGGCTCGGTGCGGCCGACACAGGGCAAGACTTTGGCGGTGATGCAGGTATCTGGTGGCTCGCAAAGTTTTAATACAGTCAATCAATTGCGGATTTTGGGACGCTGGATGCGCTGTCTGACCATTCCTAATCAATCTTCTGTGCCAAAGGCCTTTCAGCAATTTGACGAAGAGGGGCGGATGCTGGCTTCTTCCTATTACAACCGTGTTGTCGATGTGATGGAAGAACTGGTCAAATTTACCTATCTGACCAGAGGGCGTGCAGACTATCTGGTAGATAGATATAGCGAGCGTTTGGAAACCGCCCAGACCCTGTCTGAGCGGGTAAATAACAGCGCCCCCGCATAAAGATTTAGCCGGCAGGCTTTTTATATTCTCAAAAGGGTTCTGCCTGGCTCTTTTGTGCCTGCTTGACGGGGGCGGCCGGGCAGGCACATGATATGGACGGGTATTTTTTAACAATCCGGGTGAAATTAAAAAAGGGTCAGGACAGATGAGCGAATTGAAAAAAGCTGTCATTACAGGGGCAACAAGCGGTATCGGATTTGCCCTGGCTCAGGCGCTGGCACAATCCGGGCGCCAGGTGCTGGCGATTGGTCGAAACCCGGACAATCTGGCCAAATTAAAAGAGGCGGGCGATATCGCAACGCTGGCAGCTGATATTCGTGATAGCGAGGCTGTTTTGCCAGAAATACAGAAATTTTCCCCCGATATTCTGGTGAATAATGCCGGGGTCGGGCATGGTATTGACGGGCTGGATAATTTGCCCCTGCATCTGATCCAGGAAGCGGTGGATATTAATGTTACAACCCCTATCAAGCTGACCGCGGCCGTGATGGAAGAAATGCGCGCAAACGGCAAAGGGCATATTGTGAATATTGGTTCTATTGCTGGGCTGCATACGCTATATTCGGCGCTTTACGGGGCAACAAAATCAGCTATCCACCTGTTTAGCCAAAATTTACGTGCCGAGCTAAGCGGCACACCCATCCGGGTAACCGAAATATGTCCCGGGCGCGTTTCTACCGGCTTTTTTCAGGCAGCCACCGGCAACGCTGAACGTATGAACGCCCTTAGCCAGTCCGGCATTACAGAACTTCGCCCCGAAGATGTGGCACAAGCGGTTCTGTTCGCGCTGGATGCACCAGACCACGTCAATATTTCTACCATAGAGCTGATGCCGGTGGAACAGGCTGTTGGCGGAATGAAAATGAACCCGGTTACATAGCCAGGTTCTTTTCTGAATTGTTCTAGCTCTCTTTACATAGCCCCGGCTTTATTCGATCTGGGCGTTATTCGGCCGGATTTTGCCTGTCTTCATCCTCTTTTACCGGCTTGTAAGTGCCAGAGGTTTCAAACTTGTTTTCGGCATCAATCTCGACAAAGGGGGCTTTGGTGCGCAAGAAAATCTCGCGCTTAATATCAAACCAGAAAGAAGGCGGGTCAAAGGTGCCGACCGCAATCGCGGTTTTGCCATCCAGAAATTCGGATTCTATCTGCCAATGGGTGGTCGTACCGCACGCAGAACAAAAGCTGGTGGTCACATTATTACCGGATTGTGTCTGATAGCGATGATGGCTTAAATCGCCTGACAGCAGGCTGACCTTGTCATTTGGAAAATAGGCGCCTACCCCAAAGGCCGAGCCTGTGCGAAGCTGGCAATAACGGCAATGGCACACTGCGTGCACCTCTGGCTGGCCGGTGGTTTGATAGCGCACTTTTCCGCAAGCGCATCCACCCTCATGTTGTTCATTATTTGACATTTCTTGTGTCTCCTGCCTGTCTGAATTCTATGCTGATATTACTCTATAGCAGAAGGCTTGCCTGTCAAACCCAACAGCGTGAGAGCACATCCATTTATCGCATGGGCACGTATAGATAGCACAAAATAGGATGGCTTCCCGCTCGGGACATATAAAGGAGTAACAGGATGGTTTTAAACCTTTTTTTATTCAGAAAAACTGGCCTGGCAGCTGTTTTTCCCCTTTTTCTTCTACTGGCCTCGGCACCTTTTTTTGCGTATGCGGCAGGCGGCGATTCCTATAGTGCGGCCCCGTCAAAACCGGCTGGATATGATGCAGCCGTCAAGCTGATAAACGAGAGGCAATTTGCAAAGGCAATTCCTGTCTTGCATGACATTGAGGAAAAGGCGAGGGACGATGCGGATGTACAAAATCTGCTGGGCTTTGCCTATCGCAAAACCGGCCAGCTGGATAAGGCGGGCTTTCATTATCAACAGGCATTGTGGCTTGATCCCAAACATAAGGGCGCGCTGGAATATCAGGGCGAGCTGTTTTTGATGCTAAAGGATAAAGCGTCTGCCGAGGTCAATTATGAGCGGCTGAAAAAGATTTGCTGGCTGGGCTGTGACGAGCTGGATGATCTGGAAGCGGCGTTAAAAAATTACAAGGGCTAAAAACTTACCGAAGCTAAAAATTTGTAAGGGCTAAAAAATTAAAACGGGCTAGTCGTGCTAGCCCAAAATCTGGACAAGTCCCCACATCAGATATACCGCGATTAACCCGGCAATTAAGAGGTTGAATTTGGTCAAAATCGGTTTTTGATCAGGCGGGGTAGCAGCGGTTTTTTTTAATCCCGGCAATCCCAATTTTCTAGCCAGTTTGGTATATCCAGCCCATATCAGCATCGCTAGAATGATCAGGATAATGGCTTTGCCCAGCATCGATATGCCTCTTTATAAATTACTGTTTGGCAAAAAGCGTTTTTGCCTATTTTGAAAAGCCGCTTCCCAGCCCATTGAAAATCCCTTTCAGGCGCGGTGAAACCGTCTGCGAGGGGGTGTCCGGTGCAAAGGCGGTATTGTTTGGCCGCAAATAAGGATAAAGCTTCATCAAGCCAAATACCAGCCCGGCTATCAGCAAAAGCGTAAAACATATTTTGGCAACAAGACGCATCTTACTTCCTCTCAATTGGCACGGCGTGCCCTGTTTTCGGGTTATAGCTAACCATACCGCCACTCGATACGCCTATCCCGGTAATCGCAGAAATAGTCACAAAATGGGTCACCATGATGGTAATGCCCTTGCCCTCATCAATCTGGCCAAGTTTTTGTCGCAGGCGGGCAAGCGTTTCTTTTTCAGGTACAACATCCTGATAAAATGAATTTAATCCCGGCTCATCAATCACCTCTCCCAGCGCCAGCGCGTGTGCTGTATCTTTGCATCTGCACCATTGGCTGGTGAAAATATCTGCGATCTTCAGCCCTGCCTGTGATAGCTGTGCGCCCAGCTCTTTGGCCTGATCCACGCCTTGCTGGCTAAGGTTGCGCTGGGTTTGGCAGTCTTGCAGCCTGAAATGCGATGGATCACCTGTGCCAGGGGCGAGGGCATGACGGATAAACAGGATATAGCCATCGGGATTTTTTGCGTAGGCTTCCAGTGTGATAGCCTGGCCGATGACAGGCCAAATTATCATCCATAAAAATATTGCAAAATAGCGAATTGCACGCATGGTCATTTTTTTTTACTTCTTTCTTTTGGCCTTGAAAGGGCTTTAGGTTATTTCGCTTTCATCCATTGGCTGAGGGCAGTTTCTATTCGCCCTTTATCCAGATGATGGATAGTACGCAAATGGGCAATCTTATCCTCTAAATGATGGGCTTGTTTATCCATCAATGATTTTATTTGCTCTGCCTGCCTGTCTTTTTCAAGTTTCAATGGGTAGCCTGTCTTTTTAACTTCATCGCTCATATTATATGTCTCGCAAAGGCCGGGGCTTTGGTTGCAGGCTAGCATCCTTGTGCCTGTAGATGAATGCTCTAAATTAGATTTAATGAAAACTATTTTTGGCGGCCAGCCTCTCGTGGGCAAAACTATCGCTAAAGTGTTTTTAAGTTTTCGCCTATCCAGTCGTTTTTGGGGGTAGAAGGAAAAATTCAGAGCAGCAGATGAAAGCCGGCAGATGTGTGATCAAAAAATGAAATGGCGATTTATGATATCTGGCAGGGTGTGTGCTTTGTTTATGCTGGTTGTGTTTTCATCTGTCATCATGGGCACAGATTTCACGATTATTGGGAATAAACCGGCTCTGGCCTGTTGTTATGACCCGCCTGAGCCGGTGATAGAGCCCGATCCCGTTACCGAAACTGACCCCGCTTCCACAACCGAAGAAGATGGGGTCAATTCCATGGATAGCGCGCCCGAAATGTCAGCCAATGAAGAAGAAAATACAGAAGATAGTGATGCATTGCCAGTTAATCTGTATGCACCCGCCCTTCGCACTGCCCGTCTGGCTATAGAAGATGGTCAATGGTTAAAGGCTCGGGAAATTGTCTCTCAGGCGCGCGAAAAGCTGGGGTCAGCGCCAGAATTCAGCGCTATTCTAGCAGAAATTGATCGTCATTTCGGCTTGTCTGAACTGGCAAGCACCTCTCTTTTGCCAGAAAATCGGGCAGAAATACCCTTTGCCCCTGTCTTTGATGGCAGGAAAAACCCGCTAGAGGAGCTGATAGAGGATTTTGGGGCAAATGCCGAGCTATTGCGCCTGCCATAGGCTGCTCGGATAGCCTAATTTTGTGGCCGGTCATAGGCCTGTGAGGCAAGAGGCTTGTTTTCTGCCTCGCGTTTTTTTGCCGCCGCCGCAATTGCAGCATCAATTTTTGACCTGTCTGCATGGCCGCTAAATCTGGCACTGCTACCCATCATTTCGGTGAAATGTAGATAGCGTTCTGATGCTACATCCAGCAGCCGCCTGATTTCTATTAAAGGTTCAGCATGGTCATCACAGCGCAGATCAATCCAGGGAAAATCCTCGCCGCGATGAATGGTCAGGCTGGCAGACTGCCGTCCTCTTTTATCGCCCCCTGCCGCCTCTGCTGCTTCCATTGCACAAAGCATACGCTCGGCAAAATCCTTGTCAGCATTATCATGATAGCTGGCCAGCATTGCCTCCAGAACCTGGGGGCCAGCCAGCATATTGCCGGCAACCGATAGATTGGCCTCTGCCTTATGGCCAGCCCATTCAATACAATCTGCCCCTGTATAGGCTGCGTTTGTGCCGTCCTTTGCCATCACATGAACCTGTCTTTGACGATGGCCTTCATCCCTGTCCTGTAATTGTGATAATACAGCTTGCGGGCGCACCCCGCTGGCCAGCAGCTTGTTTCCCTCTACTCCCCATAGCGGGTTAACCAGCGCTTGTGTGGCAATTGCCCCTGCCGGGGTGATAAAGGGAATCACCGCCCCAACCGCAAAAAAACGACTGGCAACTGCGATACCCAGATGGCCTGTTTCCGGCTCGCGGGCGATCAGTGAAAAGGTCATGGTAAATCACACTTTCTGTTATAGGATTGATATGGTTATAAGCGTAGCGTAATTCAGCTGCTTGCCAAACCGATAAACCTTATTGAGGCAGATAAACCGCATCGGGGGAGTTTTTGCCAGATGCCAGACAAAAAAATTGCTGCAGAAAAAATTGTTGCAGAAAAAATCACACGCGCCACCGCAAAATTATTTATTGATGCAGGTGAAGCAGCTTTAAAGGAATTCACGCTGAAAAATAATCGCCGCGCTGATTTAATCGCTCTTGGCCCAACTCAAAAAATTTCGATTATTGAAGTTAAATCCTCGCGTCAGGATTTTCTTAGTGACAAAAAATGGCCAGACTATATTGAATTTGCCGATTATTTTTATTTTGCTGTGGCAGAAGATTTTCCGATTGATATTTTGCCGGATGCCGATCAATGCGGCATCATTCTGTCTGACGGGTTTGACAGCCTGATTACCCGGCCTGCGCCCTTGCGCCCCCTCGCAGGGGCGCGACGTTCGCATCTTATTCGAAAACTGGCGGTCACTGCGATGCGGCGCGTTGAAATTTAGCTATTTTCGAATAATAAAGCTGGCATCATTATCGACATAGCGGGTGGCGCTGGCATGGGTGCGGCCAAATTCGCGTTCCAGCCGGGCTTTGAATTTTTCCGGCTCTATATAGAAAATCTGATTTTGTATTCTGGCGTTGGCAAGGCTGGTAATGTTAATCGCCAGGCCTTTTCGAGCTTCTTTCCAGCTATAGGAAAGCTGGCGCAAAATATAATCCTGCCATAAATCATAATCATCGGTATGGCATAGGTTAAATGTCCCCACAAAGACAGCATAATCTGTTTTCCGGTGCGGTTTGCGGCCAATATAAAAGCGCTGTTTGCCATCGCTAAAATGGCGGGTGCAATAGTCTATCATGGCGGTGTTAATATCATATCCTGAATAGACAAGCTTATGAAAACGCGGAGTTGTCTGGATAAACTCCCACATCGCCCCATAGCCGCAACCAATATCGGCCAGATGGATATTCTGGCTGCTATCCTGTGCCATAATCTGGCTGAGGATATGGTCAAACCGGGCAGTCTGGCTTAATTTTGATGCCCAGAAAACACCTTCGGCTGCTGCGCCCTTTTCTTTAAAACGCCTAGTATAGGCATTGCTGATAGAGGCTTCAAACAGCTTTTGGCTGATCCGGTTAAACATGGGAAAATTATCCGGTTTGGCTGTCTGGCTTGCCAATGATGGCGGGGCTGAAAGCAGGACGGCTGAATATCTCCTCGACCATCGGTGCGAAATAGGAAAGAGGTTTACTGGCATAGGCCGGGTCAAAGGACGCCTGATCCCATGCTCCGCAAAATTTTTCTGCACTATCAAACCATTTATGGCCGCGATAGCGTTCGCGCTCATCCTTGTTCAGACCCAATTTGTCTGCATAATAAACCATCTGGAAAATGCCGTGATGCTCTAATATCCAGGTGACTTCTGCGCGGACATAGGGGCGGAGAATCGCGGCCGCCATTTGGGAATGATTTTCCGGAGCCAAATCATCCCCGATATCATGGATAAGGGCTGCGACAATCAGCTCTATATCTGCGCCATCTTCTTCTGCCCGTGTGGCGGTTTGTAAGGAATGTTCAAGGCGCGTGACCTGGTAGCCGCCAAGGCTGTCCTGTAAATTTTCCAGTGCCGATAAAATGCGTTGGGGCAGGGCGCTGATATAGGCTTTTTCCAGCCTGTCAAGCAGAGCATAATCTTCTTTTGTGCCGGCTTCCATACGGGTAAAGGAAACGGTCTGTTGTGGTTGTGTATTTGCCATATCCCCCTCTATTTATGGTCTTTTCAGCGCCGCTGATTAGCTGTTTAACGAACAGACAGGATAATCATATTATTCAGTTTTGCCGCCTTGATGGTCGGGCGTCTAGCAAAAATTAATTGCTTTGCAAAATCGTTAGGTTCAATTTACCTGATTTTTTGCTATAAGGATAAGAATGGCTACCCTGTACAAACAGCCATTCCGAGATGAGATCGCTGGAATAAATATGGGCAATACTCGAATGAATGACATTTTGATGGACGTCCTGAACGGTGCGCAATCTGGCGATCCGCAAGCGATGCTGATAGCAGGATTATCGGCTGCTTTATTGTGTATTTTATTGCTGATGCTGATCATTGCGCTAATAGGCCGCAAAGAACCCAAATCACCGACAGAACGGCCTGGCACAGCATCAGAAGCACGGATGGAAACAGATGTGGATATGGCTGTTCCTGCCAGCATGGCAGCAGCCGATAGCTTGGCTGTAGAAGAAAGCGATGACCTAGCACAAACAGATGATTTTATGATCTTCAAACGCGGGGAGCGCCAGAATACGCAACGCAAGAAACAGATGCTGCCAAGTGCAGAAGGCCTGTCCATTGAAGATAATTTGCAATTAATTGAACGCGAGATGATTAAATTGCGCGATATGTTCAAAAAGGGTCATGTTACCCGCGATGTTTATGTGGATGAAACCCGCAATCTGTATCATCAGGCAAAGGCAATTGCAGCTTTGAAATAGACATATTTTCCCTGACGGGTGAGAGATAACCACCCGTCATCGGTCAAGCGTGTGTAAAGGTGAGGGGCAGGGAAAATGAAGGCTGGCGAAAAAACGCGAAAAGATCAAAATAGCCTTTCACCTGCGGCTATGTCCAAATCGGCAGGTGTAAGTTTCCTGGAAGCCCTGTTTATCGGGCTGACCCTTATGGCCCTGATTGGCGGCGGTCTGGTTCATACTATCCAAAAGACCCATCAGACAAAAATTTCGATTGTAGCGGAAAATGGGGAGGCAATAGCCCAATGGCTTCGTTCTGCCTATTTGTTGAAACAAATCAGCACGCCTTCGGATAATGCGCCATGTGCAGAAAATAGCATTAATACAGAATTGGCCTGTTTTCAGGAGATGATCGGCCAAAATGGTATTTTTTCTACCTTGAAAAACCCTTTTTTCCCGGAAAGGGATAGTGCGCCTATCATCGCTCTTTTTCAAGGAAACGCTTCATCGCCTGTTACCGGCAAGCCTTGTGGTGAACTGGCAGTCCGATTTTCCATTCTGACCGCATCAGGACATTATTTGGGCAAGCCGCGATTTTGGCGCGGAACCATCCTGATTTTTTTGCGTGAATATACGGCTCTGCAACCGGCATTAAACAGATATTTTGTGGTAGGCTATTGCGATAGTGAAGGGCGCTATCAGCAATTATCGAAAAATATATTCCTGTCATGATTTTATTTTCCTACCCGGAATAGTGAAAAAATAGCCCTTTATTTTCCTAACTTTGTAATAAAGCGCTGTTTTATGTCGATTAATAGGGAAAAATATGGGATGTTTTCCTAAAGTATCTTTAGGACAAATCAGCACAGCAACAGGCAAATAAAATTGGAACAGGGTAAATCCATTTTTGTTGGAAATATCAAGGGCGGTGTGGGTAAAAGCACGCTGACAACCCTATTATTTGATTATTTCCAGAACAAAAAGGGCGAGATGAAAGTCCAGATGGTGGATGCGGACAGGCAAGGCACATCGTTTGAGATGCTAGAGCCGATGGCAAAGGGCGATAATATTCGCCATGTCCCGGTATCGGATCGTTTTGACGGGCTTAGTCTGGTCACGCTGGACAGTATTTTGCGCCGGATGCGCGCTAACCCCGAAACGCTTACCATTGTGGATACAGGGGCAGGCTGGCCAGGCAATGTTTGGCAAATTGCCATGATGTCTGAATGTATAATTATCCCCACCACCCTGTCCTGGGCAGATTTGCGGCCAACCATTGAATTTGTCCAGGAAATGGATGAGCGAAAGGAAAGTCTGGATACGCTCTCGCCGCATCTTATCATTGTGCCAAATAAAGTCCCGCCTTCCCAGCGCGATATGTCCATGCTCAGTGATAATTTAAAAGATTTGAATGTGGTGGTTGCCCCGCCCCTGTCAGATTTATCGGTGGTGCGCCATATGTCCGCCAATTTCAAAGGTCTGGAAGCGGCAAAAGGCACACGGTTTTTTAATGAATTCATCCGGCTGGGGGATTTCATCGATGAATATGTGCTCTCTGGCCGGTTAAACAAAATGTATGAAAAAGGCTAAAAGCGGTCAGGCGTTAACTGTTTTGCATCTGGCTGGCGACCCATTTATGAAAATGATGGGTCGGGTTGTCCATCTTGGGCGAGAATTTTCCGCCATCATATGACGGGGCATTGCGGCCGCGTTGCATCCCCTCCACCACATCAATATCTTCAATAAATATGCCTTTCCAAAGGCGGGTATTTGTGGCGCGCATTTCTGCATAGGAAGGGCTAAGGGCTATTTCATCTGCATAATAGATACTCACCCGTTCGGTAGTTTTGGCCTGGCCGTTGGGGATCAGTAAAATCGCATAGCAATGGTCTTTATGTACGCCAAACAGCACATTGGGGAAAAAGGCGCAATATTCAGCAGCTGTATCCCATTTTGTTGACAAGCCTTCAAAGGCAGGAAAACTTCTGCCCTCTTTATCCAGCTGCGGTTTAAAGACATGAGAGCCTTGCCCGGCATAAATCTCGTCATCCAGAATATTATAATGATCTTCCAGGCGCGAATAGCTGTTCAGCCCGGGATGGATAAAGGGCAAGTGATAGGCTTCGCAATAATTTTCTACCGCCAGTTTCCAGTTGCAATCTACCTCAAGGGTAAACATCGAATCTGCCCCGCCACTATAAATAGGCTGTTCAAACTCTGCCCATCTTTCGCGCAAAGGCTGGGCGATATTGGTAAATTCAGGGGCGAGGCCGGATAGATTAACAAATACCACATCGCGCCATATTACCGATCTGACCCGGTTAAGGGACAGGGTTTCGCAAATCACCGTCTCGTCGTTATGGATATTGGGGCCGCCAACATGAGGGGTGGCCTTTAACGCGCCTTCCAAATCATAGGACCAGGCGTGATAGGGGCAGGTGATAGGCCCGTTCAGCTGGCCAGCCTCTTCGACCAAAATCATGCCCCGATGGCGGCAGACATTCTCAAAAACATATACCTCATTTTTTTTGGTTCGCACCATCAATAAGGGGATGCCCAGCATATCAACAGGATACACACAGCCCGGCTTTGGCACATCACAGCCAAATCCAATGGCCGCCCAGCCCTGTCTGAAGATAGAATCTGCTTCTTTTGTATGCATATTCTGGTCAATATAACAGGCATTTGGTAGGCCATTTGCCACCTCAATAGGCTTTAATACAGAGCTTAAATCATCCATCTGATAACTCCTTTATTACATATCAGGGCTTGACGGCATCGCCATATTCCCTAACAGAGTAGAGAATAAAAAATTAATTTGTCTGTCCCTTTCACGCCCAAAAGGTCGGCTTTTGACAAAGATTTTGATTATCCGGTTTTTTTAGAACAGGCCGCTATGTCTCGCTATCAACCTGCCCCTATCCATCTTGCACTTGGCACAGCCTTTTATGATGCGGTGCGGGCAGCTGAATTTCCCAAAAGCATTTTGCGCTATCGCAATGATGCAGCGGCCAGCGCGATTGGCCTCGACAGCCTTTCTGATGCAGATTTTATTCGTCATTTTGCCCGTTTTGTTCCGCTGGCAGATAATCTGCCCGAGCCGCTTGCCTTGCGCTATCACGGCCATCAATTCGGGGTTTATAACCCGGATATTGGCGACGGGCGGGGATTTTTATTTGCCCAGTGCCGGCAGGAAGCAACTGGACGGATTCTGGATTTGGGCACGAAGGGGTCAGGGCGCACGCCTTATGCCCGCACAGCAGATGGCCGATTGACCCTAAAAGGGGCGGTTCGCGAAATACTGGCAACCGAAATGCTGACCGCGCTTAATGTGCCGACTTCCCAAACTTTTTGCGTGATAGAGACAGGCGAATCGCTTGACCGGCAGGATGAGCCTTCGCCCACCCGCTCGGCGGTGCTGACCAGGATGTTGCATTCGCATATTCGCATTGGCAGTTTTCAAAGGCTGGCCTATCTGCGGCAACAGGAAAATCTGGAAATTCTGTTGCGCCATACCATCAAATATTATTACCCGGATTTGGATTCGGAGGCAGATTTAAAAGAACTGATTCCCGGTTTCCTCGGGAAATTAGCCGCAAAAATAGCGCGGATGGTCGCAGGCTGGATGGCAGCAGGCTTTGTGCATGGTGTTCTCAATACCGATAATTTTAATATTACGGGCGAGAGTTTTGATTATGGGCCCTGGCGATTTTTACCAGCGATGCAGCCGGGTTTTACCGCTGCCTATTTTGACCAGCAAAAACGCTATGCCTATGGACGCCAGCCAGAAGCCGCCCTTTGGGCACTTTGCCGGCTTGCAGATTGCTTTCAGACCATTTTGGATGCCGAAGCCTTGGGGTCGGCGCTAGGCGATTACTGGTCTGAGGTGGAAACACAGATTGCCCGAGCAATCTGCTGGCGGCTGGGGGTAGAGGCAAAGGACAAGACAGCTAAGGCCATCAGCCAGCAATTATTTCTGGCTGCCGGGCAAAGCGGGATTGGCTGGGATCAGCTGTTTAAGGATGCTTATGGCGGCCAGCTCGCCCCGGATGAGGCAACTTCTGCGCTCTGGCAACAAGATAGAGGCCTTGCCGAGCTTGCAGAACAGCTTGCCACCCTTCAAACACGCCAAAAAACCCCCGAGGCTATCGCCCAGATTAAAGCAGCCCCTCTGGTGACAATGGAGATATCTGTAATGGAAGGGGTCTGGGCGCCCATCGCAGAGGCTGATGACTGGCAGCCTTTCGACAAGATGCTGGCGCAAATCCGCGCATATGGGGCTGCCCTGAAACAGCCCTGAGCCCCAATAAAAAGGTCTATAGCTCTTCAGCTGAAAGGCCGCGATTGACCACCTCGCGCAAGGCAAAATTGCTTTCCATACGCAGGACATGGGGCAGGGCAGATAAATATTCGCTATGGATACGGCCATAATCGGTCACATCACGTGCCGCTATC
Organism: Puniceispirillaceae bacterium (SeqCode); assembly: GCA_965660495.1. Lineage (GTDB taxonomy): Bacteria > Pseudomonadota > Alphaproteobacteria > Puniceispirillales > Puniceispirillaceae > JADHLI01. The sequence continues at coordinate 28,595 of CBFIAD010000014.1, forward strand.
CGCAACAAATAGTCACTTTCCCCGGCCAGCAGGAAACAGGCCAAAACCTGTGGCACGTTTCGAACGGCCCTTTCAAAATCCGAGAGCATATCTGCCGACTGGCCATGCAGGGTGATATGCACCAGTACTAGCACCGAATGGCCCAGCTTTTCATGGCTTAATCTGGCATGATAGCCGGTGATAAGGCCGGATTGTTCCAGCTGGGCGACCCGGCGCAGACAGGCAGATGCGGACAGGCCTACACGGTCTGCCAGTTCTACATTTGGAATACGGGCATTTTCCTGTAATATAGACAGGATAGATCTATCGATTTTGTCCATAACACCCTCTATAGATAAAATGTTTTTTAATATTATGATTGTATAATATTGTTGACTTTAATAATTTCACGCAATTATTTTAATAAAAACATAAATTTCATCAAATTATACCGTAAAAAATCGTAATTACAAGCATGAATAAGCGCAATAATTTTGTGTAAACTGGGCTATTCTCATATCAGAATAATCAGGGCGTTTTGGCGGGGATAAAAAATATCCCCAAAATGGCGCGGCTTTCTGCAAGGAGAATAAAGATGCTTATCGGTTTGCCAAAAGAAATCAAAAATAACGAATTTCGGGTCGGGCTTGTGCCCTCATCTGTGGCTGAATTGGTAAAGGCCGGCCATCAGGTGATGGTGCAATCAGGGGCAGGGGCTGGTATTGGGGCTGGCGATGATGCCTATCAGGCGGCCGGGGCGATTATCAGCCCAACTGCCGAGCAGGTGTTTTGTGATGCCAAAATGATTGTCAAAGTCAAAGAGCCACAAAAACAGGAATGGGAGCAATTATCGGCGAACCAAATTCTGTTTACCTATTTGCATCTGGCAGCTGACGCCGCCCAGACACAAGGGTTGATGCGCTCTGGTTGTGCTGCCATTGCCTATGAAACCATCACCGATGCCGAGGGCGGCTTGCCCTTGCTTGCCCCGATGTCCGAGGTAGCCGGCCGGCTTTCTGTTATTGAAGGGGCGGCTCATTTAAAAGCGATGAATGGCGGGCGCGGTTTGCTGGTATCAGGTGTGCCGGGAACAGAAGCTGCTAAAATTGTGATAATTGGTGGCGGTGTGGTCGGCAAAAATGCGGCTAAAATGGCCGTAGGGTTAGGGGCGGATGTCACGATATTTGACCGCTCCTTGCCGCGTTTGCGTGCTTTATCGGATATTTTCGGGGCATCTGTTGCCACCCGTTTTTCTACCCATGAAGGTCTGGCAGCGGCCGTGCGCGAGGCCGATATGGTTATCGGGGCGGTGCTTATACCCGGGGCAAGTGCGCCCAAGCTGGTATCCAAGACCCAGCTAAAGGAAATGAAGCCGGGGTCGGTCATAGTTGATGTGGCAATTGATCAGGGGGGCTGTTTTGAAACCTCCAGGCCCACCACCCATGAAAACCCTACCTATATCATTGATGATGTGGTGCATTATTGCGTGGCAAATATGCCAGGGGCAGTGCCGCTTACCTCGTCAACGGCGCTGAATAATGCGACTTTGCCCTTTGTGATGGCACTGGCCAATCATGGTTTGGCTGCGCTGGAAAGGGATAGCCATCTGGCAAATGGCCTGAATGTTCGGGATGGAAAGCTGGTGCATCCTGCGGTGATCGAAGCGCTGGGCAACCTGTCTGCGGCCTAAAACACGCCTTTTGGGCTGTGCAGAGTAAAAAAACTGCATAATCAGGTCAAAAGAGGCTTGACCTGACGACCCATTTAATGAATAAACACCTCTGTTCTGAGGGGTTCAGTTTGAACGCTAACCGCAAGGTGCAGGTTAAGGGGCCATAGCTCAGCTGGGAGAGCGCGTGCTTTGCAAGCATGAGGTCGTCGGTTCGATCCCGTCTGGCTCCACCAACCTTGCCTTACCATCAGATAAGTGCCAAGGATATTCGCGTCACCTGAATAGGCCTGTTTAAAATAAGACAGGCTCAGGTGCAGATTAAAGGAAATTACGAAAATGGCTGTTCCAAAGCGCAAAGTGACCAAATCAAAGCGTGATATGCGCCGCGCCCATGACGCGATTAGCGCCGATGCCTATGTAGAAGACAAGGTGACAGGTGAATTGCATCGCCCGCATCATATTGATCTGAAGACAGGGATGTATAAAGGTCGGCAGGTTCTCAAAGTTAAAGAGCGGTTCTAGGAACAGATAACTCTCTGATGAACACGTTGAGCAAACCAAAAAACAAATTACCAGTTTTTTGTATTGGCGATGTCGTCCGGCATCGCCTTTATCCATTTCGCGGTGTGATTGTGGATGTTGATCCGGAATTTGATAATACCGAAGAATGGTATGCCGCTATTCCAGAAGATATCCGCCCCGAGCGCGAGCAGCCTTTTTATTACTTGCTGGCGGAAAATTCGGAAACCTATTATTCTGCCTATGTCTCGCAACAAAATCTGCTGTCAGACATAGAAAATGGCCCGGTCAATCATCCAGATATTGATGATGTGTTTGACGGCTTTGAAGAAGGGCGATACCAGCTGCGCGCCGAAGCCTATAATTAGAGCCTGAAATAATCGGGGCAGGAATGAATATCTGTCCTGGCGTGCAGACACAGCCTTTTTTACATCATAGAAAAACTTTTGCCTGTTTGCTGCAGAATCAGCCTTTATCACCTTGCAAATTTTTGATAAAGACCTAACTAGAATTAAACAGGACTAAAATAGTCTTGTTTATGATAATCATTCGCAATTTCAACAGGCTAGAGAGCAAACGCGCAAATGTTACGCCTTAATCGTATGACAGATTATGCTATTCTGGTAATGGGGGTTTTGCATGGTCGGCCGGGCGAGTTGTTGTCCAGTGCCCAGATAGCCCATCACGCCCAGCTTACACAAGCGACTGTGGCCAAAATCATCAAAGCGCTTAGCGCGGCAGAACTGGTCGCGACCAGCCGCGGCAATAAAGGCGGTTGCCAGCTGGCTATGCCGGCCACCGCCATTAGCATTGCCCAGGTTATCGAAGCCATTGAAGGGCCCATTGCCCTGACCGCCTGTGTCGAGGGTGCAGATGATCCATGCGCGGTTCAGCAGGGCTGTTTTATGAGTGGTAGCTGGAATCGTATTAACGGGGCAATACGCGCAGCTCTGGACGGGGTCAGCCTGTCTGACCTGTTTCATCCATCCAATTTGTTTCCTGTGTCGCTGGAAACGCTTGAACATCCATCTCAACCAGAGGTCTAAAAGATATGGTAGCCACAACTGAGACAATCGCGGCTGTAGAAGATGCCACCGGCACCTATAAATACGGCTTTGTGACCGATATCGAAACCGAAAAGGCG
>CBFIAD010000015.1:0-30072 GCA_965660495.1 Puniceispirillaceae bacterium (SeqCode)
ATCTGCCCAGCAACTGCAAGAGATCGGGATGGATCTCTATGCAAATAATAATCGCGGGGCGAATATTTTTGATGAGCTGTATAAAAAAGCCAAATCAAACATCAAATTCATGGCATTTTCTGAAAAATATCCGCGTATTACTTCTGTAACTCTCTCTGATGAAGTGGCAGGCATTATGAAAGGCCATGTTGATTTGCCGCTCTTTGCCGATCAGACCGGCCAGATTTTCGAAGCTAATCTTGTTCAGCAATCAGGCGGGATGCTCATCCCGACTCTCGGGGAAAATAATAACCAGGAAATGGAAACTGTTTTTGCGGATGCCTCGCGCAAAATATCGCTGCCAGAGCCTTCCTATTCTATCGGCCTGGATGTTGAACGGTTTGTCTATTACGAAAAAGTGAAGGGGCAGCAAAAAACAGTCTGTTTTATCGTCAAGGCGAATGTCAAAATCGATGGAGCCTTTGATACACTGATGAACTCCTCCTTCGTCAGGAAAAAAGAATCCTGCGGCGTGATCAGAAAAGTGGAACAGCTGACCCCTCACTTTCAATTTCCAGAGCAGCTCTACTCGCTGCTTTATGAAATCTCCAAACAGTTTGATGGTAGTGTCGAGCAGGAATTTCTTGCTCGTGCTGCACCAGAAACAGCTGCGAATACGGCCAAAGAAATCACCGCCGCAACCGAACAATTATTCGCAGCATTCTAAAGTAAAAAGAAAGGGACAGAAGTTATGATGGGAAGATATTTAAGATTACTTTCAGCGCTGTTTATCTCGGTCGGTTTGATGGCCAGTCTGAATATGGCAAGCGCACAAGAGGCGGTTAAGGTGACCGCAGTTGGTGAAAAGAAATATCAGGAATATTCCTCCTATATCGAAGCCTCTGCTCTGGAAGATGCCAAGCGGCAGGCGGTGAAAAAAGTTGCCGCTTCTTTTCCAAAATCTAAAAAACGGATGTTCAAGGATTTGGAAGAAAGCATCTATGAGAATATTGATGATTTCGTCATAGAGGCAGCCGTCCAGCAAAAGAAAAATGATGCTGGCACAAAAACCTTTAAGGTGGCGATTTCAGCATTGGTAGATGTGGATGCACTCAACGCCTTTTTCATAGATAATTCCGAAGCCGGCAATCAGGCAGCAGGGGATGCCAGTGATTTCGGGGCAATTTTTGTTGCCCGAGTGGAAACATCCCGAAACTCTTTCAAGGTTAAACAGACCACAGTTAACAAGTCTGAAAGCCAGTCTACCCTGACAGAAGAAAGCGCAAGCGATGGTACAACTTCGCTGGATAGCACTAACACAAAAACAATGGATGTTAACCAGTCAGGCGGCAGCTCAAAGAAGAAAAGAGATGCGGTGGAATATGAAGCAAATCTAGAGGTGTCAGAGCAAGTGGCTTACGCGGTACAAGAGCAGCTGGTGGATGCCGGCTTTGAGCCAATGGATGCCGAAGATTTGGCTGATGAATTTGATTTGCCTTATCTGGAAGATATCGTCGACCAGGGGATGCTTCGCAAAAACGGTAGCTTTCCGAAAAAATTAATCAAGCAATATAAGACCGCTGCGATTGATGCCGGATGGACATTCCTTGGCATGGGCTCTGTTGATTTGGGAACGCCAACAGTGGATGAGGTGCGAGGGACAGTAAAAGTTCCGGCAACGGTTAGTTTTTCTGTCTGGATGCTGTCAGATGGCCGGGCAAAAACCGTTGCATCTGTTCGCCCGAAAGTTGTTTATGGCCAGGATTCCGGTGATGCCGGTGTGGCCGAAACAAACGCCTATAATGAAGCGGTGGTTTATGCCATGGATACGGTTGTCGCCCAGCTTCAGCAAAAAGGTTTGAGATAAGTTTTGTCATTTAATCAGAGGAGTAAAAAATGACGTTAGCAAGAAGAAGAGTACTTAAATTTGCAATGGCTTCTACAGCATTGGCCACGCTCAGTGCCTGTGGTGCTGGAAATCTGGGTGGTATGGCTGGCGGCCTGATGGGCGGCGGCGGTGGCAAAAGCTGGGGCGAAATTGCCAAGTCATTCAAAAACCTTATGAACCAGGCAGTTGCCGGTGTTGCTGAAACACAAGAATCAATCGCGATGCTGGCCGAAGCTCTGGGTCTGAAGCAGGAAGCTGCTACCCTGCGCGGTGAGGCACAGAATATCAGAGAAAAAGGCACATCATTTGCCGCATCTGATTTGGACGAGTCTGTTAATGTCACAAATGACGGTCTTGGCCGTATTAGCGACAAGCTGGCTCAGGCGAAAACCCTGAATGCAGGTGAAAAGCAAAAAATTGGTGAAGCGATGGCAAATTATGCGCCCGCAGCACTGAAAGTTGGTCTGGCTGCGGTAGATGCTGCATTGGCTATTTCAGATGCCTCATCAGCTGGTACACCTACCCCTGCCGATGGCATGGAAATCATCGGCCTTGCCAAAGATATTCCAACCAAAGGCCCGGCTATCGTGAAATTTGCAAAGCTCTCTATTCAGGGCTTTAAGGATTTAAGAGCGATTGCAAAGGAAAATGATATCGCTGTTCCAGCAACAGACGAGCTGGATGCATTGAGCATCTAATTTCCAAAAAAAAGAGGCCGTGCCAGCATATTTGGCGCGGCCTGACCATTTTTAAATTTTTGCGACAGGTAAATGAGGTAGTCTAAAGATGAGAAAATTATTAGCCATTCTGGTTTCCCTCCTGTTTTTCTCAGCTTCCAGCACAGCGGCTTTTGCTTCATGTGAAGATTTTTTGAATGAATTTGAAACCACCTCGCTGGGGGTTTCCTATAAAAAAGACCCGGAAACCGGTCGCATAACAGCATTGATGATGATGGGGGAAGCCAATTTCCTATCGCCGAAATCCAGCCTGGTTCGCAAGGCAAAGAAAAAAGCCCTGATGAACGCCAAGGCTGAATTTGTGCGTTTTATGAAAGAAGATTTTTCTGCTGCCGATTTAACCGCAGATTTGACCAATTCCATTGAAAAGACAGATCAGGATGGGAACACAACCGGCGCTGTAGAAGAAATCAGCTCTATGGCAGAAATGATGGCCTCTAGCGCTGAATCGGTAATAAGTGGCATTGTGGTGCTGGGCGAATGTGTTGATAAGGATGAAAAAGTCGCTCTGGTTCTGGCCGGCTGGAAGCCCGAGCTTTCTGCGGCCGCGGCAGATGCCAAGCAGGCCACCTCTAATCCAACCCCTACCGCTACCAGTAGTGCTTCTGCCAGCAGTGGCCAGACAGCCGGCGCCAGCAACGCTTCTGGCAGCGCGTCTTCTGGCAGCGGCGGGTCTGGTACAAGCAGCACACCATCAAAAAAGGTTGGCATTACCATCATCACAGTTGAAGCTGAAGGCGAAGGTGGCAATTTGAAACAGGCCACCAATGAAGCTATTCGAAGTGCAATTGCGCAAGTATTGGGGGAAAAATTTGCCTCCTCCCAGCTTAGTACAGATTTTACCGCCACAGCAGAGGTCAGCAATTCAGAAGGCCAGTCTGCAGGGGTGGCGGTGGAAACTAGCACCCAATATGAGGTTCAGGCAAGCGAGGTCAAAGGCATACTGAGCGGCTATAAATATATCTCGAAACAGGAATTGTCAGACGGGATAAAGGTTGTTTTGCAGGTAGAGATTCCAAAATATGAATCCTCCATCGATAAAACAAAAAACACCCTTATCGTCTTTAAGCCGGAGATGAAAAAAATTGATGGGTTGACCCCCTCCGAAGCAGATGAGATTGCCTCTGAAATCCGTAATAGTCTGGAAAATATCTTAAATGAATCCGGCAAGCTGGAAGTGTTGGACAGAGCCTTTTTAAACAAACGGAAAATTGAATTGGGCACTGTATCTGCGGGTAATAATTCGATGACGGAAATGGCGCGCATCGGCAATCTTGCCGGCGCAGATTTCATGCTGGTTACCGAATTTGAAAAATTATCTTCCGAGGTGGAAGAGCGGAAAGTCGGAAATAATGTGATCATCCGGCAGAACTTTAATGGCTCGGCCAATTTCAAGGTGATTGAGGTTGCAACCTCTAACATCATATCTTCCGGCTCTGTGCCCATACGCAAATTAAAATTTAAAAAAGATAATAGCCTATCGCAATTTAGCGATAAGATAAGTGTTAGCGTTTCGCGCCAGATCACCCGTAAATTAGGCGGCACTGTCAATGCCGGGTCAAGTGGCTCAGGGGATGATACACAAAATGTCAGAAATGCCCAAAAGCGTGCAGATGAAAGCATGAAAAAACTTGAGGAGAGTGTAAAAAATGATTGGTAGAATAGGTAAAAAAGTAACGAGGCTTGCGCTGGCAGCAACATTATTTGCTACAATTCCTGTTGCCGGGGCCTATGCTAGCTGCGATGGATTTACGGATGAATTTGAAACCACCTCGCTTGGTATTTCCTATAAAAAAGACCCGGAAACAGGCTCTATTCGCGCTTTTTTGATGTCAGGGGAAGCCAGTTTTCTCGCCCCGAAAAGCAGTCTTGTTCGTAAAGCAAAGAAAAAAGCCTTTATGATGGCCAAAGCAGAATTTACCCGCTTTATGAAGGAGGATTTTGCTGCTGCTGATTTAACGAGCGATTTAACAAACCAGATTGAAAATACCGATAGCGACGGGAACACCTCCGGACAAGTCGAAGAAATCAGCTCTATGGTTGAAACCATGGCCAGCTCAACTGAATCTGTATTAAGCGGGATTGTTGTGCTTGGGGAATGTGTGGATAAAGAGCAAAAACTGGTGATGGTTGTGGCAGGTTGGAAGCCAGAACTGTCCGCCGCCGCCGCTGATGCCAAGCAAACCATAAAAAAAGAAGTCGCGCGCGGTGATGCTCCAGTATCTGCAAGTCAGGGTTCTGGCAGCGGTTCTGGTGCAAAAAGCACCTCAAAGGTACCAGGCGTGAATAGCTATTCCAAGAAAAGCAAAATTGCGAATGATTTTTAAGGCCTCCGCGTTATGATGTGGAAAAAATATATGGTCAAAATGCTGATGCCCTTTTGGGTGTCAGCATTTATTTTTAGCGGTGCAGGCTCTGCTCTGGCCTATTGTGAAGAATATCTCAAAGAGGACGCTCAGGATTTTGAGTTAACTCGGATTTGTGCCTCTTCTATCGGCCAGCCTTTTTACAGAATTACCCAGCATATTTATGATGAGGGCGCCAGCCTGATGTTTGCCTTTGCGCCGCGCTCTAGAAAACTTTTATGTCATCGATATGAATTAAAAAATGAATTTTATGAAAATTGTACAAATTACGGGGTGAATTTTTTCCCTGATAGTTTCAAGGGAAAGAAGTTCCGGGTCACCATGCTGGAGTTGTCCGAATTTGAGCTGGCAGATATTGAGAAACTTTATGCGGGCAAGAACCTGTTTACATATCCGGAGATGGCAGAGCTTGTCCCGGTTGATAATTGCTTTGTGGTGATCGGATCAGACGATAAAATCCATATTGGCTATTCTGAGGAAAATATTATTGAAATGTCCCAATGTCTGATAGAGATGGAAACCTTTATCTCAGCCAATAAATCTGTCTTAAAATAGCGCGCTATCCGCGCTCTTTTTTTAAAAGAGTGTCTGGCTTGCATCACAGAAATTAAACCGCCACCTTAAAAAAAGGGGGCGGTTTTTTTTGTCGCCCAAATAGGTATCGCCTGATAGGCTTTATTGCGCGCGTCATTGCTATATAACAGGGGTGGGGCGATGGCTGGTGATGAGGAGTTTTATATGAGCCGGATAATGATGCCTGTTGATAATTTTTTTCGTTCCGCCCGGCGCTGGCCAGAACGGATTGCCGTCGAAATACAGGAAAATGACAAGGTACAAAAAATCACCTATGCAAAGTTGGCAGAGGCGGTGAATGCGCTTGCTGCCGGTTTGCAGGCTATCGACCCTGAACCGCAAAGCCGTGTAGGCATTTGTGCCTACAATAATTATGAACATCTGCTGGCCTGGCTGGCGGCGTATGCTGCGGGCAAGGTGTGGGTGCCGCTTAATCCGCGCAATGGCAGCGAAGAGCTGGATCGTATCATCGCCCTGACCGAGCCAAGCATTATCTTTTTTGATGGCAATTGCGCAGATAAGTTCGGGGCGGCAGAGGCCGCGCTTATCGGGGCAAAAAAAAATGGTGAAACAAACCGCCCGGCCGCCTGGATATCTGATCTGATAGCACGACATAAAGGCGAGATACCAAAACGCCACGCGCTTGGCCCGGATGATTTGCAGGCGATTAAATTTACCGGCGGGTCATCTGGTGTGCCCAAGGGGGTGATGCAAAGCTACCGCGTCTTTAATAGCTGTATCGCAACCATGCTGGTTTCCTATGAATTTGACAGCCAGGATCGACATCTAATTGCCGCGCCAATGACACATGGGGCAAACACCCTTATTCTGCCGATTTTTGCTGTGGGCGGTACCCAGCTTTTTATGGAACAGCCCAGCCCGGCCAATATCCTGCGTGCCATTGAAACATTGCGCGCGACCACCATGTTTGTGCCGCCAACCATAATTTATATGATGCTGGAGGACGCTAATATCAGACAAAGGGATTTATCCAGCTTGCGCCATTTTATTGTTGGCGGGGCCAGCATACGCCCCGATGTGGTGGCCGAGGCTATGCCGATTTTCAATCATGCGATGGAAGCCTGTTTCGGGCAAACCGAAGTTCCGCAAATTGCCATTTGTATGCGTGCCAAAGACTGGCAAGACCCGAAAAACCATGCCTCTACCGGCCAGCCAACCTTTCTTACTCAAGTGGGTATCATGGATAAGGACGGGAAATTATTGCCAGCCGGTGTTGAGGGCGAGCTGGTATTTGCCGGCGATCTGGTCATGAAGGGCTATTATAAAATGCCGGAAAAAACCAGTGAAACTATCATTGATGGCTGGCTGCATACAGGCGATATTGCCTATATGGATGAACGCGGCTTTGTCTTTATCAAGGACAGGATACGCGATGTAGTGGTCACGGGCGGCTTTAATGTCTATCCAAATGATGTAGAGGCGGTACTTGGCCAGCATCCCGATATTAGCGAATGTGTGGTCTTTGGATTGCCAGATCAAAAATGGGGAGAGGCAGTACATGCAGCAGTAGAATTGCGCAGCGCAGCAGAGACCAACGAGGCAGAGCTTATTGATTTTGTGAAATCACGCCTCGGCTCGGTAAAAACGCCCAAACGGATACATATCACAGGCCAGCTGCCGCGCAGTTCGGTCGGCAAAATATTGCGCCGTGAAGCTAAAATACAATATAGCGATAGCTAGATTTTAATATAGCGACGATTTAGCCATTGGGCATAAAGGGCAGGTTTTTCCTGTCCTTCAATTTCAATGGAAACATCCCATAACATGGTTATCTCGCCGGGCTTGCGCTCTTCCAGCGAGGTCAGGGTGAAATGCCCGCGCACCCGCGCACCCGACGGAACAGGCGATAAAAAACGCAGCTTTTCAAATCCGTAATTTACCGACATTAAATGGCCATCCAGTTCGGGGATAACATCCTTGCCCATCGCTGGAAGCAGGGATAATGTTAAAAATCCATGGGCGATAGTGGTGCCAAATGGGCTGGCGGCTGCCCGCTCTTTATCAATATGGATAAATTGCTCATCTTCTGTGACTGTGGCAAATTGATTGATGCGATCTTGCGTCATCACATACCAGCCGGAGCTGCCTAATAGCGTGCCGGTCTTTTGTTTGAGCGTTTCTATATCCATTTTTTTTTACCCTCTGTTTTTTTGGTTCGCTGCCGGACAGGCGGTCTTAATTGCCGGTAAAGTCAGGCCGGCGCTTTTCAATAAAAGCCTGCATTCCTTCTGTTTGATCCTCAGAGGCAAATAATTGCTGGAAGGCTTTGCGCTCAAGGAAAAGGGCAGCTTCCATCGAGGCATCCTGGCCATGCAAAATAGATTGTTTTATTGCCTGTACAGCCAAAGGCGGCATCCGCGAAATGGTAGTGGCCATTTTCAATGCAACCTCCAGCACTTCATCATCCGGGCATACCTCGCAAGCCAGCCCCATATCATAGGCTTGCTGGCCGGAAAATGGCTTGCCCAGCAGATTAATTTTCATCGCATTATATTTACCCACCGCACGGGTCAGGCGTTGTGTACCGCCAGCCCCAGGCATAATGCCGACCTTGATTTCGGGCTGAGCCAGCTGGGCATTCTCGCCTACTACCAGCATATCGCACATCATCGCCAGCTCCAGACCGCCCCCCATGGCATAGCCCTGTATTGCAGCGATGATGGGTTGCGGGGTGTTGGTGACCACTTGCCAGAACCGCTCTGTGCGGCGTTTAAACATATCGATAGAGCTGGCAGTAGAAAGCTCTTTTAAATCTGCCCCTGCGGCAAAGGCCTTGTCATTTCCTGTCAGGACAATACAGCGCACCTCTTCATCTTCTTGCAATTTGGCAAAGCTGTCTGCGATGGCTTTGCGGGTAGCGATATTCAGGGCGTTAAGAGCCTCAGGCCGGTTAAGCCTGACCAGAGCGATATTATTTTCCAGCTTTTCGGTAAGTACCAGTTCTGTCATGATTTCCTCTTTTATTTTTAAATTTTTGCTTTTTTAAAATTAAAGTGATTTCAATATCAATCCCAAGCCAGCAAGCAATAGCACCAAATTCACGGCTTTTCTAAAGGCTTGTACCGATAATTTTTTATGCACAATGCGCCCCGCCAACAGGGCAAAAAACATCGGCAGGCAGGCGATAAGTCCCCACTGCAACATTTCCGGATTGCTATAATCATTTAAAACCATACCGCGCCAGAGCGCCAGATGGCCGCTGGCCAGAAAAATGGAAAATAAAAAGGCAATTTCCTCCTTATCACATTGCGAAGCGACAATCACCTGAAGACCGGGGAAACCATAGATGGTGGTAACACTGCCTAAAAAGCCGGAAACAATACCGGCAGGAAGGATAAGTTTGCCAATCGAAATTTTCTGAAAAATGCGCGTAAAGGCAGCGACGGGCGGAGCAAGAGAAAGGCCGGCATGAAGAGCCATCATCGCACCGACAAAACAGGTCAATATCCAGGCATCGACCATGGTTAGAATACGCCCGCCAAAAAACAGCAGGATAACACAATTGGCCGCAATCATGGGCCAGAACAGCTTTAGCACGGGCCAGGCTTTGCGGGTTTGAAAGCCCTGTATGACATTGCTGAAAAAAATAGGCGGCACCATAATAAGGACCACTTGTGGCAAGCTAAAGCTCATCAGCAAGATAGGTGTTGCGACAAGAGGCATCCCATAGCCAATCGCCCCTTTTACAAATCCGCCCAATAAAAACGCTACCGATAATAGCGCTATCAATCCATAGCTATCCAATGTTTGCCATACTTTCTAACACGCTTGGTTTCAGTCCTTTTTTGACGTGCTGTTTCGGGTTAATCGCCTTGCGGAATATCTGGCATGGCCTTTGGTACATGATAGCCTTTTTGCACCGCCTCTCTGGCCAGGATGGTTTTGTACCATCTCTGGACATTCGGATAATCCTTTAAATCAATTTCCTGCCATTCATAGCGCGATACCCATGGCCAGCACGCCATATCGGCAATTGAATATTCGCCGGCGATAAATTCGTTACTGGCAAGCTGTTTATCTAGCACCCCATAAATTCTTTTTGCCTCTTTTGAAAAGCGCTCTTCTGCATAATCAGACACCCCTTTATTGAAATGCACAAAGTGATGTACCTGACCCAGCATTGGGCCTTGCCCGCCCATCTGCCACATCAGCCATTGCAAAACATTGGCACGCGCCGCACCGGAGGCGGGCAGAAACTTGCCATGCTTTTCTGCCAGATAAATCATAATAGCTGCTGATTCCATAATAGAGATGCCGGTTTCATGATCATGGATGGCCGGGATTTTATTATTGGGGCTTATCGCAAGGAAATTTTCCTCAAACTGCTCGCCCTGGCCGATATTGATAGAATGGACGTTATATTCCACGCCCAATTCTTCTAGCAGAATAGAAACTTTGCGCCCGTTCGGGGTTGTCCATGTGTAAAAATCGATCATTTTTCTGGCCTCGTTGGTTTTTAAAAGGATTGAATTGCCTGTTTGCGAAAAAAAAGAGGGATGAAGGCTATTATGCCCTTCCTATGGAATTTATCTAGACATCTGCAACATGCAAAACAAATTTTCCGATATGCTGACCTGCTTCCAGTGCGGTATGTGCCTTTGCCGCATCTTTCAGGGGAAACACCTGCTGAATAATAGGTTTTACTTTGCCTGTCTCCAGCCAGTCCCAGATATGATTTTGCATATCCTGAATGATAACAGATTTTGCCGCGCTGGATTGCGGGCGAAGGGTAGAGCCGGTGATGGTCAAACGCTTCCGCATCACATTATTAAGGGCTAGATTATCCTGAATGCCGCCCTGAACCGCGATAATGACCAGCCGGCCATCTGCCTTTAGGACGCGAATATGTGCTTCCAGATAGCCGCCTGCGACCATATCCAGAATAACATCCACCCCCTCGCCATCTGTTTCAGCGGCCAGTCTTTGTTCGAAATCCTCGCTCTTGTAGTTAAAACAGGCGCGCGCGCCCAATTTTTCTACATATCGGCAGCGTGCATCATCGCCTGCGGTAGCATAAATCTCTGCACCTGTCTGACGGGCAAGCTGTATCGCGGTTGTGCCAATGCCGCTTGCCCCGCCATGAATAAGGACACGCTCTGCTTTTTTCAGATGCCCGCGCATAAATAAATTGCCCCAAACCGTGATATAGGTTTCTGGCAGGCAGGCAGCGTGTGCCATATCAAAACCGGTTGGCACCGGCATGGCATGGCCTTCATCCACCGCGACATATTCGCTATATCCGCCGCCATGGCATAGCGCACACACCCTTTCCCCGATTTGCCAGTTTTTTACCGCATTACCTGTCTCGACAATCTCGCCAGACACTTCCAGACCGGGTAGGTCATTGGCATCTTTTGGTACCGGGTAATTGCCTTTGCGCTGCAGCAGATCCGGGCGATTTACTCCGGCATAGGCTACTTTAATCAAAATTTGACCAGGCGATAATATCGGGCGTGGACGCTGGCAAAGCTGTAGCATCTCTGGCTCGCCAAATGCCTTGATTTCCACTGCTTTCATCATTTCTTTGGCCATCTGTCTTCACCTTTTCTGGGGTTGATTCTGCGCCGGTTAAGTGCCCAGATTTTTTAGAATATAAAATTTCCCTATCTTTACATTAGCCTTGAATGAAGTACTGTAAACAACAAACTTATGCTCTTTTTAAGTTCCAGAAATATATGGGGAGAAGGCAAATGGCGGATATCGGGCACGCACAAACAGCGACTAAAATTGCAGTTATTGGCGCAGGGGCTATGGGTCAGGGCATTGTCCAGGTATCGGTGCAAGGCGGGATGCCGGTCTATATTTTTGATATGAAAGAAGGTGGGGCAGAGGCGGCTAAAGCGGCCATCACAAAACGTCTGGAACGGTTGGTAGAAAAAGAACGAATCAGCCAGGAAGCCTGCCAGCAAGCAGTCGCCCTCATGCAGCCTGTTACCAGTCTGGAAGAGGTGGCAGATGCCGGTCTGGTGGTAGAAGCGGTATTTGAAGACCTGGCAGTAAAGCGCGAGCTATTTGCCAAATTAGAGGCAGTGGTATCAAAAGAGGCTATCATTGCTTCAAACACCTCTTCTATTCCCATTGCCTCTATTGCCAGTGCCTGTCGCCATCCCGAACGGATAGCCGGATTGCATTTTTTCAACCCCGTACCCCTGATGAAGCTTGTAGAGGTGATTGTGGCCGCCGCCACCTCGCAAGCCACAACAGATGCGCTGGTAGCTATCGGCAAGCAAATGACGCGCACGCCTGTGGTGGTAAAGGACTCGCCCGGTTTCCTTGTAAATATGGGCGGGCGGGCATTTACCACCGAAGGGCTGGCCATTTATCAGGACAGAGTCGCCCGTCCGGAACAAATTGATGCCATTATGCGCGATTGCTATGGCTTTAGAATGGGGCCGTTTGAGCTGATGGATTTAACCGGCATAGATGTCAATTATCCGGTCAGCCAGATTATCTATAACGGCTTTATGCAGGATGCCCGCCTGCGCACCAGCTTTACCCATAAAGCCATGGTCGATGCGGGCCGGCTGGGGCGCAAGACAGGGCAAGGCTGGTTTGCCTATGAAGAGGGTAAAATGGTGAACCCGCCAAGCCCTGATTATATTCCGCAAGGCAGCGCTGGCCCTGTTGCCCTTGCCAGCGATAGCCCGGAATTGGCCACTCTTTGCACAGAGTTGGGTCTGGCGGTGGTAGCAGATGATGGCAGATGCCCGCTCCTGGCTGCCCCTGTTGGCACAGATGCCACCGAAACAGCCCTTAATCTGGGCGTTGATTCGCGCCGCCTTGTCTGTATTGACCCGGTCGGCAGTCTGGAAAAACGAGTGGTGCTGATGATGGCTCCCGGCGCAGATAGCCAGGCCGCAGATATCGTGGCAGCGGGGATCATCGCCAATGGCAGAGCTATTACCCTTATCCGTGATTCGGCCGGTTTTGTCGGGCAACGCCTGGCAGCGATGGTGGCAAATCTGGGATGTTTTATGGCCGATATTGGCCTTGCCAGCCCGGCGGATATTGATACCGCCATGCGCCTGGGGCTGAATTATCCGAAAGGCCCTCTGGAACTGGCCGATCATTTGGGCGCGGATACGGTATTCACTATTATGCAGGAAATGCACAATATTACGGGCGATGATCGCTATCGCCCCAGCTTGTGGCTTCGTCGGCGCGCCCGGCTTGGTCTATCTATTTGGGAGGAATAAATGGCACGCAATACAGTTTTAGTTACAGGGGCAAGCCGGGGCATTGGCCACGCTATTGCAAAAGATTGTCAGGCAAAGGGTATGGAGGTTATCGGCCTGTCCAGCAAAGTGCCGGAAGATGTAGACTGGACGCATTACGGGGTCGATCTGACCTCCAGCGATTCCGGCGACCAGCTAAAAGAGATTATTGAAAAACATCGCCCCGCCCGTTTTGTGGGCAATGCCGGCTTGCTCATCTCTGGCCGTCTGGAAGATGTCACCCAGGCAGATTTTCAACGCCTGATGCAGATAAATCTGTTTAGCCTGATGCAAACCTGCCAGCTGATGATGCCAATATTCGAGGCGGAACAATTTGGCCGTATCGTGCTGATCGGATCGCGCGCCGCGCTGGGCAAGGAAGACCGCATCTTATATGGGCCAGCCAAGGCAGCGGTTGCCAGTTTGGGGCGCAGTATGGCTCTGGAACTGGCACGCTGGCAGGTGACGGCAAATACGGTTGCCCCTGGCCCTATCGCGACAGAATTATTTAATCAGGGTCAGCCGGTGGGAACGCCTGCCCGTATTCGGATTGAGACAAATGTGCCACTTGGGCGGGTGGGCGATCCAGCAGATATTGCGGCTGCGACCAGCTTCTTTTTATCCGATGAAGCCGGCTATGTAACAGGTCAGACCTTGAATGTATGTGGCGGCCTTTCTGTCGGGTTTGGCGCACAATGAAGCCTTATGACACGCTTGATCAGTTAACCGCACCGCAAAGGGTGGCGATTATCGGGGCGTCTGATAATCCAACGCGCATTGGCGGGAGGCCCATATCCTATATGCTCAATCACGGATTTACTGGCCAGATTTTTCCGGTAAATCCCAAGAATGAAACCATTCAGGGTCTGCCAGCCTATGCCCGCATAGGCGATATTCCAGAAGAGATTGATTTTGCCCTTATTGCAGTCAAATCAACCATGGTCGCTGATCAGGTGCGCGCCGCTGCGAAAAAAGGCGCACGTACTGCCCTTATCTTTTCTTCCGGTTTTGCAGAAATGGATGACAGCGGACGTGCCTTGCAAGAGGAACTGGTTCAGATTGGCGCAGAGACAGGTATTCGCATATTGGGGCCTAATTGTCTGGGGCTGTTTAACGCGCAAAGCTGTTTTTTCCCGACCTTTACCGCGACCATTGACCGCGCCAAGCCAGAGGTAGGCGGGGTCGGTATCGCCTCGCAATCAGGGGCCTATGGCAGTCATATTTATATGGCGTGTCATTTGCGCGGCCTGGGCATTAATCACTGGGTAACAACCGGCAATGAGGCCGATATTGAGGTTGCGGAAGTGATTAAGCTAATGGCCAATGACGAGAGTGTGCATACCATCCTGGCCTATGTGGAATCGGTTAAAAATGGCGCGCTGATGATAGAGGCATTGGAAGCGGCACGTGCCAATCGCAAGCCGGTGATTGTCACCAAGGTTGGCCAGTCTGAAATCGGGGCGATGGCGGCAGCTTCCCATACCGCTTCTCTGGCCGGTGAAGACAAGATTTATGATGCTATTTTCCGGCAATATGGCGCGTTTCGCGTCTCTTCTACCGAGGAAATGACCGATTTGGCGCTGGCGGCCAAGCCGCGCATATATCCGACTGGCAAGAAAGTTGGGCTGGTAACCATCT
The DNA here is from genome assembly GCA_965660495.1 of Puniceispirillaceae bacterium (SeqCode). GTDB lineage: Bacteria > Pseudomonadota > Alphaproteobacteria > Puniceispirillales > Puniceispirillaceae > JADHLI01. Next base: position 14,417 of record CBFIAD010000015.1, read on the forward strand.
CCGGCGGGGCAGGGATTTTAATGGCCGATGCAGCCGATGCGCTTGGTCTAGATGTCGCGCCCATGCCGAAAGAAAGCCAGGAAGAGCTGAAAGAGATTGTTCCCTTTGCCTCGCCTGTTAATCCGGTAGATGTTACCGCACAATTTTTTAATGATTTATCGCTGGTGCCGCGCTTTACCCGGGCGATGCTGGATAAGGGCGGTTATGACGGGCTGGTTGGTTTCTGGACATCGGTCGCTGGCTCACCTGTTCTGGGCGAGCCGCTTTTGGCCTATCTGACCGAAACAATGGCCAGCTATGATGACAGGCTGTTTTTGCATGTGATGCTGGCCGAAGAGGATATGCATCGCAAATATCAGGATAATGGGTTTCCAACTTTTTCTGATCCTTCACGCGCGATGGTCGCCCTGAATGCGATGATGTTTTTTGGTCAGTCCTTTGCCGCAAAGGATAAAGATAGCCCGCCTGCCTTGCCAAAGCCGGTACAGCTGAAACCAGCCATGAATGAGCAGGAAACAAAGGCAGTTCTGACCTCTTTCGGCTTGCCGGTTGTCGAGGATGTGACCTGCTTGTCCGAGGCAGATGTCCGGCAAGGATTTGGACGCGCTGGCGGGGCGGTGGCAATGAAAATCCTGTCCGCAGATATTTTGCATAAAACCGATATTGGCGGGGTGATGCTGAACCTGCGTAGTGAAGATGAAGCGGTCTCGGCCTATCAGAAAATCCTGGAGAATGCCCGGCGTCATGCCCCCGAGGCAAAGATAGACGGGGTGATGCTCTCGCCCATGATAGGCGATGGGGTGGATTTGATTGTGGGGGCACAAACCGATCCTATCTTTGGGCCGATGGTGATGGTCGGGATTGGTGGCATCCATGCCGAGCTGTTAAAGGATGTTACCTTTATGCGCGCGCCCATCAGCCCGTCTGCGGCGCGTTCGATGCTGGAGCGGCTGAAACTTTATCCCCTTTTGACAGGGGCACGCGGGGCAAAGAGCTGTGATATTGAAGCGGTAGCAAAAACCATTTCAGATTTTTCTGCCTTTGTGGCCGCGCATGAAGACCAGCTTGCCTCTTTTGAGATTAATCCATTACGCGCCATGGCGGATGGCTGTGTGGCTCTGGATGCGCTGGCGGTATGCAAGGCGGCAGGGGAATAGGTTTTATGTGCGCCCATCATCTATCTAATCAGCTGGCACAAGATTTGGTTCAACAAACCTCTTTGCCGGTTGTGGGTGCGCCTTTGTTTCTTATCTCTAATCCCAAGCTGGTCATCGCCCAATGCTGTGCCGGCATCATCGGCAGCTTTCCGGCCCTGAACGCACGGGAAGAAGAGGGCGATCCCGTCATGCTGGAGGCCTGGCTGGCCGAAATCACAGAAGGGCTGGACAAGCATAATCAGGCCCATCCACAGCGCCCTGCCGCCCCTTTCGCGGTGAACCTTATCGTGCATAAATCCAATGTCCGACTGGAACGCGATGTGGAAATTCTGGCCAAATGGAAAGTCCCGATATGGATTACCTCTCTTGGGGCACGCGAATTTGTAAATGACGCTGCCCATCAGGCAGGCGCTATTGTTCTGCATGATGTTATTCATAATCGTTTTGCACAAAAAGCGATTGAAAAAGGAGCAGACGGGTTGATAGCCGTGGCTGCAGGGGCAGGCGGTCATGCCGGCCGGCAATCGCCTTTTGCCCTGATACAGGAAATCAGAAGCTGGTTTGCAGGCCCATTATTGCTGTCCGGGGCGATTGCCACAGGTCATTCGATTTTGGCAGCCAGGGCGATGGGGGCAGATATGGCCTATATTGGTAGCCCCTTTATTGCCTGTAGCGAAGCCCATGCCGATAGCCAATATAAACAGATGATCATTGATAGTGTGGCCGAAGATATCCTATATACCGATTATTTTACCGGCGTGCATGGCAATTATCTGCGCGGCTCTATTCGCGCACAAGGGCTGGATCCCGATAATTTGCCAGATGCGAAATCCGGTCTGGATTACTCATCCGGCCAGTCAAAGCCGAAATCCTGGAAACAGATTTGGGGCGCAGGTCAGGGCATAGGCGTGATTGAAAAAACCCGGCCAGCAGCAGAATTTATCGACCAGCTACGCACAGAATATCATCAGGCACTAGAACAGCTGAATAATCGATGATGCGCTTGCTTTTTCACTTATCAGCATAAAAAGAGGGAGACAGAAAATGACAGATAAATTCGAAGGAGCAGGGCCAGAAGCCCGCTTTGAGGCCTATCTGGAAGAAGGCAAATTTATGTTGCAGCGTTCGACAACAGATGGGGCATATATCTTTTATCCGCGTATGATTAATCCGCATAATGGGGAGGCCGATCTGGAATGGGTGGAAGCTAGCGGCGAGGGCGAGATTTACGCTACCACCGCCACCAGCCGCCGCGCAGAACAGGGAGGGGATTATAATATCTCGCTTGTAACCTTAAAAGAAGGGCCGCGCATGATGGCCAGAGTGGTGGGGATCGACCCGCATGAGGTGCAAATCGGTATGGCGGTGACCGCAGATATCCAGGAAGTGGAAGGCACACGCGCGATTGTCTTTCAGCCAGCGAAGGGGGCGTAAAAAATGGCACATTCACTAAGAGCAAAAACCGCTTGTATCGGCCTTGGCATGGCAGGGATGGGCGAAGCCCCCGGCAAAAATGCAATGGATTTAATGGTGGAGGCAACCTATCTGGCGGCCAGGGATGCCGGTATTTCGGTACAGGATATTGACGGGGTGTTTTCGGCCACAGCGGTTCATTCCATGCCTGCCATGTCCCTGGCAGAACATATCGGGGTACAGCCGAAATTTTCGAGCAGCTCGAATATTGGTGGCTCTTCTTTTATGGCGCACGCCCTGAATGCGGCAATGGCATTAGAGGCCGGGATTATCAATGTCGCACTTATCGCCTATGGCTCGAACCAGCGCACCGCAGGCGGGTTTAAAACCGTGTCCGAGCCGCTGCCCTATGAAGCGGTCTATAAGCCGCGCGTACCGCTGACCGCCTATGCGCTGACTGCTAACCGCTATATGCATGAATTTGGTGCAACCAGAGAAGATTTGGCACAAATTGCTGTCGCTGCGCGGCAATGGGCAAATCTAAATCCGCAAGCCTTTATGCAAGGGCCGCTAACCGTCGAGGATGTTTTGGCTGCGCGGATGATTTCCACGCCCTTTACCAAGCTGGATTGCTGTCTGGTAACCGATGGCGGGGCAGCGATTATTATGACCCGTGCAGATCGCGCCAAAGATGGCCCGCATACGCCTGTCTATTTGATGGGCGCCGCGATGGAACATCATCATCGCATGATATCTCAAATGCCCGATTTGATGCATACATCGGCAAAACAATCCAGCCAGCGCGCCCTGGATATGGCCGGGTTTTCGGTCAATGAAATGGATAGCTACCAGCTTTATGATGCCTTTACCATCAACACGATGCTGTTTTTGGAAGATATCGGTATCTGTAAAAAAGGCGAGGCGAAGGATTTCATCAAGGATGGCCGTATTGCCCCGGGCGGAGATGTGGCGGTGAATACAAATGGCGGGGGTCTGTCTTGTGTTCATCCTGGTATGTATGGGATGTTTGTTATGATTGAAGCTATTCGCCAAATCAGAGCCGGAGCCGGTGACAATGAAGGTGAGCGCGGAGAAGGCGGCTGGTTGGACAATGCCAAACTGTCCCTCGCCCATGGCAATGGCGGCGTGCTATCCAGCCAGGCGACCACCATATGGGGTCACCCCGATACAGTATAAAGGGTCTATGCCAGGGGAGGAGAGCCCCCCTTGAGCGGCTGTTAACAGGAGCAGAAATATGGATTTAAATTATTCAGAATCTGAACGCGCCTTTCGCGATGAGGTACGCGACTGGCTGGCACAAAATCTGCCAACTGCTTTGCGTGACAAGGTAAAAAATCATAAACGCCTGAGTAAGGAAGACCATCACCTGTGGCATGAAAAATTGCGCAGCCGTGGCTGGTTATGCTGGCATTGGCCGGTTGAACATGGCGGGACTGGCTGGACGCCAGTGCAAAAACATATTTTTGAAGAGGAAATGATCGCAGCAGGCGCGCCGCGCATTATTCCCTTTGGCCCTAATATGCTGGGCCCTGTATTAATAGAATTTGGCTCGGAGACTCATAAAAAAACCTATCTGCCGCGTATTCTGAATTGCGAGGATTGGTGGTGTCAGGGCTATTCCGAGCCGGGATCAGGCTCGGATCTGGCCTCGCTCAAGACCAAGGCAGAGCGGCGCGGCGATGTGTATATTGTTAATGGCCAGAAGACCTGGACTACCCTCGGCCATCATGCCGATAAGATGTTTTGCCTGGTGCGTACAGACCCAAATGCAGACAAGCCGCAAAAAGGCATTTCCTTTTTATTGATAGATATGAACAGCCCGGGCATTGAAGTGCGGCCAATCTATACGCTGGATGGCGAGCATGAGGTGAATGAGGTTTGGCTGACCGATGTAGAAGTGCCGGTTGAAAATCTGGTCGGGGTGGAAAATGAAGGCTGGACATATGCAAAATATCTGCTGACCTATGAGCGTACCGGCATTGCCGGGGTAGGCTATTCCAAGCAATTGCTTTCGCATCTGATATCTCTGGCGCATCGGCAAAAAGAAGGAGGCCAGCCTCTGGCACAAGACCCGCTTTTTGCCGCCAGACTGGCAGAGGTGGAAATTGATTTGATGGCGATGGATATGTTTAATTTGCGCACCGTATCTGCTGCAGGGGCAGGTAAAGCCCCCTCTGCGGAAAGCTCATTGTTAAAAATCAAGGGCACGCAAATTCGCCAGCGCATATCCGAATTATTGCGTCAGGCAGTTGGGCCTTATGCCTGTCCCTATATTTCTGAGCAATTTGATGAAGGCTATAACGAGCCGCCTATTGGCCCTGAAGATGCCATGCCGCTTGCCCGCCAATATTTTAATTTGCGCAAATTATCTATCTATGGCGGATCAAATGAAATTCAGAAAAACATTGTTGCCAAAACAGTGTTGGGACTATAGCCGGAGACGATTGAGATGGATTTTAACCTTTCTGAAGAACGTAGCCTACTAGGTGCTAGCATAGACAGGTTTTTGCAAAATGCAGATTCTGCTCAGAAGATCATTAAGGACGGCGGTCATAATCTGGCCAATGATGCGGGCTTCTGGGAAGAGGCAGCCGAGCTGGGGCTGATAGAGGCCCTATTGCCTGTAGAGGCAGGCGGGCTTGGCGGCGAAGGGCTTGATTTCATGTTGGTGTTTGAATTGCTAGGCAAACATCTGGTCAATGCCCCTTTTTTATCTACCGCGATTTTGGGAGCCATGCCCTTATGGCTGAAAGATGAAAAAAAATATAGTGCGCTTTTGGCGGATGTCGGGGCGGGTAAAGCGCGTCTGGCTCTGGCCATTAGCGAGGCAGAATCGCGCTATGATATCCACTATGCCGATACAACAGCAACGCTAGTTGAGGGCGATCGCTATCAGCTATCGGGGCATAAGGCAGTTGTGCTGGGCGCAAGCGATGCCAGCCATCTAGTGGTTTCTGCCAAAATGGAAGGGGGCGATGCAGCGATTGGCCTGTTTCTGGTGGATAGCAGTGCAGAAGGGCTGACATTGCGAAGCTATCAAACCATTGATGCCCAGCTGGCGGCTGATATCTGGCTGGATAATGTGTCGGCCAGCTGCATTACAGAAAAAGGCGGGGATATTCTTTCACAGACCGCCGCGGCCGGGGCGCTCTGTTTATCGGCTGAAGCGGTCGGGCTGATGGATGTAATGAAAGATGCCACCATTGAATATGTCAAAACCCGCAAACAATTTGGCCGCTCTATCGGCTCGTTTCAGGTCATACAGCACCGGCTAGTGGATTTGCTAATGGAGATTGAGCAAACCCGCTCTGCTACCATGCTGGCAGCTGCCCATCTTTTTTCCCCGCCCGATATTCGCGATAAACATATTTCTGCTGCGAAAAATCTGGCCGGGCGGATAGGCAAGCTTGTTGCCGAGGAAACCATTCAGCTGCATGGCGGTATCGCCATGTGCTGGGAGACCGATATCGCTCATTATGCCAAACGCCTGACAATGATTGACCATTATCTGGGCGATAGCGATTATCATTTAAAACAGATGATGCGCCTTTCTGCATAAGAACCCTCCGGATAAAGGAAGAAGCTCATGTCGCAATCCACGATCATTATTCGCTCAGATGGGTCTGTGCTACACGTGATTAATAATAATCCCGGCTCGAAAAACTCTTTATCTGCCGGCTTTATTGATGGTTTTATCGAGTTGCTGGAGAATATCGATCCCTCTCTGGATAAGGGGCGGGTGATTATTTTAAGCGGGGCAGAGGGTTTTTTCTGTTCTGGCGGCAATCTGGACGGGTTAAAAAAACGTTCAGAAAGCGATTATAATCAGCGCAGAAGCAATGTGGATAAAATCAATAAAATGATTGTGCTGATGCGTGCCTGTCCCCTGCCGATTATCGCGGCGGTTGAAGGCGGCGCTGCCGGGGCAGGGGTCGGTCTGGCACTGGCCTGTGATATGATTTATGCCGCAGAAGAGGCGTTTTTTATGGCAGCTTATGTCAAAATCGGGATCACCCCTGATGGCGGCATGACCCCCTTTATGGCCGAAGCTATTCCGCGCTGGCTGTTTGCGCAAATGGTCTTTACAGGCGATAAAATGCCGGTCAAACGGCTTTATGATCTAGGCGTGGTAAATGAGATTACGCCAAAGGGCGAGGCGGTTTCTGCAGCAACAAAAATGGCAGAAAGGCTGGCAAATGGCCCTGGTCAGGCGCTGGCGATGGGCAAGGCCTTGATAGGGTCAGCCCGCCTTAGCCCGCTTGGCGCGCAACTGGATGAAGAAGCCCATATTGTGGCCACCGCCCTTGGCAGTGCAGATGCCCGCGAAGGGATTACCGCCTTTCTGGAAAAGCGCGCGCCCAAATTTTCGTGATGACCAATATATAAAGTGCTTTTCTGTTTCTTGTCTGATGCAAAGCTTTCCATTGTTTGACAAACAAAATGTATAACAGCATTGACGGCTATGAAAATTATCATGCATCATTTTAAGTATGAATAACCCTTTGGTTATGAAATGTTTAAATGATGAAATGGGAGGAATTTTCATGAAGAAGCTATTTACAATGCTGGCCGCCTCGGCTGCCGTGCTGGTTGCCACAGGTGCAAGTGCAGATACATTTGTACGTATGGTATCCGGGCCATCCGGGGGTTCTTGGTATCCGCTGGGCGCAAAAATCATGCAAGTGATGCAGGACGAGATTCCGGGCATTGCAACCTCTAACACCTCAGGTGGCGGGATTACAAATGTGAAGGCCGTGAATGGCGGCGATGCGGAAATTGGCTGGTCATATGGCCATACAACCGATTATGGTTATACAGGTGGGGCTGGCTTTGACAAGCCGCAGAAAAATGTACGCCATTTTGCTACCCTGTACCCATCCATGTTTCAAGTGGCCGCCCGCGCAGATAGCGATATTAAATCTTTCGAAGATATGAAAGGGGCAAAAATCTCACCAGGTAAGGCACAATGGACAGGTACAGCTTTTGCTGAGTCAATCCTGAAAGCCTATGGTATGTCCTTTGATTCTATCAAAGCCAATGGCGGGATCGTGCATTATGTAGATTACACTGAATCCATTGCGCTGATGAAAGATGGGCAGGCTGATGTGTTTATGGCTGCGACCTCTATGCCGCAAGCCTCATTCCTGGAGCTGGAAACCAGCCCGGGCATCCGTTTTATCGGTCTTCCTGACGACAAAATGAAAGAAATTCTGGCTGCCAACGCCGGGTACATTGCTGGTAAAATGCCTAAAGGTGTCTATCAGAGCGTAACCGAAGATTTGAACACTTTGGGCATTGTGGCAAATATGGTTGTCAGTGCTGATCTGCCAGATGATATCGTTTATCAGATGTGTAAAGTGTTCTGGGCAAACCACGCCACCTTTGCAGAAGTAAAATCTATCTGGAAGCGGGTAAAGCTGGAAAATGCTCTGGATGGCATGGGCGCGCCTCTGCATCCTGGTGCAAAAAAATGCTATGATGAGCTGGGCGTAAAGGCTGGCTAATCCAATAGACTGAATATCTTCAAAAGCCTGCCAGCCCAAAAATTATTCTAATGGCTGGCAGGCGTTCCACTTCCCTATCTCAATAGAAGAATGACCATGGCACAGGCTAAAGCTCAGGCTAAAGATGAGGTAAAATTCTCCCTCCCGGAAGAAAAAAGATTGCCCGGGTTTCTGGAAACGCTCCTGTCAGGCTCGCGCCGGTTGGGCCCGGTACAATTTGTCCTTCTTTTTGGTGCGGTAATTTCTGTCGGTCTAGGGATTTTCCATCTTTTCGTTGCGGTTTTTGGCCCGCCCGAAGGGCGTTCTTTCCGCTCTATCCATCTAACTGTGATGCTGACCCTGGCCGTGATGATGTATCCTTTATGGCGACCATCGGTCACTGCACCATTAAAAACCTCGCTCAACAAATTGGGTGCATTTATTGATATTGCGATTGTTATGGTCGTGTTTTTTGTTCAGGTCTGGACCTTGTGGGATATTGATGCCTTTCATATGCGGCTTGGGGAAAAGCACCTGTCTGACCAAATTGTTGGCGGGTTGCTGATTTTATCTGTTCTCGAACTGACCCGCCGGGCGGTTGGCTGGTCAATGGTCATTATCACCTCATTTTTTATGATTCACGCCCTTTACGCGCATTATTTCTTTGGCATATTTTATGGCCCGCCTGTGCGGTTCGGAAAATTTATTGATACATTATTTATGAGCTCAAACGGCATTTTCGGCATTCCGTTATATGTTTGTGCGACCTATATCACCCTGTTTATTGTGTTTGGTGCTATTCTTATTCGCACCAATGCCGGCCGCTTTTTTATCGAGCTGGCCGTATCGTTAACCGGTCACCGTGTCGGCGGACCTGCCAAGGCAGCGGCGGTGGCTTCAGGCTTTATGGGCACGGTGTCCGGCTCGGCTGTCGCCAATGTGGTAACCACAGGCTCGTTTACCATTCCATTGATGTCGAAAGTCGGGTATCGACCAAAATTTGCCGCCGCGGTAGAGGCTTGTGCTTCTTCAGGCGGTCAGATAACCCCGCCTATTATGGGCGCGGCCGCTTTCATCATTGCTGAATTTTTAGGCGTGCCTTACACGCAAATCATTATCGCCGCCGCCATTCCGGCGCTGCTCTATTTTGCCACCATCTATTTTATGGTGCATCTGGAGGCAGAAAAAGAAGGGGTTGGCAGACTTGCAAAAGATAATTTACCCAAATTTGGTGAGGTTTTTAAACGTGGCTGGTATCTTTTGTTGGCGCTTGCGGTACTGGTTGGTATGTTGCTGGCAGGCTATACGCCGATGCGTTCTGCCTTTTTTGGTATTGTCGCGCTTATTGGCCTCAGCTTTATTCGGGCAGGAACTCGCCTCAGCCCGGTAGATATTTTGGCGTCACTTGAAAGCGGGATACGCGCTACAGTGCCTGTTTCCATTGCCTGTGCCTGTGCGGGTCTGATTATCGGGGCGGTATTTGTTTCCGGGCTGGGATTAAAGTTCACCCAATCGGTGATTGAATTATCCGGGGGAAATTTGCTGATGCTGCTCTCCCTGACCGGGGTGGCGGCTATCATTCTGGGGATGGGCATTACCACAACAGCTGTTTATATCACCGTGGCCGCGCTGATTGTGCCAGCGGTGATCAAGGCAGGGGTGGAACCGATAGCTGCCCATATGTTTGCCTTTTATTTTGGCGTAGTCTCCACCATAACCCCGCCGGTTGCGCTGGCCTCTTTTGCGGCTGCGGCCATTGCTAAAACCCCGCCTATGGCAACGGCGCTGGAATCAACCAGGGTCGGGATTGCCAAATATCTGGCACCGCTGATTTTTGTGTATAATCCATCACTGCTATTTGTCGGGCCTTTATGGCTGACCATGATTTCTGCGGTTCAGGCATTAACAGGTCTGTGGGTGTTATCGCTGGCGATGGAAGGCTGGTATCGCGGCAAATTAATAGGCTATCAACGCGCTGGTCTGGCAATTGGCGCGGTCGGATTACTGCTTCCGCCTAATATCATCATAGCAGGGACTGAAAGCTATATCTTTTGTATTGGTGGGTTAATCCTTTCAGCCATTTTGGTATTCCAGAGACGAATACAAACGATAGGATATCAATCATGATGGAAAAATTTTTCATTGGCAAAGCTGTCCATTGGCTTTTGATAGGGCTGGTTGTGCCTATTGGTTATCTGGCTGGAAGCTATATGTTTCACGTCATCCATTTTGTTACATGGGCGGCTAGCCTGTTCGGTCTGACCATCTTGCTGATACTGGCCTTATGGCTGACAAGTAACAAAGATGATGTATTGACCAGAGACCCCCTGCCGTCAGAAGAAGAAATAAAGTTGAGAGAATATGCCGACTAAACCATCTGCCGCAAAGGCAAAACGTGCGGCAGATATTCTGGTGGAATGCCTGTCCCAGCACGGGGTTGATCGCCTGTTTCTGGTTCCGGGCGAGAGCTATCTTGCGGTGCTGGACAGCCTGTATGAAGAAACAGGAATTGATGTGGTCACCTGTCGCCATGAAGGCGGGGCAGGCTTTATGGCGGTGGCAGATGCCAAGCTGACCAAAAAGCCGGGCGTGGTATTTGTCAGCCGCGGCCCCGGGGCAACTAATGTTTCTATTGCCGCGCATCTGGCTGAACAGGATGGCGTGCCCCTGGTGATTTTTGTTGGTCAGGTAGCCGAACATGAACGCGGGCGCGGCAGTTTTCAGGAAGTCGATTATACCGCCATGTTTGGCCAAATCGCCAAATCTGTTTTTGAAGTATCCAATCCAGATAAATTATCTGAAACCATTTCCCGTGCCTTTTGCGATGCCCAGACCCCGACCAAAGGGCCGGTGATTATCTCTGTCATGGAAGATATGCTATGTGCAGAGACAGATATCCCCAACTTCCCTGTTTTAAAGCCGCCTGTTTGCGGGGTGGATGCGCGTCATGTCCAACAGGTCATAGAGGCGATAGAACAGGCCGAACGACCTTTGATTATTGCCGGCGGCGGTTTTGATGCGCCAGAGGCACGCCCCGCCCTGAAAGCCTTTGCAGAAGCCTATCAGATACCGGTTGCGACCACTTTCAAACACCAGCAGATTTTCGATAATCGCTCGGATTTATTTGCCGGCCATCTGGGCTTTAAAATACCGCCCGCTCATCTGGCCTGTTTGCAAAAACATGATTTGCTGATTGCTCTTGGCACGCGCCTTGGCGATACCCCCACGCAAAATTACCAGTTGCCGCGCCTGCCAAACCCGGATGCACCCATCATTCATATCGCAGAGGACGCACAGGTTATTGGCCGCGTCTTTCCAACCCATCTGGGGATAGTCAGCCATCCGGCAGATTTTTGTCATGCGCTGGCCAAACATACCCCGCAAAGGCTGGACGCCCGGGCAGGCTGGGTGAAGGAAATCAGGGATTTCATGCAGGAATTTCGCAGCTATACACCCAAAACCCCCGGGGACGGGATGGATTTTTCCTATGTGGTGGACGCGCTTTCTGCCCAGCTTGGAGATGAGGTTGTTCTGACGATGGATTCAGGCAATTTTTCTTCCTGGGTGCATTTATTATGGCCATTTAGCGGGCGCGAACAGGTGCTGGCAGCCATAGGCGGTGCGATGGGCCTTGGCTTGCCAGCCGGTATTGCTGCTGCCCTTCGTGCACCGGAAAAGCCGGTGGTTTCCTTTGTCGGGGATGGCGGCATTATGATGACAGGCAATGAGCTGAGTATTGCTGTTTCCCGCCAAGCGCCCGTCAAGCTGGTCATCGCCAACAACCACAGCTTTGGGACTATTCGCCTGCATCAGGAAAAAGCCTATCCTGAAAGGGTGTCTTCTACCGATCTTTCCAATCCTGATTTCACCGCCTGGGCGCGCTCATTCGGGGCATGGGCGGAAACGCTGGACAGGCCGGAAAATGCCAGCGATGCTGTTGCGCGTTTTCTGGCACAAAAAGGCCCTGCTGTCCTGAATGTTCTGACCAGTACAGAATTGGTATCCGCCTTTATTTCGGTCGCGCAAATCAGAAAGATGCAGGTTTCGGGATAATAATCTGGCCTCAGCTTTGCCCGTCCTTCTGGCTGGCCAGAAATGTTTCTACCTCTTCGCGAACTGGCATGGAAGAAGCCGCGCCCGGGCGCGTCACCGCTATCGCAGAAGTCGCACAGCCAAAATGAACTGCCTGAATATCGGTTTGTCCTTCTGCCAGTGCGGTAGCTAGCGCCCCGTTAAACGCATCACCTGCCCCGGTGGTTTCCACCACATCGCCGGCATGATAGGCCGGTACCAGCCCATGGCCATATAAATAAGCCCCTTGTGCGCCCATTGTGATAATCGGGGTAGATACCCCTTTTTGTGCCAGTGCATGGGCGGCTTTTTCTGCTTCTTCTATGGTGCGTACCGGCAAGCCGGTCAGGGCTTCGGTTTCTGTCTCATTTGGGGTGATATAATCACAAAGGCCGAAGATTTCTTCGGGAAGGCTGGCAGCGGGGGCAGGGTTCAAAATAGTGATTTTGCCATGTTGCCTGGCCAGTTTTAGCCCTTCTAGCGCCACCTCTACCGGCTGTTCCAGCTGGGTCATAAATATATGGCTCTCAGCGATGAGAGCTTTATTATGATGCAGAATATCGGGGGTGATTTTTCCGGCAGCCCCGGGTGCAATGATAATGGCATTATCCCCGCTTTTTGTATCGATAAAGATAAAGGCAGCGCCTGTAGCATTTTCATCATCCTCGATGATAGCGGGTTTTACCTGCGCGTCCTGCCATGTTTTCAATGCTAGTTTGGCAAAATCATCCTTGCCCAGACGGGTGATAAAGCTTACATCCCCGCCCAGCTTGCCTGCCGCGACCGCCTGGTTAGAACCCTTGCCGCCTGGCCCCAGCGTAAAGCTGTCCCCTAAAAGGGTCTCTCCCATTTTTGGCAATCGCGCTGCCCGAAAAGAGGTATCTGCAACAAACACCCCCAAAATAACGATCTGCCCCATTTTTGCTCCTTCTGCCCTGGACGGTGCTATTTAGGCCGCCAGCCATCCGATATCTCGCAGACAAAATTATCATCTGCAGGGTTTCTCGCCTATCAAAAAGATAGGCTGGCGGGAAAATGGCTAGAAGATAACCAGAAGATAGCCGGCAAGCTGGCATGGATTGGCCAGCCAGACTGCAAGGCCTAATGGGCGAATAATATAGGGGTTTGGCACTCGGTTTTTACGGTTTCCGTTACCCCGCCAAACCATTTTTCCAATGTGGCAGAAAGACCATAGGCGCCCATCACCAGCAAATCTGCGTGCCGGGCTTCATCCAGAATGACCTGACCGGTTGTTTCTGTCCCGCTGGATTGGGTGTTAATAGTGGCTTTCAGACCATGCGCCGCCAGATAATTGCCGATATCGCTGGGCTGTGTACGGCTTTTGGGATCGACGATCAAAACATCGATTTCCTTAAATCTGTTCAGAATAGGCAAGGCAGATTTCACTGCCCGTGCAGCTGGCCGCGAGCCATCCCATGCGATAACCGCGCGCTTGTCAAAGCCGCTAATCTTGTTGCCGGGATGGAGTTGCAGGATAGCAGAACTGCCTGTCATGGCCAGTTCCGAGGCGGAAAAGGGGTTGCCGGCAATCGCCAGGTCAAAATAGGCAGAAAGTTTTTCCCATTCCTGTTGCATAAAGCCATGCGTGCCATACCATTCCTGGGCGATATTTTTTTCGGCACAGAGCGTGCGAAAGGCTTCTGCACTGCGCTTTAAATTTATCTCGGCTGCCTCAACTGAGGCGGAAAGCATATCCACATAACTGCCATCTACCGGAACATAGTGGTTGAGCGTATCCTCGCTGGTGGCAATGCCGGTCAGGGGCACATCCAGCAAATCGGCAAGCCGGCAGGCCTGATGCGCCTGTTTTTCAGGAAATGCCTCTATAGCGGACATTAAAAATGCAAGTTTCACGGCCTGTCTCCTTTTTGGTGTTTCCTCTGTGATGGATAAAAAGAGGAAAGCATAAATTGGCGATGCTGAAATTGATTCAGATCAATTATGGCGCAGAATTTTTGATATTTGCGTCCCTTTATTATCTCGCGTACCATGAAGCTGTCAGGACGGGTGGCATGACCAGTTACACCTGTTGCTGTTTTTCAGCTTTAATAAAGGCAGGCAGAGTCGCCCTGCTATAATTAGAAAGATGATCGCATCTCGTCCAACAACGCGTGTCCCATCGCATCTGGATTGTGGCGATTGCCCTATCCGAAGACAGGCCATTTGTGCACGTTGCCAGCCCGATGAGCTGGCAGAATTAAATGCCATCAAAAGCTATCATACCTATAAAAAAGGAGAGATGATCGCTTGTGCAGGCGAGGCGATGAGCCATGTTGGCACGCTGGTAACCGGGCTGGCCTCTATATCACAAGGGCTGGAAGATGGCCGACGCCAGATTATGGGCATTTTATTGCCAAGTGATTTTGTCGGCGCGCCGGGACGGCAAATATCCCAATATGATATTCAGGCCTCTGCCGAGGTGATTATGTGCCAGTTTGAGCGGAACGCCTTTGAAGCCCTTTTTGAACGCTCACCCAATTTGGGCCCGCGTTTGCTGGAAATGACGATGGATGAGCTGGAAGCTGCCCGGCAGTGGATGTTGTTGCTGGGACGAAAATCTGCTCGGGAAAAAATTGCCACTTTTCTGTGTATGATCGCCAGCAAAAGCAAATCCTTAAAACCGCTCACTGGCAATAAGGCTCTTGCCTTTGACCTGTCACTTAGCCGAGAGATGCTGGCAGATTATCTTGGTCTTACCATCGAAACAGTGAGCCGGCAAATCAGCGCACTGAAAAATGAAGGCTTGATCCTTGTGCAGGGCCAGCGGCATATCATCCTTCCTGATATTTCCCGTCTGCTGCGGGAAACAGGTGGGGATTATCTGCCAGCAGTGGCAGACTGATTGTCTCAATTTTACGATTTTGCCTGAATTTTCTGGGTGCGTTTCAGAATGAAAAAGGACGCGCTGATTAAAATGGCTGTGCCGATGAAAAATGAGGGTGTCAATATTTCATCGAAAAAAACAACACTTGTTCCCACACCAAAGGGAACAGACAGATAGCGGAGCGGCGCCAGAACACTTGCAGGGGCAAGCTTGTAGCTATGGGCAAGAAAAAATTGCTGAAAGCTGGACATCACACCGATCAGACATAACAGCACCAAAATATCAGCTGTATCCGGCCAGGCAATATCAAGGCTGACAGATACCCCAAAAAACAACACTGCCCCGATAATATTATACCATAGCGCGGTGGTGGAGGGATGATCTGTCTGACCCAACCGGCGCAGGCTGAGCAGCATTAACGCCCCGAAAAAAGGCGATGCCAGGCCGAGCAAAACACCCCTGTTCAGCCAGTTACTGGTTGAGGGATCAATAATCAGCACCACACCGATAAAGCCAATGGCCACTGCCATTCGTCTGCGCCAGCCTACCGTCTCGCCCAAAAGAAATGGCGCAAGCAGCGTAACAAAAACAGGAATGGTTTGTAATAGCGCGGTCATTTTGGACAGATCGATGGTTTGCAGCGCCGCAAATAAACAGCCAAAACTG
>CBFIAD010000016.1:0-29714 GCA_965660495.1 Puniceispirillaceae bacterium (SeqCode)
CCTCTTGAAATGGCTCGTCTTGGCCATCGCACATTGCAAGAGATACTAACCAGTGCCGGATATCAGATAGAAACATAGATTATATGAATAAGCCGTCTCGCAATCCCTCTCCTCTCCTATTATGTATGGGTGAGGCGATGGCCGAATATAACCAGCAACCAGATGGCCGCTATCTGCAAGGATTTGGCGGTGATACCTCAAATGCGGCTATTTCTGCTGCTCGTCAGGGCGCGCGTGCGGGCATCTTTACCCATATAGGCAGCGATCCGGCAGGCGATGGTCTGCTCGGCCTGTGGCAGGGCGAGGGAATTGAAACCGATTTGGTAAAACGCTGCCTTGATGCCCAGACAGGGATTTATTTTGTTACCCATGATAGCGAAGGGCATCATTTCAGCTATTACCGTAAAATGAGCGCAGCTGCGCAGATGACAGCAAAAGATGTGCCGCAGGACAAGCTGGCAGGGGCAGCCATATTACATATATCGGGCATATCACAAGCTATTTCCGATAGTGCCAGCCAGGCGGTTATCGCAGCCATCAGGGCGGTGAAATCGGCTGGTGGCAGGGTCAGCTATGATACTAATTTACGCCTTGGGCTATGGCCGCTGGAAAAAGCCCGCCAAACCATCCACAACACAGTTGCAGAATGTGATATTGCCCTGCCGGGTCTGGATGATGCCAGACAGTTAACCGGCCTGAATAGCCCGGATGAAATTGCAGATTTTTATTTGCAGCTGGGCGTATCTATTGTGGCACTGACCCTTGGGTCAAAAGGCACGATGGTGGCATCCAAAAAAGAACGCGCCATTATCCCCTCATTTGCCGTAGATGCGATTGATGCCACCGCTGCCGGGGATACCTTTGACGGTGCCTTTCTGGCCGAGCTTATGGCAGGTGCAAGCCCCTTTGATGCCGCACGATATGCCAATGCAACAGCCGCCTTGTCGACAACCGGCTATGGGGCGGTTGCTCCTATTCCGCGGCGTGCAGAAGTCGAAAAATTTATCAAAGGCCAATCGGTTAGATAGCGCCTTTAAATAATTGCGGTTTCCAGCAAGGGACGATTTTCAACAATGCGCTGATAGCTGAAGCCGGAGAGATCCAGCGCGCGATACTGCCCATACAAAATAAGCTCGGCAATGCCGCGCCCGACCGCTGGTGATTGTTGCAAGCCATGTCCGGAAAAGCCATTGGCAAAAATAAAATTGCTGATCTGGCTGTGCGGGCCAAGTACCGCGTTATGATCCAGCACATTATAGGCATAATGTCCTGCCCATGAAGAGGTAACGCGAATAGCTTCAAATTGCGGAATACGGGTGGCGATGAGCGGCCAGACATGTTCTTCCCAGATGCTGTGATCCTCTTCGAAATCATCAAAGGCGGCGGCCGGGTCTATATGGGGCGGACAGCCTGCCATATAATCTGTCTGGCCATATTGGCGCATATGAATGCCGGACGGATCGATGGTCAGTGGCAAGGCTCTGTCCAGCGGTTTTTCGGCGGAAAAAATCCAGGTAAAGCGTTTGCGCGGTTCAATGGGCAGGGGAATATTAGCCAGGCTGGCAAATTGGGCTGCACGCGGGCCTGCTGCGTTAATTAAATGGCCACAGGATATTTTCTCGCCTGTTGCCAGTGTAATCCCCTCGACCATGTTGCTGGCAACATTAAGCTGAATATCCACCGCTTCATTATGGATATATTCTGCCCCTTTTTTGCGGGCAGAACGCCGCCACCATTCAAACATGGTATTGCCTTCAAAATAGCCCTCATCCTTTAAATTATGACTGCCCAAAATCAGGTCACTAACATTATAAAAAGGATAGGCAGCGGCAATCTCCTCGGGGGAGAGAATTTTTGTTCCCGCCCCAAGCGAGGCTTGTAATTTCTGGTTAGCGCGCAAATGCTGGGCAAATGTTTCATTATCGGCCAGATACATATAGCCAAAGGCCTGTAAAACAAGGTCTGGAATATCGTTATCGCCGCCCATATATTTTCTGAAATTTTTCACATATTCGGCCGTAAATTGTGAAATGCGGATATTGATCTCGCTTGAAAATTGCTGACGGACACAGGAATTGGTGCGCGAGGTAGAGGCAAATTCATAGCTGGGATCACGCTCTATCACCAGAAGCGAGCCATCAAAATCAGGGTTGCTGGATAAAAACCAGGCGATAGACGAGCCGATAATGGCGCCGCCTGCAATCACCACATCATAATGGGTCTGTTTAGGGGTTTCTGGATAAATTTGTGTGGACATGGTTTTACCCCTTTATTACGCAAATGATCAGGCTAGGCAGGATATCTTTAAAAAGGATTGTATAAAATTGTCACAGGCGCAAACAAATTCCTATCCATAAATTCCCTATTCGGTGTAGATTTCCAGCTAAATATAAAACAACGTCAGATAGAAAAAGAGAAGATAAGAATAAGGAGAAATCAAAGATGGATAGGATCACTCGGCATTTATTTTTATCTGCCCTTTATTTTGCTCTGATTGGGCTGACGTCTGCCAGCTTTGCAGCAGAGAATATGTGCCACCAGCAGGGACTGGAAATCCGCCAGGCAGAGATTAGGGCCACCCCGCCAAACGCGCCGGTTACAGGCGGTTATCTGCATATTCATAATCACGGTACAGCTATGCAGCGCCTGACAGCCGCCAGCACAGATTTTTCTAGCCACACTGAAATTCATCAGATGGTAATAGAGGCAGGGGTGATGAAAATGTCACCTCTAGAAGATGGTATTGAAATTGCGGCAGGGGGGCATGTTCAGCTAAAGCCGGGCGGCTTGCATATTATGTTTATGCAGCTCAAACAGCCGCTTGCACCTTCAAATATGCATCAGGTCACCCTCACCTTTGATAACTGCGGTGATATGCCGGTAATGTTCAAGGTGACAAAAACGCCTGGTAAAAGCGATGATGCTGGACATTCTGCCAGCCATAAACACCAGCATTAAACACGCCCGAAATTATTAGCCGGGGCAGACAGGATAAAATTTGAAAAAAATTATCATAATCGCAGCTCTTTTTATTGTTGCGCTGATTGCCGCCTATAGCCTTTCTGAATATTTTGCCCGCCAGCTTTATCCGCAAAATACGGGCGCCCCGATGCAGCTTGGCAGCCCTTTTACCCTGACCACCCATACAGGAGAGGCGATCACAGAACAGGCCTTTCAGGGTGCGCCTTCTGCGGTATTTTTCGGCTTTACCCATTGCCCGGAAGTATGCCCGACCACGCTGAATGACCTGACCAATTTACGCGATCAGATAAAGGCGGGCGGAAAGAGCTTTAATATCTTCTTTATTACCATTGATCCGGCGCGCGATACTGTGGCCGCTCTAGGCGACTTTATCCCCTATTTTGGTGAAGGCATTACAGGCATTACCGGCGAAGCCGAGGCGGTTTATGCGCTGGCTCGTGCATGGGGTATTTTCTGGGAGAAAAATAACATCACCGATACAGGATATAATATCGACCATACCGCAACGGTGTTTTTGCTGGATGACAAGGGCTATTTCAAAGGCACGATTGATTATCATGAAAGCCGCGAGATTGCCTTGAAAAAGCTGGAGCGGCTGACCGCAAGTCGATAGCCCTGTTATCCGGCATTGACCACATTGTCCGGCCGCCTGTCCCAGAAACAGATTTCGCGTTCAATTGCCCGTGCCGCGCGGATAAGCAAGGCTTCTGAAAAAGGTTTTCCAACCAATTGGGCAGAGACAGGCAAGCCATTTTTATCCATGCCGACAGGAAAGCAAATTGCCGGCAGACCCAGGAAATTCACCGGCCGCGTATTATGGCCGATTTTTTGAACCAGCGCGGCCGCTTCCGGATTGCTGCCCACATCACTTTGTTCAATGGTCGGCAAGGCAAATGGCCAGACAGGGGTGAGGAACATATCAATTTTATCAAATAAAACCGGCAGGGTTTTGGCGATATAATCTGCCCGGCACGCCAGTAGTCGGCTATATTCTGCCTCGCTGGTAAATGCCCCTGTTAAAATACGCATTAATGTTTGGGCGTTCAGATCGCTATGAATATCTTTTAATTTGTTACCATGTACTTGTGTAGCCTCGCTTGCGATTAGCAAGACATTTAGCGGGTTGGTGTTTTCAATGCCCGGGATTTCAACATCGCTGCCCGCCGCGCCCAGTTGGTTTATCTGGTCAAACAGGCGGGCTATCATATCTGCGATATCGCTATCACTGCCTTCCAGAAAATAGCGTTCTGCCAGGCCAATTTTTATGCCGTTCAGACCTGCTTCCATCTGTTCTGTATAGTCAATTTTTGCTGCCTTAATACTCATCGCATCGGTGCTATCATAGCCGGTCAGACAAGACAGGATACGCGCCCCATCTTCGACCGAACGCGTGAGCGGCCCTGCAGTATCCAGCGAGGCTGAAAGTGGAAAAATACCGCTTCTGGAAATCAGCCCTTGCGTGGGCTTGATACCCACCAGCCCGCAGGCCGCAGCGGGCAGGCGAATAGACCCGCCTGTATCACTGCCAAGGGCGCCTGGCACAATCCCGGCCGCCACCACCGCTGCCGAGCCAGAAGAAGACCCGCCACAAACATAATCCCTGTTCCAGGGGTTTTTGGGTGTGCCGGCATAGGCATTATGGCCAGTTACCCCTAGCGCATATTCCACCGATACAAGGCGTCCGCAATCTATCGCCCCTGCTTTATCCAGCTTATCAATCGTAGTAGCGGTTTTTTTGGCCAGCTGGCCTTTACAGGATTTTGAGCCACCCTCATCTGGCCAGATGGCTGCCTCTGTATGGCGGCCATATAGCTCTTTATGGGCAAGCGGAACACCAAATAGCGGCAAATTGGCATCGCCTGTTGCAACAGATTGTGCCTGATTATGGCTGAATTCCGGGTCAAGAAATACGGTGGCATCCAGCTCTCTGCCCAGTCCGTCCAGCGCGTCAATGACTTTTGCGGTGCGTGTGCGGATGCCAGCCATATCTTGCCGGTTTTCTGTTAAAATTTCAGAAATGGACTGGTAAAAAGGCATATTTTTTTATCCTATTGAGCGCAGCTGGCTTTGCGCAGCCTCTTCAAATAAATCCCTTACCGATTTTTTCAGCCGGTCATCTAGCGGATAGCTGGCCAGCAAATCTAGCAAAACTGCGCTTGTTTCATGGGCAAGGGTGATATCAGCCGGTGATATGCCAGAGGCGGCTAACCGGTCTTTTACCTGTACGTCATTGTTTTTATCTGTCATAGCCTCTAAAATCTATCTGCGCTTTTTTTGGCCGACAAGCTGAAAATGGCTTTGGGGACGCATTTTTTGCCAGCCCCGGGGCAGATGACTGCCCGTCAATAGCGGTTCGGGTGTATTAGAGCAAGACAATTTGTATGTTCTATGCTAGATATGCCCCAGCTTTAAACAGATAATTTACTATCAAAAAAATGCATGATCAAATTCCACAAAGCGCGGCCATAGCCGATAGTGACTATGTCATCTTCGGCGGGACAGGCGATTTGGCTTTACGCAAGATATTTCCGGCTCTGTTATGGCGCTATATTGACAGGCAAATAGGCGATAATTTCCGTCTGGTCGCGACATCGCGCAAACCCGTCGGTCTGGCTGAATTTTCAGAAAAACTGAAGCCGTTTTGTGCCGAAGCGCTGGCCGCTGCGCCAGAGGCAGAAACGGTCTGGGAAAAATTTATCCAGCTTGTTTCTATCCAGATTGTTGATATTGCCTCTGGGGAAGGGGCAGAAGAGATGGCAAAATTTCTCTTGCAAGAGGCAAGCGAGAGGCGCCCGCTTATCTATTATCTGGCAGTAGCCCCTGCCCTGTTTGGGCCCAGTTGCCAGCTCTTGCAAAAAGCAGGGCTTGCCCTGCCGCAAAGCCGGGTAGTGGTCGAAAAGCCACTTGGCCATGATTATCTATCAGCAGAAAAAATCAGTCAGGAAATCCGCTCGGTTTTCAGCGAGGATCAGATTTATCGCATCGATCATTATCTGGGCAAGGAAACGGTTCAAAATTTAATGGCACTGCGCTTTGCCAATGTCATTTTTGAAAGCCAGTGGAATAATAATGCCATTGACCATGTCCAGATTACCGTTGCCGAAACCGTCGGGGTAGGACAGCGGGCCAGCTATTATGATGAAAGCGGCGCCTTGCGCGATATGGTACAAAATCATATTTTGCAACTGGTCTGTCTGGTGGCGATGGAGCCGCCTTCGCATTTTGATGCCAATCAGGTGCGCGATGAAAAATTGCGCGTTCTAAAGGCGCTTCGCCCCTTAAAGGCTGAGGATATTATTCGCGGTCAATATCAGGAATATGAAGGCGAGCTGGGCAAGCGTTCAGATACAGAAACCTTTGTCGGCTTGCGGCTGGGGATCGAAAATTGGCGCTGGGCAGGTGTGCCTTTTTATGTGCGTACTGGCAAAAAGCTGGCCATGCGTGCCAGTGAAATTGTCATCACTTTCAAAAGAAAGCCGCATGATATATTTGCCGATCAAAAATCCAGAACAGATAAAGATGATTTGCCCAATCGGCTGGTGATACGCTTGCAGCCGCAAGAAGGGTTACGCTTGCAGCTTATTTCCAAAGAGCCTGGCCCTGGGGGGATGCGACTATTTCCTTCCGAGCTGAACCTGTCTTTTGATAATACTTTTGGTGCGCGCCTGCCAGATGCCTATGAACGGCTTTTGATGGACACGGCCAGAGGCAATCAGACCCTGTTTATGCGCCATGATGAAGTATTGGCTGCATGGGCCTTTATTGACCCGGTGATCGAAATGGCAAAAAAGACCCCGCCCAGCCTGTATCGGGCAGGGACATTTGGCCCGGCAGACAGCTTTTTTGCCGATCAGCAGGATAGCTGGATCGATCCCAAACAAGATAATGGCCGCTAAGGGTATGGTATCGCCAGCCCATAATTGAACAGCAGAATAATGGATAGCTCAACAGACCCAAATTGCCAGACAATAGCCAGTGCCATTGCCCGCCAGCTAGGCGATGCTATCGCCCTGAATGGCAAAGCCAGCCTTGTGGTATGTGGCGGCACCAGCCCTTTGGGGGTGTTTGCCGGCCTGGCACAGGCAGATATAAACTGGGCAGCGGTAACCATCACCCTGGCAGATGACCGGCTGGTTACAGCCGATAGCCCGCATAGCAATATCCGGCTGGTCAGACAAAATTTGCTGATAGATAAGGCGGCAAATGCGCGATTTTTCTCGCTTTCGGAAATACAGGCCGACCAGATGATGCCTTTTGATGTGGTCTTGCTGGGCATGGGACCAGATGGGCATATCGCCTCTTTATTTCCGGATATGATGGATAATGCAGACGCCTTTAGCCTGCGTGCCCCGCCGCAAATTTTATCGCCGGGGGCGAAGGGCGATCCGCTCCTGCCGCGTATCAGCATGAACCTTTCCATGCTCACAAATTGTCATGCCTTGCTATTATTGGTAAAAGGGGCACAGAAAAAAGCCCTTATTCAAGAGGTGCGCGCCGAAGCTGTTGCTGCCCCGCAACGCTATCCTGTCGGGATATTGCTGGCACAGAGTAAAAAAGCTGTCCAGCTTTGTTATCTGGATTAACCCTGTCTTTCGAGGTTTAGATGAAGCCATTGCAGAAAAAGCCATTGCATAAAAAGATTGAACAGGTCATTGAGCGGGTGCGTGAACGCTCCGCTGTCACCCGTTCAGCCTATCTGGCAGATATTGAAAAAATGCATAGTGCCCCGGATTCAGACAGGCGTTCTGTGGCCTGTTCAAATATGGCGCACGTGGCCGCCGCCGCCGGACAGGACCAGCAAGAATTGCTTGGCCAGTCAGACACCCTGAAGCCAAATATCGCGGTGATTACTGCCTATAATGATATGCTTTCTGCCCATCAGCCCTTTGAGAATTATCCCGCCCTTATCCGTGCGGCGGCCAGAGAGGCAGGGGCAACCGCACAGGTGGCAGGCGGCGTTCCGGCAATGTGTGACGGGGTTACACAAGGCCGGCCTGGCATGGAGCTGTCCTTGTTCAGCCGCGATATTATTGCCATGTCAACGGCTGTTGGCTTATCGCATAATGTATATGATGCCGCTTTATGTCTGGGGGTATGTGATAAAATTGTGCCCGGTCTGGTGATGGGTGCACTTGCCTTTGGTCATTTGCCGGTGATTTTTGTTCCCGCAGGGCCGATGGAATCCGGCCTGCCCAACGCAGAAAAGGCGCAAATTCGTAAAGCCTTTGCCAGAGGCGAAATTGACCGTGCCGCCCTTTTAAAGGCGGAAAGTGCGGCCTATCATGCAGCTGGCACCTGTACTTTTTATGGCACGGCCAATTCAAATCAGATGCTGATGGAAATTATGGGTCTGCATTTGCCGGGCGCTGCTTTTGTCCATCCTCATAGTGATTTGCGCCATGCGATGACGGTAAGGGCAGTGCATCAGGCTGTGGCTATTCACCGACGCTCGGAAAATGCGCGCCCGCTTGGCCAGCTGCTGGATGAGCGATCTTTTGTAAATGCTATTATCGGCCTGCATTCCACAGGCGGGTCAACCAACCATACCTTGCACCTGCCGGCCATGGCTGCTGCTGCAGGGATTGATTTGCGCTGGGAAGATTTTGCCGATCTGTCTGACATTATCCCGCTTCTGGCACGGGTTTATCCAAATGGTTCAGCAGATGTAAATCAGTTTCATGCTGCCGGCAGTAGTGGCTTTGTGATGCGCAATTTGCTGGAAGAGGGGCTGCTGGATGGCAGTGCCGCGTCTATCTATGGTGATAATCTGGCCGATTGTGCGGTAGAGCCATTTTTATCAGGAAATGATATCACCTTTCAGCCGGCCCCGGCGCAATCTGCAGATGAAGATATTTTGCGCCCTGCCAGCTTTCCACATGCCAAAAATGGGGGGCTGAAAATGCTGTCTGGTAATCTTGGACGGGCGGTCATTAAAATTTCAGCGGTGGATGAAAGTCGGCATATCATCTCTGCCCCTGCTATTGTGTTTGAAAGTGAAGCAGGCGTGAAAGATGCCTTTGCTGCGGGCAAGCTGGATAAAGATTGTATTGTGGTGGTACGCGCGCAAGGCCCGCGCGCTTGCGGAATGCCGGAATTGCATAGCCTGACCCCGCTTCTGGCCACGCTTCAGGATAAGGGATATCATGTGGCTCTGGTTACAGATGGGCGTATGTCGGGCGCATCCGGCAGCGTGCCGGCCGCTATCCATCTATGTCCCGAAGCGCTGGCTGGCGGGGCGATTGCCCAAATAGAAGATGGCGATATCATCACGCTGGACGCAATTTCCGGCCAGTTAAGCGTGGCAGCAGATTTATCACAGCGTCCGCTGAAAACAGATTTTGATCTCGATAATAGCGGGTTCGGCCGGCCGCTACTGGCGGGTATGCGCGCCCAGGCAGGCGATGCAGAACAGGGCGGCGGGGTTACCCTGCTCGGCCATATGACAGGGAAGGTATAAATGAAGATAGATAAAATTATCGCAGCAGGCCATGTGATGCCGGTGATTGTGATCGACCGGGCAGGAGATGCCGTCCCCCTTGGCAATGCCTTGCTGGAAGGCGGCATTCAAACAGCCGAGGTTACCTTGCGCACCCCGGCTGCCCTTGATGCGATAGAGGCGATGGCAAAAGCTTGCCCGGAATTACTGGTAGGGGCAGGCACGGTTATGACAGCTGATCATGCCCGTCAGGTGCGCGATGCGGGCGGCTGTTTTGCGGTTAGCCCTGGCGCAACCGATGCGCTAATAACAGGCTGTAGCGAGGCAGATTTACCGTTATTGCCAGGGGCAAGCACGGTTTCGGAAATGATGGCATTGGGCGAGAAAGGCTTTTCAATTTTAAAATTTTTCCCGGCCACCGCCGCAGGAGGGTTGCCCTTTATCAAGGCTCTGGCCAGCCCCCTTGCCCAATTTCAATTTTGCCCGACAGGCGGTATAACATTAGCCACCGCCCCGGAATGGCTGGCTCTGCCAAATATTCCTTGCCTGGGCGGCAGCTGGATAGCCCCGCAGAAGCTGATAGCTGACAGGGATTTTGACATAATTACGCAAAATGCCCATGCGGCCGCACAGCTTAAAAAAGGCTAAATAAAAGGGGTAGGGGAATTTTAAGGTAATGGCATCAGACCCAAACGCGACACTTCATAGATCCCTGCAAGATGCAGCGACCCGCCTGGCAGATGTCCGGCTTGGCGATTTAATGCGCGCACCCGATCGCCAAAAATTTATCTTTGGTTTTGAAGATTTGCAGGCAGATTGTACGCGCCAGCCCATAGATCAACAAAGCCTGTCCTTATTGCTGGAACTGGCCAAAGAGCGAGGTTTGCAAAACAGGCTGGAAGAGATGTTTTCAGGCGCTTATGTCAATCTAAGCGAAGACAGGCCGGTGGTACATTGTGATTTGCGCCATCCTGGCAGGCTGGCAACAGATGAATTTAAACAGCTTTCAGCCTTTGCTGAAAATCTGCGCGAAAATCGTGATATCACCGCCATTGTTAATTTGGGGATTGGCGGTTCGGATTTGGGGCCAGCAATGGTGGTAGAGGCGCTGGCAGGATATCATGATGGGCCTGCCTGTTATTTTGTCGGTAATATTTGTCCGACCGATTTGCATGATGTGCTGGCCAAATGCGAGGCAGGCAAAACCCTGTTCATCGTCACCTCTAAAACCTTTACCACCGCAGAAACTCTGACCAATGCCGAGCTGGCAAAAGCATGGCTGGCCGAAAACGGGGTAGAGGCCAGCCAGGCAATGGTGGCTGTCACCGCCTATGGCGAACGTGCCCTGAAATGGGGCATTCTGCCTGACCATATATTTTCCTTTGCCGAAGGGGTGGGCGGGCGCTACTCGCTCTGGTCAGCGGTCGGTCTATCGGTGATGGTGGCGATAGGCGCGTCTGCATTTAGCGATATGCTGGCAGGGGCTCATGCAATGGACAGGCACGTCCGGGAAAGTGATTTTGATAAAAATATCGGGGTGATTATGGGGCTGTTGCGGGTCTGGCATCGCAGCTATCTGAACGCGACATCTTACGGGTTGATGCCCTATGATCAGCGCCTGGCCAGATTGCCGGCCTGGGCACAGCAGCTGGAAATGGAAAGCAATGGCAAACAGGTAGACCGGCATGGCCAGCCTTTATCCCGGCCAGCAGGCCCACTTATCTGGGGCGAGCCCGGCACCAACAGCCAGCACAGCTTTTTCCAGTGGCTGCATCAGGGCGTAGAGGTCGTGCCTGTTGATATTCTGGTTGCGATGCAACCGGCAGAAGGGCTGGCAGATAAAAAATGGCAGGCCAGTCATCAGATGCTGGCCATCAATGCAGTGGCACAGGCAGAAGCGCTGGCATTGGGATCTGAAAATATCAAAGAGCCACATCGCCATTTTCCGGGAAACCGGCCATCTATTTTGCTTAGTTGGGATAAAACCACCCCTTATGCATTAGGGCGCTTGCTGGCCTTGTATGAACATATTACGGTAGTGTCCGGCTTTATCTGGGGTGTAAACAGCTTTGATCAATGGGGGGTTGAGCTGGGCAAGCAGATGGCAAATAGCTTGCAATCAGATGCTGATCTCGGCCAGTTTAGCCTGGCGGCCAAAGCGTTTCTGGAACGCCTGAAACAACAGTAGAATTTTAATCAGACAGGATTGGGGATAGGTCATGCTATTGGGATGTATCGGGGATGATTTTACCGGCTCTAGCGACCTGGGCAATATGCTGACCAAGGCAGGGATGTATGTGGTGCAATATTCCGGTGTGCCAGATGGCCCGGCTACCAGCGATGTTGAGGCAGGGATTGTTGCACTGAAATCGCGTTCTATTCCTGTTCAGGATGCTATCGAACAATCACTTGCCGCGCTGGCATGGTTACAAGAGCAGGGCTGCCAGCAATTCTTTTTCAAATATTGTTCTACCTTTGATTCCACCCCGCAAGGTAATATTGGCCAGGTGGCACAAGCCCTGGCAGAAAAATTAGGCGCCGAGCAAATTATTTTCTGCCCGGCCTTTCCAACAACAGGCCGGTCTATCTTTCAGGGACATTTATTTGTAGGCGATCAATTGCTCTCGGAAAGCCCTTTAAAAGACCATCCTTTAAATCCGATGACAGAATCTGATTTACGCAAATGGCTGGCTTTGCAAACCGGAACAGAAATCGGCCATGTTACCTTTTCGGATGTACAAAAAGGGTCTGATCAGGTGCGCCGGAAAATGGCAGATGAAGCCGCAGCAGGTCGCCATTACATGATTGTCGATGCGATTACAGATGCAGATTTGATGGTGGTTGGCAAAGCCCTGAAATCCCAGCCTCTTGTTACTGGCGGCTCAGGCATCGCGATTGGCTTGCCACAAAATTTTTCAGAAATTGCCGATAAAGGGGATATATCGGATAGCTGGCAGGGCGAGGCAGGTAAATGTGTGGCCATTTGCGGGTCCTGTGCCGCGGCTAGCCGGGCACAAATTAGCGCACATAAGGCAGCTGGGCAGCCGGTTCTTGCTTTGGATAGCGATGCGGTCATTACCGGCGAATATGGCATATCGGATGCGCTGGATTGGGCAGAAAAAACGCTCGCAGAACATCCCGCATCTATTCCCCTTATCTATAGCTCGGCTGATCCCCAAGCGGTGCGCGCCATTCAGGAAAAATATGGCCGCGAGCTGGCAGCCGAAGCCTTTGAAAGCTTTTTCGGGGCATTGGCAAGCGCGCTTGTCAATGACCTGGCCAGCCGGCTGATTGTCGCAGGCGGCGAGACATCCGGGGCAGTGGTCGAGGCTCTCGCCTTGCCTTCGCTTGTCATAGGGCCTGAAATTGACCCTGGTGTGCCAGCCCTGCGTGGCGGTGAAAATCTTACCCTCGCGCTTAAGAGCGGTAATTTCGGGGCAGAGGATTTCTTTTTAAAAGCTGCCGCTTGTCTTGCTGGAAAGTCTGTATAGACAGCTATTAAAAAAAGCATAGAGAAAGACAAATGCCATGACAGATGCAAAACAGCGCGAACAGATTTGCCTGCTGGCTAAATCCATGTTTGATCGTGGCCTGACCGCCGGGGCAAGCGGCAATATTTCTGCCCGATGTGCAGATGGCAGCTTGCTGGTTACCCCGACAGGGGCGTGTTTTGGCCGGCTAGACCCCGGACAGCTTTCCCATATCAGCGCTGCTGGCCAGCATCTTTCAGGCGATGCACCCACAAAGGAAATGCCGCTGCATAGCGCTTTTTATGAGAGCCGCCAGAATACCGGTGCGGTCGTGCATTTACATTCCACCCATTCGGTAGCGCTGTCGATGATAACGCCTGCAGAAGAAGACACACCCTTTCTGCCGCCGCTTACCGCCTATTCTGTCATGCGGCTGGGCAAGGTTGAATTGCTGCCCTATTTCCGGCCAGGCGATCCGGCAATGGGGGATGCGGTGCGCTCGCTGGCTGGCAAGCGTTCAGCTGTCATGCTGGCCAGCCATGGCCCGGTGGTTGCCGGGCTGGAATTGGAAGCTGCGGTTTATGCTATTGAAGAGCTAGAAGAGACAGCCAAATTATGCTTATTGCTCAGGGGTATGTCTCCGACTATGCTGAGCGATGCACAAATCAGAGACCTTGCCACCCATTATAAAATCGAATGGGACTAGTACGCCTCTGGTGCTTGGGAAGAATAATTCTTCTGGAAAAATAATTCCTCGGGGAAAATATTTATGGAAAAAATGATTTCGGTGCAGAGGCTGTCAAAGATATATGCCTCAGGCAATATCGCCCTTTGCGAGGTTGATCTGGAAATCAAAAAGGGCGAGATACTTGCCTTGCTTGGGCCAAATGGTGCGGGCAAAACAACGCTGATTTCGATGATTTGCGGGCTGGTAAATCCAACCGCAGGGCGGGTTATCATTGACGGGTTTGATATCCAGAGCGATTATCGCGCCGCACGAAAGCTGGTAGGTCTTGTTCCGCAAGAGGTCGCCCTCGAGCCATTTGAAAAAGTGATCAATACCGTGCAGTTTTCGCGCGGGCTTTTTGGCTTTCCCCCGAACAAGTCTGTTATTGAAAATGTGCTGAAAAAATTATCCTTATGGGATAAGCGCAACACCCCTATCAAGGAATTATCCGGCGGCATGAAAAGGCGGGTATTGATCGCCAAGGCTCTTAGCCATGAGCCGCGTGTGCTGTTTCTGGACGAGCCGACCGCAGGGGTGGATGTCGAGCTACGCAAGGATATGTGGCGGATTGTAGAAGAGCTGAAAGCCGATGGGGTAACCATTGTTCTGACCACCCATTATATTGAAGAGGCCGAAGCGCTGGCCGACCGGGTAGGCGTGATTTCTGCCGGACGTATATTGCTGGTTGAAAACAAGGATCAGCTGATGCATCAGATGGGCACAAAAGAGTTGACAATTTATTTGCAACAGCCTGTTGATAAACTGCCCGATGCGCTTAAAAAATACGATTTACGCCTGTCCGAAGATAACCATAGCGTTATTTATAGCTATGATACCAAAGCCGACCGCACGGGCATTACCGGCCTGTTGTCGGATTTATCTGCTGCCGGGCTATCACTGCGCGATTTACAAACCTCACAAAGCTCTCTGGAAGATATCTTTGTCGATTTGGTAAAGGATTAATGCGATGAATATGCACGCGATAAGAGCGATTTATTTATTTGAAATGTCGCGTACCTTTCGAACATTGCTGCAATCCATTATCTCGCCGGTAATTTCCACTGCGTTATATTTTATTGTCTTTGGCTCGGCCATTGGCAGCCGGATGGTCGCCATAGACGGGGTAAGCTATGGCGCATTTATTGTTCCGGGTCTGATTATGCTTACCGTATTGATGCAGAGCGTCACGAACGCTTCTTTCGGGATTTATTTTCCCAAATTTATCGGCACGATATATGAGCCATTATCCGCACCCATTTCCTATTTCGAGATGTTGATCGGCTATGTCGGGGCAGCGGCGACAAAATCAATGGCGATTGGCCTGATTATCCTGATGACCTCGTTTTTATTTGTGCCATTGCAGATTGCCCATCCTTTCTGGATGCTGGGCTTTTTATTACTGACTTGTGTATCTTTCAGCCTGCTTGGTTTTATTATTGGCATTTGTGCGCGCAATTTTGAACAGCTTAATCTGGTGCCAGCCCTTATTATCACCCCGCTGGTGTTTCTGGGGGGAAGTTTTTATTCTATCGCTATGTTGCCGCCCTTCTGGCAGACCGCAACCCTGTTTAATCCGGTTGTCTACCTTATCTCCGGCTTTCGCTGGGCGTTTTTTGATACATCAGACGTGGCGGTCAGCTATAGCCTCGTCGCAATATTGCTGTTCAGCCTGTTATTTGTAGGCATTATCGGGCTTATCTTCAAGACAGGCTACCGGTTAAAGCCCTGAACCTGGCGGGCATTTTCAGATTTCAGGATTGCCAGTTCGGGGGGCGTTTGTCTATGAATGCGCCAATGCCTTCTTCAGCATCTTTTTCCAGCATATTATGGGTCATTACCGTTGCGGCATATTCATAGGCCTCTGCCAGCCCCATCTCGGCCTGCTTATAAAAGGCCTCCTTGCCGATTTTCACGGTTGAGGCCGGTTTGCTGGCAATGGTTTGGGCATATTGCATGACAGCTTCTTTCAGCTCTTCTGCTGGTACAGCCTGATTTATCAGCCCCCATTCCGCAGCTTGTTCGGCACTCACCATCTCGCCTGTCAGCAACATCTGCATCGCTTTTTTGCGGGATATATTGCGCGATAGCGCGACCATCGGCGTAGAGCAAAATAAACCGATATGCACCCCCGGCGTGGCAAAATGGGCATGGCTGGCCGCGATAGCCAGATCGCACGTGGCTACCAGCTGGCAGCCGGCCGCAGTTGCGGTGCCCTGAACCGCGGCAATCACTGGCTTGGGACAGGCGATAATCGCCTGCATCACGGCCGAACATTTGGTCATTGTCTGGCTGAAAAAGGCCTGGCCTTTATCGGCCTCGCTACGGGCAGCGGTTAATTCCTTTAAATCATGGCCGGCACAAAAAACCGGGCCATTTGCCTGCAAGATAATGACTTTAACATCCGGGTTTTCAGATAGCTGTCCAAAGGCATCGGTCAGCCCGTCCAGCATTGCCATGGACAAGCTGTTTCGCGATTCTGGCCGGTTCAGGGTAAGGCTGGCAATCCTGTCTTCAAAATATTCAAGAAGCAGTCCGTCATCCAAAGCCGGGTTTTCGAGGGGGGAAGTGTTTTTCTTCGTCATTTTAAAAGCCTTGTTTCTTTTAAAAAGGTGTTATCTTTGATATTGGCGATTTCTTTTGTTCAAGCTAGAGTATTTTGCATGGATGGTGATACAAAAAAAATTGGTCTGGTGCAGGAAGCCGCTCTGCGTCCTGTTAGTTTAAGCGATAAATATGATCTGGACACGCCAGATGTGTTTGTTACCGGCACGCAAGCGCTGGTGCGGCTATGTCTTTTGCAAGCAGAGATTGACAGGCGCGCCGGGCTTAATACTGCTGGCTATGTGACCGGCTATCGTGGCTCGCCTCTGGGCGGAATTGACCTGCAATTTGCCCAGGCAGACTCTGCCCTGAAAAGGGCAAATATCACCTTCACCCCCGCCTTGAACGAAGATTTGGCCGCGACCGCTATCTGGGGAACACAGCAGGCAGAATTATTTGGCGAGGGTAAATATGATGGCGTGTTTGGCATCTGGTATGGCAAGGGGCCAGGCGTGGATAGAACAGGTGATGTTTTCCGTCACGCAAATCTGGCTGGCACCTCTGCAACAGGCGGTGTGCTGGCGCTGATGGGCGATGACCATGTGGGTGAAAGCTCTACTGTCTGTCACCAGTCCGAATATGCGATGATGGATGTGATGATCCCGGTACTCAATCCTGCCAATCTGGAAGAGATGGTGGATTTTGGCCTGCATGGATGGGCGTTATCGCGTTATGCCAGCGTCTGGTGCGGGATAAAATGTGTAAAGGATAATATTGAATCCTCGGCGTCTGTCAGCCTGACACCGGACAAATTCCATTCTAATCTGCCAAATGATTTTAATATGCCCGAAGGCGGATTAAATATACGGCGCAATGATACAAGATTTGATCAGGAAGCCAGATTGCACGCCCATAAGATAGCTGCGGCACAGGCCTATGCCAGAGCCAATAAGCTGGACAGGGTCACGCTTGGCGGCGGGGATGCGCCGCGTTTCGGGATTATCAGCACTGGCAAATCCTATATGGATGTGGTCGAAGCGCTGGCCGATCTGGGCATTAGTCCGGCAAAGGCAGAAAAGCTAGGCTTAAGCGTCTATAAAATCGGTATGTCCTGGCCGGTAGAGCCAGAAGGGCTGAGAGCCTTTGCAAATGGGCTGGAACGCATTTTGGTGGTCGAGGAAAAACGCGGTCTGGTGGAAAGCCAGGTCAAGGAAACCCTGTATGGCACAAAAAATCCGCCAGCTATTTTTGGAAAACGCGATTTGGACGGCAATCGCCTGCTGACCGAGGAGGGTTCGCTTACCTCTACCGAGGTGGCGATGGCGATTATCGATAAATTGCTGCCAGCTCAGATGCGCGATGCTGATTTCGCCCAAAAGCATCAAACGCTAAAGGATATTCTGGCGAAGGAATTTACCGCATTATCGATTGCCCGCACCCCCTATTTTTGTGCCGGTTGTCCGCATAACAGCTCGACTGTCCTGCCCGAAGGCACGCGCGGCTATGCCGGTATCGGATGCCACTATATGGCCCAGTTTATGGATCGCGAGGTAGAGGGCTTTACCCATATGGGCGGCGAGGGGGCAAACTGGATCGGTGAAGCCTGTTTCTCGCACCGCAAACATGTATTCCAGAATATTGGCGATGGCACCTTTAATCATTCCGGTTTGATGGCGATACGCGCGGCCGTCGCTGCCGGGGTCAATATGACCTATAAGGTATTATATAATGATGCGGTGGCCATGACAGGCGGGCAAGCCCATGAAGGGGGTATTACCCCTGTCGAGATTGCCGGACTTTTGCGTGCAAGCGGGGTTGCCCCGCTGATACTGGTAACAGATGACCTCTCGCGCCATGATAAATCTGCCTATCCGGATGGGATGCGCTTTTATCACCGAAGCGATCTACAAATCGTGCAAAAAGAGCTGGCAGAGGTAAAAGGGGTCAGCGGGCTGATTTATGATCAGACCTGTGCCACGGAAAAAAGGCGTCGGCGCAAGCGGGGCAAAATGGTTGACCCGAATGAGCGTATCTATATCAATCCGGAGGTGTGCGAAGGGTGCGGTGATTGCGGGGTGCAATCCAATTGTGTGGCTATTTTGCCCCTGGAAACAGAATTGGGGCGCAAACGCCAGATTGATCAATCTGCCTGTAACAAGGATTTTTCCTGTATCAAGGGGTTCTGCCCCAGCTTTGTTAGCGTCAAGGGTGGACAGCTGCGAAAACCCGAAGCCCAAAGGCTGGAAACAGACTTGCCCGCCCCGCCAGCTGTCTTTTCGCTTGCCGAGCCGATGAGTATTGTTCTGACAGGGGTCGGCGGGACAGGGGTGGTGACCATTGGCGCACTGCTGGGTATGGCGGCCCATTTGGAAGGCAAAGGGTGCGGGATTATCGATATGGCTGGCCTGGCGCAGAAAGGCGGGGCGGTAACCAGCCATATTCGTCTGGCTGCCAACCCAGAAGATATTTCTGCTATCCGTATCGGTGCAGGTAGTGCCGATCTGCTGCTAGGGTGCGATAGCCTGGTCAGTGCAGAATCGGGGTTGCTGAAATTGATGAACCGGGACGGGTATGTGGTCGCCAATAGCTATGAGATGCCAACAGGTGATTTTACCCGCAATAGTGATATCAAATTCCCCTCCAGCGATATTGCCCGGCGTTTGCACGCGATTGTGGATGAAGACCGTTCGGTAATGGTGAATGCAACTGAAATGGCACGCGCCCTGCTAGGCGATGCGATAGCGGCCAATTTATTTTTGCTTGGGGTGGCGTTCCAGCGCGGCCTCATCCCGCTATCGGCTGTGGCAATCGAAGAGGCGATCACGCTAAATAATGTGGCGGTCGAGCAGTCAAAACAGGCCTTTTTATGGGGCCGACAATGGGTGGCCGACCCGGATATGGTAAAGGCCGCCTGTCAGGAAAAACAGACAGGATATCCATCATCTGGCCAGAAAATCGACACGCTGGAAGGGGTGATAGCCGATCGCAAAAAACGGCTTACTGACTATCAGAATGCCGGCTATAGCACGGCCTATGAAGAAGGGCTGGCCCCTATCCTGGCAGCCGATTTTGATCCCGAAAAGCGATTATCCAAAGCCGCTGCCAGATATCTATATAAGATGATGGCGATAAAAGATGAATATGAAGTTGCCCGTCTATACAGTAATGGCCAGTTCCGCCAGCAAATCGCCCAAATGTTTGAAGGCGATGTTACCTTATCACTGCATTTATCCCCGCCCTTATTTGCCACAACCGACCCGGCAACCGGCAGGCCACGCAAATCTGCCTTTGGCAGCTTGGTGTGGCCAGCTCTGAAATTGCTGAACCATCTTCGCGGTCTGCGCGGCACGGCACTGGATATTTTCGGCTATACCGAAGAGCGCAAAAGAGAGCGAAAAGCCCTTGTAGATTATCGCGCCCTTTTGGCAGAAATAGCCGCAAAGCTGAATAGGGAAAATTACGAAACAGCGCTGGAAATAGCCTGCCTGCCCGAAAAAATACGCGGCTTTGGCCCGGTTCGTCATGCCCATATGATCGCGGCAGAAGACGAGCTGGAAAAGCTGAAAGCCCGTTTTTCTAGCAATTAAATTTTCGCAACACCCTTAAAAGGGGAAAAGCAAGGTAAAATAGCGAGAAGATGAAAGGTTTCTCATCATGAATTATACGCCGCCTATCGAGGATATGAAATTTGGCTTGCGCTATCTGGCCGGGCTGGATCAGTTATCCTCTTTCGCGCCTTTTGCTGAAATAAATTCCGAGCTGGCAGATGCGGTGCTCGAAGAAGCTGGAAAGCTGGCAGCGGATGTGATTGCCCCGTTAAATCATGACGCGGATTATCAGGGATGTGTGCATGGCGATAATGGCGAGGTCACCACCCCCAAAGGATTTGCTGATGCCTATAAAGCGATGGCCGAAGGCGGTTGGACAGCGATGGAGGCAGAAGAAGCCTATGGCGGCCAGCATATGCCAATGGCGATCAGCGCAGCGGTAAATGAAATGTGGCAATCTGCCAGCCTCAGCTTTGCTTTATGTCATTTGCTGACGCAAGGCCAGATTTCTGCCTTGCAAAAATCTGCCAATGATGCTCAGAAAGCGCTGTTTTTGCCGCCAATGATCGAGGGGCGCTGGACAGGGACAATGAATTTGACCGAGCCGCAAGCGGGAACCGATCTGGCAGCAATTAAGAGCCGGGCGATACCCAATGGCGATCATTATCTGATTACTGGCCAGAAAATCTATATCACCTATGGTGAGCATGATATGGCTGAAAATATCATTCATCTGGTTCTGGCACGCACGCCGGATGCGCCCGAAGGGGTGAAGGGGATTTCTGTTTTTATTGTGCCGAAATTTCTGGTGAATCCGGATGGCAGCCTTGGCGCACGTAATGATGTAAAATGCCTGTCGATTGAAAAAAAGCTGGGCATTAAGGCCTCTCCGACAGCTGTGTTGCAATATGGCGAAAAAGGCGGGGCGATAGGCTATCTGGTAGGCGAGGAAAATAAAGGGCTGGAAATTATGTTTGGCATGATGAACCACGCCCGTTTTGCCGTAGGGCTTCAGGGGTTGGCGATTGCTGAACGCGCCTATCAGCAAGCTGTTGACTATGCCATGAACCGCATACAGGGCACGCCTCTGGAACGCAGCGAAGGCACGCCTATTGTCGACCATCCGGATGTGTTGCGTCTGCTCTCGGTGATGCGGGCAGAAATTGAAGCGATGCGTGCCCTTATTCTTGTGGGCGGGGCAGCTTTGGATAAATCCCATCACGCAGAAGAGGATAAAAAACCTTCTGAAGACCAGCGTGCCTCTCTTTTGATACCGATCATAAAGGGCTGGCTTACCGAGAGGTCTGTCACACTCACCTCGGATGCGGTTCAGGTACATGGCGGTATGGGCTTTATTGAGGAGACAGGCGCTGCCCAGCATTTCCGGGATGCTCGTATCCTGCCGATTTATGAAGGGACAACCGCTATTCAGGCAAATGACCTGCTATTTCGTAAAACTTTGCGCGATAATGGGGCGGGGGTAAAAAAATTATTGGATGAGATTGAAGCCGATATGGCTGTGCTGCCAGATAGCCTGTCTGCACCAATGCACTCTAGCCTGTCCATAGCCAGAAAAACGCTGGATGTATTATGTGGCCGGGCAAACAGCCCACGCGATGCAGCAGTAAGCGGGGTGGATTGGTTGATGCTGCTGGGCTATTTATGTGGTGGCTGGCAGATGGCCAAATCTGCATATATTGCCAGTGAGGCAGCAACACAGGCCTTTTCGCCGGAATTTCTGGCAGCCAAACAGATGACTTGCCAGATTTATAACACCAG
The DNA here is from genome assembly GCA_965660495.1 of Puniceispirillaceae bacterium (SeqCode). GTDB lineage: Bacteria > Pseudomonadota > Alphaproteobacteria > Puniceispirillales > Puniceispirillaceae > JADHLI01. The sequence goes on from CBFIAD010000016.1 coordinate 21,484, forward strand.
CTGTTTGCCGCAAATCGAAGCCCTGTCGGCTAAAATCAGAGGTGCAGGGCCTGATATATTGGCCATGCGCCCTGAATGGCTTGCCAGATAGGCGAATTCTTGCCAGATTGGCCGGGTTTTAGTGAATAATTGAAAAAAGGGACAAATCGAATGAGCGATGATTATAAATTCGATACGCTGAGCCTGCATGCCGGGCATATACCCGATGAGCGCCATGGTTCGCGTGCTGTCCCTATTCACCAGACCACTTCTTATGTGTTTAAAGATACGCGCCATGCCGCTGCTTTATATAATATGGAAGTGGGCGGGCATTTATATTCGCGCATTTCAAACCCGACTGTTGCGGTGCTGGAACAGCGTGTCGCAGCTTTGGAAGGGGCAGCTGCCTGTACCGCAACCGCCTCTGGAATGGCGGCTTTGTCCTCTGCTGTCCTGACCTTATGTTCGGCAGGCGATCATATTGTGGCTTCTGCCCAGCTATATGGGGCAAATGTGAATCTGCTGAAATATACCCTGCCGCGTTTTGGTATAAAGACCAGCTTTGTAAATGCCACTGACCCGCAGGCCTTTAAAGATGCGATACAGCCAAACACCAAACTGATTTTTGGCGAGGTTATAGGCAATCCTGGCCTGGATATTTTGGATATCGAAGCGGTGAGCGATATTGCCCATAAAGCCGGCATACCCTTGATGATCGATGCAACCTTTAACACCCCGTGGCTGTTAAAACCTGTAACCAAGGGCGTGGATATTATTATTCATTCCCTGACCAAATGGATGGGCGGACATGGTATAGCCATTGGTGGGGCGGTTGTGGATGGCGGCAATTTTGACTGGGGGCAAAATGATAAATTCCCCACTATTTCCCAGCCGCATTATTCTATGGACGGCATTAATTTTCACCAGGAATATGGGCCGGTTGCCTTTACCGCAAAATTCCGTGCCGAGGCGATGTATAATTTTGGCCCCTGCCTGTCGCCTACAAATGCCTTTCATCTATTGCAAGGTCTGGAAACCCTGCCATTGCGTATGCAGCGCCATATGGATAATACCTTCGGCTTGCTGGAATTTTTATCAGGCCATGAGGATGTAGCATGGGTACGCCATCCCAATCTGCCTGACCATCCAGGCCATGAAATCGCTACCCGCCTGATGCCGCGCGGGGCTGGCTCTATTATCAGCTTTGGGGTTAAGGGCGGGCGCGATGCTGGCCGCGCCTTTATTGAATCTGTTCAGCTTGCCTCGCATCTGGCCAATGTGGGCGATGCAAAAACGCTGGTTATCCACCCGGCCAGTACCACCCATTCCCATATTGATGCCGAAGCCATGAAACAGGGCGGGCTCAGTGATGATATGATCCGTCTCTCGGTCGGACTGGAAGATATTGAAGATATCAAGGCTGATTTTGAATTGGGCTTTCGGGCTGCACGCAAAAAGACCAGAGGCTAGGGGGGGGTCATGTTTGCAGAATGTCTAAATCATAAGAGCTATTTTTCCACAGGCGGTAGAGACCATCGCCCCGATGCCCCTTTCCTGATCTTCCTGCATGGCAGCGGACAATCCCATTTAAGCTGGGTATTGCAATCGCGTTATTTTGCCTATCAGGGCTTTAATATTCTTGCCCCCGATTTTCCGGGACATGGCCTCTCGAAAGGGACGCCCCTTGCCAGTATCCAGCAAATGGCCGATTGGGTCATCGCGCTGATGGATGCACAAAATATTAAAAAAGCGGTCATAATAGGCCATTCACAAGGCGGACTTGTCGCACTGGAGTTGGCCGCACGCTATCCTGAACGTACAGAAAAGCTGGTAATCATTGCCAGTGCTCTGGCCATACCGGTCAATGATTATCTGGTATCGGCAGCACAGGATAAACAGCCTGCCGCGATAAAGATGATGACCGGCTGGGGACATGGAGAGGCGGCGCATTTTTATGATAATACCCAGCCTGGTTTCTCGCATCTTGGTTTTGGCCGCGCCCTGATGGCTGGCAATGATACCGCCAGCCTCTATACTGATCTGCAAGCCTGTAATCACTATGATAAAGGGGCAGAGGCTGCCTCGCAGATAAATCTGCCTGCGCTGATCATTCTGGCAGGTGCAGATAAAATGACGCCGATAAAAAAGGGGCGAGAGCTGGTAGCGGCCATAAAAAACAGCCAGCTGGTTGAAATAGCAGGTGCGGGGCATATGTTGCCATCTGAAAGTCCGGATGCGGTAAATGCCGCGTTATTGCCCTTTTTGGGTGCGCCGGAATAGGCCATCTCTTACAGGGCGCTTATCCGTTTTTACTTAAATTTACAGCGAGGGTGTTAGATGTCTGCGGCACAGAGTTTTTCAAGGATTGCCGTGATTGGTGCAGGTACGATGGGCAGCGGTATCGCCGCCCAGATTGCCAATGCCGGCTTGCCGGTATTGCTACTGGATTTGCCGGCCAGAACTGGCCAGGAACACAATCCGGCAGAACAGGCTATTCAAAGATTACTGAAATCCGAGCCGCCACAATTTATGCACCCTTCTATTGCTGACAAGATTACCACAGGGGATATGGAAGCAGATTTTGACCAATTGGCAGAATGCGATCTGATTATAGAGGCGGTGATAGAACAGCTGCCGGTTAAACAGGCGTTATATAAACGCCTTTATCAGACCATATCGCCCGATTGCGTGGTGACCTCCAATACCTCCACCATTCCTATATCGCTATTAACCGCAGATATGGCTTCTGATTTTTGCGCCCGTTTTGCTATTACCCATTATTTTAATCCGGTGCGCTATATGCGCTTGCTGGAACTGGTAAGCGGGGCAGAGACAAAAGCAGAAATCCTGGACAGGCTGGCGCTGTTTAATGATGAGGTGCTGGGAAAAGGGGTAGTGCGGTGTTCAGACACGCCAGGATTTTTGGGCAACCGTGTGGGGGTGTTTGCCTTGCAGGTTGGCTTGCATGAAGCACTGGAAGCCGGTATTGCGCTGGAAGATGCCGATGCCCTTATCGGCCGACCAATGGGCATTCCAAAGACAGGCATTTTCGGTTTGTATGACCTGATAGGCATTGATTTGATGGTTGATGTGGTGGCCTCTCTTGCCAGTATTTTGCCAAAGGGCGATGCGTTCCATGAGGTCGGTTTTGCGCCGGAAATGGTGCAAAAAATGATAGTAGATGGCTATACTGGCAATAAAGGTAAGGGCGGCTTTTATCGGCACGGGGAACAGGGGCAAGAGGTTCGCGCGGTCGATACGGGCGGGGTGGATAAGGGCTGGATAGCGGCATCTGGCCAGCTGCATCCAGCTGCTATACGCGCAGCCCAATATCAGGCCGCACAGGCCGAACCATTGGACGCCATCTTTGAAGATAATAGCCCGCAAGGAGCCTTTGCCCGGCGCGTATTGCTGCGTATTTTATCCTATGCTGCCAGCCTTGTTCCCGATATTACCAGCTCGCCCCAGGATATTGATGATGCGATGAAGCTGGGCTTTAACTGGCAACGCGGCCCGTTTGAGATGATAGATGCGATAGGTCTGGAACGCTTGCGCGGCCTGGCCGCACAGATGGCATTGCCCTTACCGCCACAGCTGGCACAGCGCACGCAGCCCTATTACCGCGTGAAGGGCAAAAATCTGGAAATATATGTTGAACAAAAAGGCTACCAGCCTGTTAGCCTGCCAGAGGGGGCGATGCGCTTTTCAATGATGCGGCGTTCGGTAGAGCTATTAGCCAGAAATGAGGCGGCCAGCCTTTATCGGCTGGAGGGGGATTTACGGCTGGTTGAATTTCATTCCAAGGCCAATGCCTTAAATGATTTATCGATGCAGATTGTTCATGCCGCGGCAGCTGATCACGGGCGCGCCATTATTATCCATAATGATGCCCAGCATTTTTCCGCCGGGGTGGATCTAAATCATTTTCAGGCGCTGATTAACACAGGCGATTTTATCGAAATGGATGCCTTTCTGGACAGGTTCCAACAGGCGGTAAAAGCTTTGAAATATAGCCCTGTTCCGGTCATTGGCGCGCCATCTGGGCTGGCCGCAGGAGGCGGGTTTGAGGTGTTGATGCATTGCGATAAGCTGGTAGTACATAATAATTCTGTGCTGGGGCTGGTAGAGGCAGGGGTCGGCCTTGTGCCCAGCGGCGGCGGGGTAAAAGAGACCTATTTGCGCTGGTATGCCAAAACCGGAGATTGGGAAGAAGCGGCCTGGAAAAGCTGGATGCAAATTGGCTATGGCCGCACAGGTAGCTCGCCCCAGCTTTCCGCTAAACTGGAATATTTCCGGCAAGGTCATGATATCGCTATTATGAGCCGTGACAGATTGCTTGCCAGAGCTATCAAGGAAGCCGAACAGATGACAAAGGGCTTTCAGGTTCTGCCTGTTCCAGAAGTAAGGCTGGCCAGCCATAGCCTGACGACCAAAATGGATAATTTCATGCAAGATGGCGTGGATAAAGGGGTGTTCACTGCCCATAATAAAGTGGTGGCGATGGCTATTGCCAGTATCATGGTTGCCGATGAAGAAGAGCCAGCTGAAAGTTCAGAACAGGCATTATATGATCGTGAAAGAAGGGCGTTTTTGCACCTTGCCAAAACAGATGCAAGCGCGAAAATGATCGCAAAAATGTTAGCAGGCTAGATTGTATTTTTAAAGCTCTACCACTTTATCTGTAGCAGCGTCTAAATCGCGCGGATCATGGCTTACCAGCAATACCGGCAAGTTCCGCCTTTCCGCCTCGCTTTTTACCAGCCGGGCAATATCTGTGCGCCGCGCGTCATCCAGGCTGGAAAAAGGCTCGTCCAGCAACAGGGCTTCTGGCTCTGCCAGCAAGGTTCGAAGCAGTGCGATGCGGGCTTGCTGACCCCCTGACAGGGTTTCTGGATCGCGCGCACCCATCCCCTCCAGACCGGCTATGTGCAAAGCGTCCTCTATTCGGGATTTGCGCGCTTGCCCTCGCACCGATGCCGGCACACCAAAGCCCAGATTATCGCCAACGCTTAGATGGGGGAATAATAAAGGTTGCTGGAACATCAGCCCGACGCGCCGCCTTTCTGCTGGCAAGCTATCTATTTGCCGTCCCTTTAGCCAGATATGTCCTTCTGCCTCCAGCCCCTCGGTAGGGATGCCGGCAATCCAGCGCAGCAGCGTGGATTTTCCTGCCCCGCTTGGCGCACTCAATACGCATATCTCGCCGCCAGCAATCTCAAAATTTAGCGGGGAAAATAGCGGGGCTTGCCCAAAAGCAAGGGCGGCATTTTTCAGGATAAGCATATCTCAGACAGCCTCGCTTATGTGTCAATCCTGCCCTGATTAAATATGCAGGATGCATTGGGGCATAATTTTGCCAGCTCTAGGGATAATCTGCCAGCCAGACAAGCCAAAAGATAGCACCCATAGAAAATAGTTATGATTTATTAAACCTTATTTAACGAAATTAGGGTAGACTGGCGTTGCGTCAAATTATAACAGGTAAGGCTTCTGGCATTGAGGATTAGCTGCGCATCGGTAAAACTTAACATCAAAAGGCGTTTTCGCATGAGCCATTTTCTTTCTTCACTTAAATCTTTGACGCTTGGGCTGACCGCATTGCTGAGTGTGATCTTTTCCTTATCCGGCACGGCTATCGGGGCAGAAAATTTTGACAGTCTGATAAAAAAAGCCAAAGGCCAGACAGTATATTTCAATGCCTGGGGCGGCTCGCCCCAGATCAACAGCTATATTGCCTGGGCAGGCAGCCAGCTAAAATCGCGCTATGGGGTGAGTGTGGTGCATGTCAAGCTGACCGAAACAGCCGACGCGGTCTCGCGTATTCTGGCAGAAAAATCTGCTGGTAAAAATACCGGCGGGTCGGTGGATCTGGTCTGGGTGAATGGCGAGAATTTTGCCTCTCTTAAGCGCCAGTCATTGCTGCGCTCGGATAGCTGGGCGTTTAACCTGCCCGCCTTTTCCTATACAGATAAAGAAGCCCTGCCTGGCATCGTCAGTGATTTTGCCAATCCGACAGACGGGCTGGAATCACCATGGGGGCGTGCCCAGCTGGTTTTTGGATATGATAGCCAGTATGTGCCAGAACCGCCACGCTCGGCCGAGGCTCTGGCCAGGTGGATAGAAAACAACCCGGGCCGTTTTACCTTTCCCCAGCCCCCCGATTTTACCGGTACCAGCTTTCTAAAGCAGATTTTGCTGGAAGTGACGCCGGACAGATCTGTCTTTGCCCGGCCAGCCGATACAGCCGATACAAAAACAGCGCTTGCCCCGCTATTTGTCTGGCTGGACAGGGTGCGCCCGTATCTCTGGCGCCAGGGGGTGAATTATCCGGCCAATTATACCGCGATGGTGCAATTGCTGGGCGATGGCGAGCTGGCTATTGCGATGGCCTTTAATCCGGCAGAATTTTCAAACGGCATTTCGCAGGGGATTTTGCCCAATACTGTACGCAGCTATATTCATCAATCCGGAACGCTGGCCAATGTCCATTTTGTGGCGATCCCCTTTAATGCCTCTGCCCCGGAAGGTGCCAAGCTGCTGGCTGATTTCCTGTTATCGCCCGAGGCACAAATTCGCAAAGCCAATCCCGAAATCTGGGGCGACCCAACGGTTTTGTCTATTCCGAAATTGCCTGCTGACAAGGCGGCCGCCTTTGCCGCATTGCCGCGCGGTCTGGCTACCCTCAGCCCGGCAGATTTGAACCGCACCCTGCCAGAACCGCATCCAAGCTGGGTTGGGGTTATTGAGCGCGCCTGGGCAGAACGCTATTCGGCAAATTAGACTTTTTACGACCCGGGAGCGGTAAGCTGGTTATCAGGGACAGGGTAAAATGGTAAGGCTTGCTATCCTGCTTTTATGCCTGTTGCCGGTTGGGGCGGGATTGCTGGGGGCTGTCCTGCCAGCGCTTGGCTGGTTTCCGCCTTTGGGCGGGATGCATTTTTCCTTTCAGCCTTTTGCCGATTTTCTGGCAGAGCCCGGCTTGCAACGCTCGCTTTGGCTTAGCCTGACTATTGCTTTTGTCTCGACTTTTTTATCTTACTGGCTGGCGATATTTTTGCTGGCGCTAATCTATGGACAGGGTCAGTCCGGCTTTTTATTCCGGCTGATATCGCCGCTTCTTTCTGTGCCGCATATCACTATCGCGGTCGGATTTTTATTTCTGCTTCAGCCCAGCGGCTGGCTATCCCGGCTTGCCTCGCCCTGGCTAACGGGGTGGGAGCGGCCGCCCAATCTCAATATTGTTCCGGATGAAAATGGCGGGGTGCTGATTCTGGCTCTGATTGCCAAGGAATTACCCTTTTTGTTGCTGATGGGGCTATCTGCCTTAAGCCAGATAAAGGTGCGCCCCTTGCTGGATAGTGCGGCAACGCTAGGCTATGGGCCATTGGCAGGCTGGATGCATTTGGTACAGCCGCAACTGGCCGTTCGGTTGCGTCTGGCAGTGTTGATCGTCATGGTATTTGCGATATCAGTAGTGGATATGGCGATTATTCTTGCCCCTTCCACCCCTGCCCCTCTGGCAGTGCGGATATTGACCTGGTTTCGCGATCCCGACCTTTCCTATCAGTTTATTGCCGCGGCGGCGGCGGTCATGCAATTAGGCTGTGCTTTGCTGGCCTGTGTGGCATGGATGGGGCTGGATGGCGCGCTATTAACAGGGATGGCACGCTTTAGTGCAGCGGGATGGCGGTTTAGTCAGCTACCTGCAAGGCTGGCGGCATTTTTAAAAAAGACAGGCTTGTTTCTGGCCATATGGCCATGTGTGATGGCGGTGGCTGGGATGTTGGCGGCGATTATCTGGGCATTTGCCGATATTTGGCGTTATCCCTCTGCCTTGCCGGATAAATGGGGGGTTGCAGCATGGGGATATGCCTATATCAGCCTGGGGCAGGCGAGTCTGAACAGCCTGATTTTGGGGCTGGTTTCAGCAGGGGTATGTGTTGTATTCGCGCTTTTATGGCTGGAAACACAACCCACTTGCCGGGACACCCATTTCGAGAGGCTGATATATATCCCCTTGTTGCTCCCGCAAATTGCCTTTTTGTTCGGGATGCAAATTCTGCTGATTTGGCTGGGCTTTGACGGGGTGTTTTTGGCATTGATTTGGACGCATTGCCTGTTTGTCTTTCCATATGTGATGCTCTCTCTTGCCCCGTCTTGGCGGCGCTTTGATAGCCGGTATCTCGCCATAGCTGCCACGCTGGGGGCGGGGCCGATACGCCGGTTTCTATTCATTAAATTATCGATGATGA
>CBFIAD010000017.1:0-29562 GCA_965660495.1 Puniceispirillaceae bacterium (SeqCode)
TTTTCCTCCGCCCTTGGGTCATCTTTATTATGGTCGGGATGCAGGGATTTGGCCAATTCATTATAGCGTTTTTTAACCTCTGCCATATCTGTATCAGGGGAGAGATCAAACAATGCCCAGGCTTTTCTTTCTTCTGCACTTAATCCGTTCATTGCCGGATGCGGGCGCTGGCTTTCTGTATCAAAAAATCCGAACTTGTCGTCAAAAGGCTCAGAGGAGGCTGCCGCCGCAGACGGGCCTGTGCCAAATTTCCAGCTTGGCCGCTCCCAGGTAGTGGCACGGCGAATTTCCTCTTCCATCGCCGCTCCTTCAATGCCGTCATAATAATTCCAGCTACTGTTATAATGGCGGATATGATCCAGGCAAAACCAGATATAGCTACGCAATTCTGAACGGTTGCGTGGGGCAGGATAGGGCGCGTCACACATACAGCCCTCTGCCATGCAGATACGCCCATTCCCCTCTGTCAGGGGCGGGACAGCTGTTTTCAGCTTTAACGGCTCTTTTATCTGGCGTTTTGTTCTCATATGCCTAGACTATAGGGTTCAAAGATATGAATACAAGTTTCTGTTCAGGGGTTTTTTGCTATATTCTGAAAACTGGTAAAGTCCCTTGATGTTCTTATAGTTTAGCATGGCGGTGCAAAATGTCTGAATCTGATGAAAATAGTGTAAAACAGGCCATAGAAGCTCGACTGAAAGAGCACTTGCACCCTCATTTCCTGCAGGTAGAGGATGTCAGCTGGCAACATGCCGGTCATGCCGGCGCACGCCCTGGCGGGCAAAGTCATTTTGAGGTGACCATTGGCGCAGAAAAACTGGCAGGGCTAAGCAGAGTGGCCGCCCATCGGGCGGTTAATCAGGCGGTGGCAGATTTACTGGCAGGGCCTATTCATGCCCTGCAAATCACTATCCAGCGCAACTAGCCAGCGCCATTTTTTTTCGTCTTTATTTTTCTTCAGCATAGGCAATACAGCTATTAGCAAGCGAGGGGAGCGGCGTTTCAATATCAGACGTGTCACTATGACCTGCCATGCGCCTCTGGCGGGCTTTTTCACCATAGAGGGTTTGAAAGGCGGTGGTGGCAATTGGTCCCATTAATTCGGTGATATGGGTACAGCCCTTTGGCCCGCCAATCGCCTGTTGTACCTTGCGCTTCCAGCCAGGGCCAATGGTCAGCCCGACCAGCCCATCAATATTTTCTGCCCCCTTTGGACAGATATGATACGGGCCATGCAGGGTCACTGCCTCGGCAGCGATTATGGTCATATCAAAATCAATGGTAATCCGCACCTGCATATGATGTATCGGACTGCCAGCAGCGATTGTGCCATGCGCGGCAGATGGAAAATCATAATGTTTCGTATCGATAAGCTCGCCTTCAATGTCCAGCAAGCCATCCGTTCTGGCAAAGCCCTCACAGGATATACGGCGCAAATGCCGGGCGTCTCTTTTGACAGGGGCAGACAGGCTCATTTTTTACTCCATTACATTTTAACAGGCTCATTTTTTAAAATGGCCAATATTCAAGAGGCGGTATCCACAGGGCTATCATTGCACCATAGGCGGATAGAGGTAAGCTGATTTCCAGAACGGTTGCGGATACGAAAACGTACCCCGTGAAAGCGAAATTCCTGGCCAATTGCCGGAATATGTCGGCTTTCATAAATGATAAGCCCTGCCAGGGTGGAGGCTTTGTCATCGGGCAATTCCAAATCCAGAATACGGTTCAGATCACGCAACGTAACCGACCCATCAACAATATAGGAGCCATCTGACTGCAGCTTTACCTCCAGAAGCCCTTCATCATGTTCATCATCAATTTCGCCTACAATTTCTTCCAGAATATCTTCTAGCGTGACAATACCGCGCAAATCGCCATATTCATCAATGACAATGGCAAAATGCTCGCGCCGTTTGCGAAAGGCCTGAAGCTGGGCAAAAAGCTGGGTGGTTTCAGGAATAAAATAGGGCTCGGTTGCAATATCGGCAACAGAAAGGCCAGTGATATCACGTGCGCTATTTTCCTCTATCGCCCTTAACAACGCCTTGACATGCAGCACGCCAATAATATTTTCCGGCTTGCCAGAATAGACCGGATGGCGCGTATGGGGCGATTTTAACACAAAGCGCAAAATTTCTTCCGGGTCATCGTCAGCATTGACCGCACTGACCGATGCGCGGTGGGTCATAATTTCCTCAACAGAAATTTCACCTAAATCCAGTACCGAAGAGAGCATCGCCCCGGTTTCACGCCCGTCTGCATCGGTATCCTGACTATGCAAGTCTATTAGCCCGCGCAGCTCATCCTCGCGCGAGGTAACGCCCATCTTATCGGTACGCAGGATTTTCATCACCAGCAGATTTAACAGCCAGGTCAAAGGGGTCAGTAGCCACACAACAATTTGCACTGGCAAGGCGATACGCAAGGAAAGCTTGTCGGCATGATTCAGGGCATAGCTCTTTGGCAGCACTTCGGCAAATAGCACAATGATAATGGTCATCACCAATGTGGCCAGTGCCACCCCGCTATCGCCTGTCAGGGCAATGGCCGCAGAAGTCGCCAAAGCCGAGGCCATAATATTCACCGCATTATTGCCAATCAAAATTGTTGAGATCAGCTGCTCTCTTTTGGTTTGCAGGGCTTCTACCCGCGCGGCCTGGCGATTGCCCTTGCGCTTGACCAATTGACGCATCCGCGCTTCAGAAGCAGCTGTCAGCGCGGTTTCTGCACTTGAAAAAAACGCGGATAACAAAATCAATAACAGAATAAGGGCGATTAGCCCGGTAAGGGATAGCCACATTATCGACAGCTCTCCAGATAGTCATGCAAGACTTGTTCATCAATGTGATGTTCAATAAAGGCCTTGCCAATCTTTTCTACCAGAATAAAGGTCAGCTTCCCGTCTCTGGCTTTTTTATCTTTACGCATATGGCCGATAATTTGGGCACTGGTCATATCAGCAATCACCGGCAAATCACCCAGCGCGGCAGGCAAGCCAAGCCCTTGCAAATGGCCAGCTACCCGCATCTCATCCTGGCCAGAACACAGCCCCAGATGGCGCGAAAATCCAAAGGCCAGCCGCAGGCCGCACGCCACCGCCTCGCCATGCAACAAACGGCCATCATATCCGGCTTCTGCCTCCAGGGCGTGGGCAAAAGTATGCCCCAGATTTAACAGCGCGCGCTGGCCAGCTTCCTTTTCATCGCGGGAAACAATATCTGCTTTGGCCTGGCAGGAAATGCGCACCGCTTCTGCCAGCTTGTCGGGATTGCCAGCCAGCAATTCTGCGCCATTTACTTCCAGCCAGTCAAAAAAATCGGCATCACCCAGCAAGCCATATTTCACAATTTCTGCATAGCCAGCCTTTAATTCACGAAGCGGCAGGCTGGACAGCATTTCAATATCGGCCAGCACCATTTTGGGCTGATAAAATGCCCCGACCAGATTTTTGCCAGCAGGGGTGTTTATGCCTGTCTTGCCGCCAACCGAGCTATCTACCTGTGCCAGCAGGCTGGTCGGCACCTGAATAAAATCTATGCCCCTTAGCAGATTGGCCGCCACATAGCCAGCCAGATCGCCGACCACCCCGCCGCCAATGGCGATAATCAGCGCGCGCCTGTCGATATTCAAGGCCAATATCTCATTTATCAACTTTTCAAAACAGGCAAAGGATTTGCTGGCTTCGCCAGCCGGAACGAGGGCGCGATGGATGGAGCGTGCATGAGGGGTCAGGGCATTTTCTATTTTTTCCAGATAGAGAGACCCTACCTGTTCATCAGAAATCAGGATAATTTGCCGATTTTCAATAAAGGGCAGAAGTTCAGCCATCGCCGCGGTAAACAAATTGCGGCCGATCAGAATATCATAGCTATTTGCCGAAAGGTCGATATGAATTTTTTGTATGGTATCAGACATCTTCTAAAAATCTAATTCATCTGGCAGGGCGGGGCAATAGCTGCTCAATATGGCCTGCCTCGCTTAATGTGCCAAGCAGCTTTTTCATCGCTGTTCTGTGGGATTGCTTGCCTGTGCGAATGCATAAATCTGCCTCTGAATAGGCAGCGGCGCGCTCTTTTCGCAATCTGGTTAAAATCTCTAGCGGATCGCCTGTGGTCAATAAGGGGCGCGAAGCCGGATTGCCAATGCGTGATAATAAGGTTTCCGGCGTGGAATCAATCCAGATGCTCAGCGCATTTTCCTTTATCGCGGCACGGGTTTCGGGATTGCAAAAAGCGCCGCCCCCGGTGGATAAAACACAGCTTCCCTTTTGTAGCACATTTAAGATGATCCGGCGTTCCATTTCCCTGAAACGGGCCTCGCCTGCCAGTTCAAAGATTTCGGCAATGGAAATGCCGGCCTCTTCTTCGACCAGCATATCGCTATCGATAAAGGGCAGGGAAAGCGCAACGCTTAACCGCTTGCCAAGTGCTGATTTGCCCGAACCCATCAGCCCAACCAGTACCAGTGGCCTGGTGTCCAGACAGCGATAATCGCCATCAATATCAGAACGGAATTTTTTTATCAGCGAGGCAGAAAAAGACATGGCAAAACGCTTAAAAACCAGGATATTTCCAAAAAGGTGTTAAAACAGCCCTATCTATAGCTGATTTCCCGCCATTGGTTAAGTGGTCAAAGACAAGATTTGCGCGTGATATCTGAAGGATGGTTTCGGTTTTTATATTTTTCGCCTTATCCCTGCCATATTTTTGCTCTAGCAAACAGGCTGGCAGTGCTGGTTTGGCGTTCAGGCAGATTTGCCAAAATCTGTCGCCTATGGCAAGACAGATAGGAAAAAAGCCGAAGAAAAGCCGAAAAAAATATTAATGAATGTGGCGGACTAGATGAGAGGTGAGGGTTTATGAATGCGATGAAAATCACAATGCTGATTATTGTTGTTCTGGGGCTGGCAGGGGCTGTATTTCTGGCCAATTGGCATATTCCTGCACCAACAAAAATCATCACAAAGGTTGTGCCAAATGAAACCTTTGTTCAATAGCCGGATGACTGTCCGAACCCGCCTGTCAAAGGCCGGAATGGCCGCCTTTTGTGTTGCCAGCTTTCTGTTGCCGGCGATGGGGCATCCTGCGGCGGCACAGGGGCGCGAGGACGCCCCGGTAAATTTATTGCAGCTGGGGCAAACCGCGCCAAAGACAGCTGACAGTTCAGCCGATAGCGCGGTTGCCCCGGATAGCACGGCTGCCAGTGATAAAACCCCTGGCAGCGATGCAGCAAATGCAGGCGAAATTTTTGTTCTGCCGGATATTCAGCCAGAAGCGGCAAGCCCGCTCGCACGGACAGACACACAAAATGCGGCCGCAGAAGAACAGGGCGAGCTGCCGGCAAATGATGGCACGCCAGCCCTTGTGCGTACGCGCAATGATTTGCCTGCCACCTCTCTTGCGCGGCGATCTGTCTCCAGGGTCAGCCTGGCCTCTGTCGGGCTAAAACGTGCTGCCACTCTCTCAGAGGATCTAAATGCGCTTATCTGGTCTGATTCAGATGCTGAAACAGCCCTTTATTTATTGCGTAATGTACCAGCGATGGGCAGTGCGCCTATTTTAAGCCAGTTGACTTTTGAAATTATGGCAATTGCCGCTGTGCCGCCAAAAGGAGCAGGATCGGTTGCCGAAGAGCTGGTCTCCACACGGCTGAACTGGTTGGCAAAGGCCGGGCAATCTGATGCGCTGGCCGAAATTGTGCGGATGCTACCAGAAGAGGACAGATGGGCTGAATGGAAACGCTGGCAAGTTGAATATGACCTGATCCGCCAGGCAGATGATACCGCCTGCCGGGATGCCGAAAAAAAGGCGCAATTGACACTGGATGATTTCTGGCATCAGTCACGTATTATTTGTGCGTTGCTGGCAGGCGATAAAAATAATGCCCGTTTTGCCGCCGACATTCTGAAAGCCAGTGGCGGGGAAGATGTAAATTTCTTTCAGCTGGTAGATAAGCTTTTGGGCTCTGAGGCAGAGATATCGCTGGATCTGGCGACGCTGGATAGTGTGGATCTGGTTTTAATGGATGCCGCGCATGAACAAATATCGTTGGCCGCCTTTGAGCAAATGCCGTCATCCATGATACAGGCGGCCTCGAATTTTCGATATCTGGCTGCAGATGCCGCATTGAAGACCAGTTTTATGATGCTGGAGCGCGGCTTGCAAAAACGCGAGCCAATCGAACAAATCTGGCGCTCCTTGCTGGAAGCCCCGATGCCGGCCGAAGCGGCTTTGGCCACATTGGATGGCCAGGATGCTTTTGGGCAAACCGCTGCCCGCCATGATGCGCTGGTCAGCGCGTCCTTATGGGTCGGGCTGGCACTGCGCAAGGAAGCCGACACTAATATTCTGATCCGGCGCGCCTTTGAAACAGAGATACGCTCTGGCCGGCCAGAATTATTGCTGGATCTCTATGCCAGCCTCATTCAGCAACGCCTTGGCCAGACAGCAGATAGCGAGACAGCCCCGGCCATCGATGCAGAGGTACAAAAGGATTTTGCCCTTATGCTCAGCCTTTCTGCGCCGTCTGATGAGCTGCCAGTTGCCGTAAGCGCAGGCTCAGAGCTGGGAAAAAGCGCTAAAAATGTGCTGGCCGCGGCAAAGGGGCAAAGCTGGCAGGCAGAAGATTTAGAAATGGCCAATGCCTGGCCTTTATTACCTGTTCTGGAAGCACAAGGTTCTGTCGGCTTGCAACAGGACTGGACAGCTATGCTAACAAATACTGCGCCGGATTTATTTACCCCCCGGCCGGTAAAACCGGCCTATCACCGGCTTTCTGCGACCCATCTTCTGGCCTTAAGGCAATTGGCAGAAAAAGGGAATATAGCCGAAACGGCCTTGCTGGCCGCTATGCTGGTACAGCCTGTTGCGCTCGGCTGGATAGAACCGGTGGATGCTGCAGAAATTATCAAAAGCCTGCAACAGGTCGGCTTGCAATCTGTGGCCGATCAGCTGGCAGAAGATATTGTAAAGGCGCATCTGTTACGGGCGAATTTTGCCCTCGCTTCCTAACGGGCCGCAGATATCTACCTAAACGGGCAAGGGCTAGAAAAACATGACGGCATTACCTGAGGGTCAGACCCGGCTGATTAATCGTTTTTTGCAAGCCCAGGCAGCTGAAAAAGCCGCAGCGGCAAATAGCTTGCTGGCCTATGAGACAGATTTGCATCTTACCGCTCGGCAGATAGACACAGATTTTCGTGAAATGGACGCCCATGATTTGCGCCGGCTAATCAAAGGCTGGGAGGCAGAAGGTCTTTTGCCGCGCACCCGTGCCAGACGCCTTAGTACCCTTCGCCAATTTATGAGCTGGATGGTCGCAGATGGCTATCGCACCGATAACCCTGTACAATTTCTGGATAGCCCCAAATTGCCGGAAAGCCTGCCGAAAAGTCTGGGTGAAGAAGAAGTGCTGGGCTTGCTGGCCGCTGCCCGAAAATTGCCGCCCCCGGATGATTTGCGGATGGAAGCCGCGCTAGAGCTGTTATATGCGGGCGGCTTGCGTATCTCGGAATTGCTAGGGCTGAAAATCCAGGATATAGCGCCGCAAAAATCGGCGCTGATGATAACCGGCAAGGGCGGCAAGGAACGTCTGGTACCAATTACCGAGCTTGCACTGCAACGGGCGCTGGACTGGCTGGCTTTTCGTGATAAGGATGGCCCGATAACCCATACAGATCAGCTATTATCCGGCCGGGACAGGGAAATGAACCGCCAGTCCTTTAGCCTGTTATTAAAAAAAATCGCCCGGATAGCCGGTATCGATGCCAGCCGGGTAAGCCCGCATATTTTGCGCCATTCATTTGCCACCCATATGCTGAACAGAGGGGCAGATTTGCGTACCCTTCAAGCCTTGCTGGGACATGCGGATATAGCGACCACGCAAATTTATACCCGCACCCGCCCGGAACGCCTTCAGGGGCTGGTCGCTAGCGCCCACCCGCTTGCGAAAAATGCGGAAAACAAGTAAAGATATAGAGTGAGAGGGTAGCTCAGTATATCTTCACAAAGTTAGTCGATAGATGAATGGTTTGTTAGATGCGTCACTTTTTGGATTTTGAAAAGCCGATAGCTGCACTGGAAGGCAAAATCGAGGAATTGCGCCATTTGGGCGGCGATTCCGGCGTGAATATCGCCGAAGAGATTGGCAAATTACAATCACGTATCGATACCGAGCTGGCACAAACCTATAAAAAGCTGGGCGCATGGGAAAAAGTACAGGTGGCCCGTCATCCTGAACGCCCGAAAATGGTACAGATAATCGAAACAATTTTCGATGAATTTATCGCCCTGTCAGGCGACCGTGCCTATGCTGAAGATTATGCGATTATTGGCGGTATGGCACGTTTTCGTGGTCGTCCTGTGATTGTGATGGGCACGGAAAAAGGCAGCACGACCGAACAGCGCGTTAAACGCAATTTCGGTATGGTGCGCCCGGAAGGCTATCGCAAGGCTATTCGGCTGATGGATTTGGCCAATCAGTTTAATTTGCCGGTCATCAGCTTTGTGGATACCGCAGGGGCGTATCCCGGGCGCGGGGCAGAAGAGCGGGGACAAGCCGAAGCCATTGCCCGTTCCATTCAATCCTGTCTGGGTCTCAGAACACCGCTTATTTCAGCTATTGTGGGCGAGGGCGGTTCTGGCGGGGCGATTGCGCTGGCCGCCGGGAACCGGGTGGTGATGTTTGAACATGCTGTGTATTCGGTCATATCCCCTGAAGGCTGCGCATCCATTTTATGGCGGAGTGCCGATAAGGCACAAACCGCAGCAGAGGCTTTGCGCCTGACCGCCCAGGATATGCATGAGCTGGGTGTGATAGACCAGATTGTCGAAGAACCGCTGGGCGGGGCACACCGCGAGGTTACGCGCGCATTGCAAAATCTGGCCGACGCGATAGATAGCCAGCTACAGGATTTATCGGTGATGAACCCGGAAGAGCTGAAAAAAGATCGCGAACAAAAATATCTGAATATGGGAGATAAATCGCTTATCTAGCGATAAGCCGGCTCATGTTGCAGATTGCGGATTTTCTGCCGTGCGGCCGCTACCTCCGTGATATCTATCTCTGCTATCACAAAGCCTTCTTCCATTGTGCCGGCATCGGCCAGCACCTCTCCCCACGGGTTGATAATCAGGCTATGACCATAGGTTTGGCGGCCATCATCATGGGTGCCTATCTGGGCAGAGGCCAGCACAAAACATCCTGTTTCTATGGCGCGGGCGCGTTGCAAAATATGCCAATGGGCCTGGCCGGAAGTTCGGGTAAAGGCAGCCGGAATGGTTAACATCTCTGCCCCTTTTTTCGCCAGTTGGCGATATAGCTGGGCGAAGCGAACATCATAACAGACAGACAACCCGATATGGCCAGTACTGGTCTGAACGTCCACAATTTTTGTGCCCGGACAGAAATGATCTGATTCGCGGTAAGCCTTGCCATCGCCAACATCAGCGTCAAACATATGGATCTTGTCATAGCGGGCGGCAATTTTCCCTGTTTCATCTATCAGAAAACTGCGATTGGCCAGCCTGCCATCGCCATTTTTTTTCTGATCGCCTGCCATCATAAGCGAGCCAGCCGATAAAATTATCTGATGTTTTTTTGCCAGGCGGGTAAATAGCGCAAGAGAGGGGCTATTGGCCTCATCTTCTGCCTTTGCCTTTAGCGAGGCTTTGTCAGCGGCCAGAAAATTTGCACATTCCGGCAGGCAGATTATCTTTGCCCCAGCTTCGGCAGCCGCGGTGATAAGGGCTTCGGCAATGGGCAGGGTTTCTTCCTGGCTGCCTCTGGCGGTATATTGCAAAACAGCTGCTTTGGGAAGATGGGTAGATGGCGACATAAAGGCTCTTTAGCTGGATAAATTATTATTTTGCCCTGCCAGAAGCGGGTCTAGCAGGCCTTTTTTATCAAGAAGATACAGATCGTCATACCCGCCTATATGCATATCATCAATGAAAATTTGCGGTACGGTGCGCCGGCCTTCTGCACGTTTGCGCATTTCGGCGCGCGCGTTGCTGTCACTGGTCACATCAATTTCATGAAAGGATATATTTTTTGCCTTCAACAGGCTTTTGGCCAGCGCGCAATAGCTGCATAACATATCGGTATAAATATCAATTTGCGGAGCGGTCATTTTTGCGCCTTTTTACATCCAGTATTCCATGATTGATATGGAAGGGGCAGGCAAGGAATGCAAGAGCCGGATAAAAATAGCTGGAAGGATAAACAAAATCATACCACCCGCGCGAAAACAAGGGCAGATACAGAAGCTGCTCCGGCCTGTAGTAAAGTCTGGGCACAGCTTGTTAGAGTTGCCCCTGTTGTCATCACATCATCAATCAATAAGATATCTTTGCCAGCCAGACAGGCTTTGGCTGTTGGATGGTCAATGGCAAAGGCGCGGCGGACATTTTGCTCTCGCTGGTTTTTTGTCAGCCCTGCCATAGATGGGGTGGCTTTGGTGCGCAACAAATATTGCGGGGCAAATTCTATGCCGCCGCCATGGTGCTGACATAGCCAGCGTGCCAGTTCAGCGGACTGATTATATCGACGTTTTATATATCGTCTGGCATGAAGCGGTACCGGGATAACGATAGCGGCTTTATGTGCCAGCTGTCTAAATACAGGGGCGAGCATTGCGGCCATTACCGGGGCAATATCTATTCTATCAGCGTGTTTAAAGGGCAAAATAAGCTGGCGCGAGGCCGCATCATAACAAAAGCCGGCCTTGATATGGCGAAGGGGAAACGGTTTTATCAGGCAGGGCGCACATAAACTGTCTAGCATGGCATAGGCAAGCGGGCGTCCACAGGCCGCACAACAGGGATTGGCAATCGGGCACAAATCATGCCAGCAATTCGAACATAGCCCTGTTCCTGTCACAAAAGACTGGCAAATCGGACAGGTTTGCGGCAGGACAAGGTTAAAAAAACGGGCAAAGATATTCTGCCAATCTGGAATATGAGCAGGCAGCATTTATTTTCTCCTGCCCATCATTCTATATCATGTTAGGTTAATTAAAGGTTAAGGCATTTAAAAAATATCGTTCCCTCATCACGAACCATTGGCTGTTTTGAAAAAGCGCTAGGATGACACAAGCACCGCCGGAAATTTTTGACCATAAAAGATGGGTTAGACAGCGCAATAAAGCCGCCGCAGGATTTTCTGACTTTGCCTTTCTAAAGAAATTGGCAACAGACAGGCTGATAGAGCGGCTGCAAATTGTTCGCCGCCAATTTGTCGATATTCTGGATTATGGTTGTCATTCGGGCCAGATGGCCGCAGCGCTATCTGAAATGCCCGCCCCGCCGACCGGCTTTCATCTGATACAGGCTGATCACGCTGCTGAATTTGTTCGGCTGGCACAAAAAAACCTCTCAGCCGATCAGGCTAAAAACGCACAGACAATTATCTGCCAAAAAGAATATCTGCCGGTTGCCGCGGCCAGTTGCGATCTGATTTTATCGGCTTTGTATGTGCATTGGATGAATGATTTGCCTGGCCTGCTGGCACAAATGCGTCTGGCGCTTCGCCCGGATGGGCTGTTAGCTTTAAATTTACTGGGCGGGCGCAGTCTAAGCGAATTGCGCACTTGTCTCAGCGAGGCAGAGAGCGAGATTTCAGGCGGGGTCAGCCCGCGCTGTATGCCAATGGCCGATATTCGCGATATGGGCGGGCTGTTGCAACGCGCTGGATTTGCCCTGCCGGTTGCTGATGCGGAATTGCTGACCATTACCTATCCGGATATGTTCAGATTAATGGCCGATATTCGCGGCATGGGCGGGCAAAACGCCCAATTTGGCAAACTGCCCCATTTCACCCGCAGACAGATTTTTTTCCGCGCCGCGGAAATTTATCACCAGCGTTTCGCAACCGATGATGGCCAGATCAAAGCCAGTATAGAGCTGATTACCCTTACGGGCTGGGCACCGGATGCCAGCCAACCGCGCCCCTTGCAAAGAGGCAGTGCGACCACGCATTTTTCAGACGCATTTGATGTTTCAGACACCCAGTAAATCTTGTAACACCGCGATAAACTCACTATTTGCCGGCGGCATGGGGTAGTCGCGCAGACGGTTTGCCCGCACCCATTTAATCTCGCCGCCTTCCAGCGCTTCAGGGGTGTTTTGCCAGCGCCGGCAGATATATAACAGCAAGATTAGATGAAAATCCTCATAGCTGTGAGAGGCAAAGCTGACCGGGGCAAGGCAGCTATCTTTTGTTTCTACGCCCAGCTCTTCTCTTATCTCTCTTATCAGGGCGTTTTCGGGGGTTTCCCCTTTTTCTATCTTGCCGCCCGGAAACTCCCAATAGCCGGCAAAATCCTTGCCTTGCGGGCGCTGGGCAAGCAAAATGCGGTTATCTGCATCCACAAGCGCGATAGCTGGAACAATAAGGGCAGGTTTATCCGACATGGCTAAGGATGGGCTTTCTGCTAGCTTCGATAATCGCCATTGATGGTGATATAGCCATGGGTTAAATCACACGTCCAGATGGTCGCCATGCCATCTCTCAGCCCGATATCCACTTCGATATCTATCTCCTGGCCTTGCATATGCCGGGTAATCGGGCCTTCTTCATAGCCCTTTGCCGCTGCGCCATCTTCAGCGACCAGATAGCCGCCTATTTTAATCTGTAATTTGTCTCTATCTGCCGCTGCACCGGATTTGCCAACTGCCATCACAATCCGCCCCCAATTGGCATCCTCGCCAGCTATTGCAGTTTTCACCAGTGGGGAGTTGCCGATGGACAGGGCAATTTTTTTGGCATCCTTATCTGATTGTGCGCCGGTTACCGTGATGGTGATAAATTTACTTGCCCCTTCGCCATCGCGCACAATTTGCTGGGCAAGGTCGGTCAATATCCCTAGCAGCGCGTTATAGAAAACGGTTGCCTCTGTGCTATCGGGGTCGGTGATGGGGGTGTGTTTTGCCTGGCCTGTAGCCGCCAAATAAACACTGTCAGAGGTAGAAGTATCGCTATCGACCGTGATGGCATTAAAGCTTTTTTCGGTTGCACGGCTCAGTAAAATTTGCAGGCACTCCTGGCTGATAGCGGCATCTGTGCCGATATAGGCCAGCATGGTCGCCATATCAGGGGCTATCATGCCAGAACCTTTGGCAATGCCATTTATGGTAATTTGCGTGTCGGCAAGCGCAAAGCTGGTGGTTGCCCCTTTGGCAAAAGTATCGGTGGTACGAATAGCTTCTGCAGCCTGTTGCCAGCTGCAACTGCCCAGTTTTGCGATGATTTCATCTTTCATATTCAGGATAAAATTTGCCTGCAGCACTTCGCCTATCACCCCTGTCGAGGCGATCAGCAAGCTCTCCGGTGCAATATCCAGCGCATCGGCAAACAGGGTGCGATAGGCAATTATCGCTTCTTCTCCGCGGCTGCCGGTAAAGGCATTGGCATTGCCGGCATTTGTAATAACCGCCCGTGCCTGGCCGCTGGCAATCCCGCCACGCGAGAGATGGACAGGGGCAGAGGCGGTCTGGCTGGTGGTAAAACAGCCGGCAAACACCGCCCCTTCTTCTGCCAGCAACAGCATTAAATCATCACGCCCCTTATAACGCATACCGGTAGCGGCCGTTGCAAGCGACAAGCCGGCAATAACAGGCATATCTGGAAAATCAGCCGGTGCAAGTGGAGAGATATCTGTCATATTTGGCACTTCCTGAATTCAAGAGCAAAACATATAAAACAGGCTTTAAAAAACAGCCTAATTGGCTGAAGAGGCCTGAGCTTCCAGACGGATATCGGCAAATGGCCGGCGTTCTATCTTGGCATTTGCGCGCAAGCTATCCAGCAAACGTCCCAGATTTTGAGAGATCAAATTCTGGCGTAATTGCGGGGCAAGCTCTTCAATTGTCGGGGCTTCGGCAATGCGTTTTTCTTCGACCAGAATAATATGCCAGCCAAACTGGGTTTGCACCGGGGTTTGGGTAAAGCTGCCTGCTGCCAGCGCAAAGGCAGCATTTTCAAAGGCCGGTACCATCGCTCCGCGCGGAAAATAGCCCAGATCGCCACCATTTGGCCCGCTTGGCCCGGTAGAGCGTTTTTTGGCCAGCTCGGCAAAATCTGCCCCACCTTGCAATTCAGAAATCACCGCTTCTGCTTCTGTCTTTTCCTTGACCAGAATATGGCGTGCACGCACCTCATGGCGGGATTGCTCATCTGCAACAAAAATATCATAGGCTTGCTGAACCGCCTCATCTGTGATGGATTTTCGTAATTCGCTATTAATCCATGCTTCGGCCAATACGCGCTGGGCGGCGATGCTCATCTGCTCGATAACCCGTTCATTATTGGTAAGGCCTGCTTCATTGCCGGCTGTAGCGGCAAGTCTGGAATCCACAATATCATCTACCAGACGGTCAAAATAGGTTTCCAGCGGTTGCTGGCGAATCTCGTCAGGCAATTTTTCTATAAGGCGTAATGCCTCATCCAGATAAATATCCTCGCCATTCAGCTTTGCCACCAATATTCTTTCCTGTGAAAAAGCGTTTGGCGCGGGCGCTGCCATCATAAGGCCGCCAGCGAGAACCAAAACGGGCAAGCAGGTTTTGGCGATGGTCATTAAGGGGGCAAATTTCATATCTCATCCTTTTGGTTTTGGTGCGCGCAATATCTGTTATTGGCCGTTTAATGCCAGCAGAGCGTTTCTTGCCACTCACTAGAGCATTTCTTGTTGTTGCTAGCATAACACAGATAACAACAGCAATAACCGCTATCCGGTTTTTTCATCGCCCCAGCTGGCATATTTCAGCATTTCCTGTCTCATAGTGAAATTTTAGGATCATTTTCTTTCCAGCAGCTGCAAGATTTGCTGTGCTATCCTTGCTTTTATTTGACAAAGTCAGGGCGAATGCCTATCTGCAAGAGGTAGCTTTTCAACAGGCTTTTGCAGGATAAACGCTGATCTGGTCAGCGATGCTCTTAGCGGTTTTAGAGCAGGGAAGGAATAAGATGTTTTCAGGATTGGCGAAAAGCCTGTTTGGGGATTCCAACAGCCGTGAAATAAAAAGGCTGGAAGCTCGAATTGCTGATGTAAATACACGCGAATCAGAATTTACCGCGCTGAGTGACGATGCCTTGAAAGGCATGACAGAACAATTTCGTGAACGCCTGAAGGCTGGACAGAGCGAAGATGATTTGCTGATAGACGCCTTTGCCACTGTCAGAGAGGCTGCGCGCCGGACATTGGGACAGCGCCATTTTGACGTTCAGCTGATAGGCGGGCTGGTTTTGCATCAGGGCGGCATTGCCGAGATGAAAACAGGGGAGGGTAAAACGCTGGTCGCAACGCTGGCGGTCTATCTGAATGCGCTGTCTGGCAAGGGCGTTCATGTGGTAACCGTCAATGACTATCTGGCCAGCCGCGACGCCAGCTGGATGGGACAGGTTTATGAATATCTGGGTCTGAGTGTTGGCTGTATTGTAGCGGGTCTGGATGATGATGCGCGTCGCCGCGCCTATCAATGTGATGTGACCTATGGCACAAACAATGAATTTGGCTTTGATTATCTGCGAGATAATCTGAAATTTTCGCTCGAGGATATGGTTCAGCGCGACCATCATTTCGCCATTGTGGACGAGGTTGATTCTATCCTGATCGATGAGGCCAGAACCCCTCTTATTATTTCAGGCCCTGCCGAAACCTCTACAGAATTATATATGGCGGTAGATGGTTTGATTGCCTCTTTGGTAGAGGCTGATTTTGAATTGGATGAAAAGGCGCGTTCGGTCACCTTTACCGAAACAGGCGTACAGCACGCAGAAGAATTGCTGATAGAAGCCGGGCTAATGGCGGAAGGCAGCCTGTATGATATTGCCAATGTCAGCCTGTTGCATCACATGACCCAGGCCTTGCGCGCACATAAATTATTCCAGCGCGATACCCATTATATGGTGCGCCAGGGACAGGTAATCATCATTGATGAGTTTACCGGTCGGGCCATGGATGGCCGGCGCTATTCCGATGGCTTGCATCAGGCGATTGAGGCGAAGGAAAAAGTTGCCATTCAGCCAGAAAATCAGACGCTTGCCTCGGTCACCTATCAAAATTATTTTCGCCTCTATGACAAGCTGGCAGGGATGACAGGCACAGCCCTTACCGAAGCTGGTGAATTTTCAGAGATTTACAAGCTGGAGGTTACCGCTATTCCGACCAACCGGCCTGTATCGCGCATTGATTCAGATGATGAGGTGTATCGCACCTCTAAAGAAAGAGATGCTGCGGTAATCGCCCAGATAGAGGAATCCCAGAAAAAAGGCCAGCCTGTGCTGGTCGGGACAGTCAGTATTGAAAAATCGGAATTGCTGTCCAAATCATTGAGCGCGCGCAAAATAAACCATAAGGTTTTGAATGCCCGTTTCCATGAAGAAGAGGCAAAGATTATTGCGCTGGCAGGTGTGCCAGGTGCGGTAACCATCGCAACCAATATGGCCGGACGCGGTACCGATATTCAGCTGGGTGGCAATTATGATATGCGCATTGCCGAGGAAGCCACAGGCGCAGATGGCGAGATAGACATCAAAAAGGCAGAAAAAATCGCCAGCGAAATCGAAACACTGAAAGAAAAAGCCCTTGCGGCTGGCGGGTTATATGTGATGGGCACAGAACGCCATGAAAGCCGCCGTATCGATAACCAGCTGCGTGGTCGAACCGGGCGTCAGGGCGATCCGGGAGCGTCAAAATTCTTTTTATCGCTTGAAGATGATCTGATGCGTATTTTCGGCTCCGAGCGGCTGGATGGTATGCTGCAAAAGCTGGGGCTGGAAGAAGGCGAGGCCATTACCCACCCCTGGATCAATAAGGCGGTGGAGAAAGCCCAATCCAAGGTTGAAGCCCATAATTTTGAAATTCGCAAACAATTGCTGAGATATGATGATGTGATGAATGATCAGCGCCAGGTGGTGTTTGCCCAGAGGCGCGAGATTATGCATACCGCAGATGTCAGCGAAACGGTACGCGAGATGCGCTATGATGCCATTGACCAAATCGTCGAGGAAGCTATTCCGGCAGGCAGTTTTGCCGACCAATGGGATGGTGAAAAATTGCAAGGCGCATCGCATCAAATATTGGGGCTGGAAATACCGGCAGCAGACTGGATTGCCGAAGATGGCATTGCAGATGAAGAAATTACCGAGCGGCTACAGAATCTGTCCGATAGCTATATGGCAGAAAAGGCGGTGCGGTTTGGCCCTGATCTGATGCGTATGGCTGAAAAATCACTGCTGTTGCAAGTGCTGGATCAGCAATGGAAAGAACATTTATTACAGCTGGAACAATTGCGGCAAGGCATTAATTTGCGTGCCTATGCTCAAAAAGACCCGCTCAATGAATATAAGCGGGAAGCTTTTAATATGTTCGAAGCTATGTTGGGTTCCATGCGCCGCACGGTGACGCTGGCACTCTCTCATGTCGAGGTTCAATCTCCTAATCGTGAGGCAGAAACACAAGATGCGCCGCCACCGCCATCCCAAGCGAGCGCAGCGCCTATCGATAATAAAGTGCCGCGCAATGCCCCATGCCCGTGCGGTTCTGGACGCAAATATAAACATTGCCATGGCAAGTTTTAGGCCAATAGCTGCTTGGGGCTGGCCAGCATTTTGCTGTCCGGTAATTGAGTGAAGAGAAAAAGATGAAAAAATTTGCGCTTATATGTGAAAATAGCCATGAATTTGAAGGCTGGTTCGCACGTGCAGATGCGGTCAAGGAACAAGCCGCAAAAGGGCTGATAGATTGTCCATATTGCGGCAGTCTTGAGGTAAAAAAACAGCTCTCAGCCCCTAATCTTTCTACGCCAAAAACAAAAGCCCGTATCGCACAAAAGGCTGTGCAAACCGCCCCCGTTGCAGGG
This sequence comes from Puniceispirillaceae bacterium (SeqCode), assembly GCA_965660495.1. Lineage (GTDB taxonomy): Bacteria > Pseudomonadota > Alphaproteobacteria > Puniceispirillales > Puniceispirillaceae > JADHLI01. Next base: position 17,865 of record CBFIAD010000017.1, read on the forward strand.
ATAGAGGACAAAAAACCTGTTTCTGCACCTGCTGCTGTAATGCCCGCTGGCAACCCGGCAGGGGCAGCGGCCTATCATACAGCTCTGCGTATGGCTGTTCAGCAGCTGCGCAAAACAGTTGAATCGCAATTCACCAATGTGGGCGATAAATTTGCCGAAGAAGCGCGCAAAATCCATAATGGCGAGGCAGAGGAAAATAATATTTACGGCACGTGCACCAGACAGGAAACCGAAGAATTGCTGGAAGAGGGGGTGGAAATCATGCCCTTGCCGGATCTGCCGCCGGAACATTAGGATTTATCTTGAAAAAAGCCTCAGCCAAGCTGGCCGGACAGCCCATAATTTACCGCTGTCACGGATGTCATCCGAAAACCGCCCGTTAAATCCGGGGCAAAGCCGGTGATATCATCTATCAATATGCCGGCTTCTGCACATTCCGCACGCAAGGTTTGCGGCGAGACAAACTGGCTGAATTGATGGGTGCCAGCCGGCACAATACGCAACAGATATTCGGCGGCAAATTTTGCCAGCAACAAAGATGGCAGGCTTTTATTTATCGTGGTGATGGCGATAACCCCGTCCGGCTTCAACATTTTAACCATCGCGGCTAAAAAGGCCGGCCGGTCAGTAATATGTTCGATGACTTCCGAAGCATAGATAAAATCAAATCTGGCCTGATATTCCTTCTCGGCGGCCAATATCTCCGAGCTGGTCTGGCGATAATCTATCGCCAGATTTTGCTGGCTTGCATGGGCTGTTGCGGCCGTGATAGCCCCTTCAGAGGCATCAATGGCGGTAAGTTTTGCCCCAAGCCGCGCAATAGGCTCTGCCAGCAAGCCACCGCCGCAGCCAATATCCAGAACTTCGCGATTTTCCAGACGCCCGGCCTTATCGGTCAGGCCTGCATGGCGGGCAGTACGCAGTAAATAGTCTATACGGACAGGGGTAAATAGATGCAAAGGGCGCATCGCACCCTCTGGATCCCACCATTCTTTTGCCAGCGCATCAAAGCGGGCAATATCCCGGCTATCGATGGTAGAGCCGGCTTGGGCTGTTTTCGGGTCGCTTTTCGACGCGTTGGTTTTTCTGCCCACCTTCTTCATCCTGTAAATTTGAATAAGATATTCTTTAATAAATATAGCTTTTGTTGTATCAGAGGAAACAATTTTGGTGTGATTTTTGCGAGGCGGGCAGTAAAGCTGCTTATAGCCGCGCATAATTCAGGCAAAGACTAGATAAAAATTTTCAGGAATAAACATACATAATGGGACGCATCGTTCAAAAATTTGGTGGCACTTCTGTTGCGGATCTGGACAGGATCAGAGCCGTCGCCCAACGTGTAAAGACAGAAATTGATGCCGGCCATCAGGTGGCGGTTGTGGTATCGGCTATGGCGGGGACAACCAATCAGCTGGTGGAATGGGCGCGCGATATTGGCCCCATCCATGATGCCCGTGAATATGACACAATCGTTGCCACAGGCGAGCAGGTAACAGTTGGTTTGCTGGCCATCGCGCTTCAAAATATCGGGGTGGATGCACGTTCCTGGCTGGGCTGGCAAATCCCGTTCCAGACAGATGGGGTGCATGGGGCGGCACGGGTCGAACATATCGACACACGCCTGATTGCAGAAAGGCTGGATCAGGGCCAGGTCGTGGTCGCAGCCGGCTTTCAGGGGATCAGCCCGGAAGGACGAATAACCACGCTTGGGCGGGGTGGTTCGGACACGTCTGCGGTGGCTCTGGCCGCCGCCTTGCAGGCAGATAGATGTGATATATATACCGATGTGGATGGGGTCTATACCACTGACCCGCGCATTATGCCAAAGGCAAGAAAGCTTAATCATGTTACCTTTGAAGAGATGCTGGAAATGGCCTCGGCGGGGGCAAAGGTACTGGAAACACGGTCTGTTGCAATGGCGATGCGCCATAATGTGAATCTTCAGGTGCGCTCAAGCTTTACCGATGAGCCGGGCACGATGGTTGTTGATGAGGATAATGAGATGGAAAAACAGAAAATAAGCGGGATTGCCTATAGCCGGGATGAGGCAAAGGTTACCCTTGTTGGCCTGCCGGACAAGCCTGGCATTGCCGCAACCATTTTTGAAGCGCTGGCAGAAAGCCATATTAACGTTGATATGATTGTGCAAAGCGCCTCGCCGGATCAAAGCCGCACGGATATAACCTTTTCTGTAGGTGCGCTGAATGTGGATAAGGCGGTAGACTGCCTGAAATCCATTGAGGCAAAGCTGGAATATAAGGATATTGTTTTCGACCCGAATGTGGCGAAAATATCTATCATCGGCACAGCGATGCGCTCTCAACCCGGCATTGCAAAAACGATGTTTTCTGTCCTCGCGGAAAAGGGCATTAATTTGCACGTAATCTCTACTTCCGAGATTAAAATCTCGGTGCTGATCGATGCAGATTACACCGAACTTGCGGTACGTAGCCTGCATGATGCCTTTGGCCTGGAAGATGCCTGATAGGGGTGATTTTGGCTAAAAACTGCTAGAATATTCGAGAATTCGCGAAAAAAGTGTATTTTTTACTGTTTTTTGTGGTATTTGCGTCGTTTTTACGGTAAGCGAAACATAGGTGAGTGTGTGCGCTGGTGATTAATGGGTCGTTATTATGGCGAAAAACAGCGTTGGGAACGATGAAGCTCTTGTAGCGGATGAAATCGGCAAGTTTTTACGCAATGCCCGCGTAGAAGCAGGGTTTTCTATTGTTCAAATCGCCGAAATGACCCGAATCACCAAAAGCCATATTACCGCTCTTGAAGCCAATGATTTTGAAAGCTTGCCAGGGGCAGCCTATATACCGGGCTTTATTCGCAATTATTGCAAAATGGTGGGGCTGGATTCCAAACCGCTTATCGATGCCTATAAGCAAAGTGTTAACCCTGTTCTGGCCAAGCCCGAATATAAATTTCCGGTTCAGGCCCTTGTGCCAAAAATGGCGGGCAGCATGGTGGCGATGTTTGTCGTGGTAGCAGGACTTGCCGGCTATATTGGCTGGAATTTCCTGCAAGAGGATGTCACGCCAACCCAGCAGATTGCCAGTCTGGAAGAAGAGGCAGCAGGCGATCTAAATCGCTTTGACCAAACCGAAGCAGTAGGCCCTGAAATCCTCACTAATGAGCCAGCTGATGGCAGAAATCTGCAAACAGAAAATGCAGCCCCCACACCCGTCATCGCGCCTGATCAGCCAGCATCTGTGGAAAAACCAGTTGCTGTGGTCGCCGAACAAGGGGGCGTAAACGACAAAAAATTAGCGCCAGCACCATCAGAGGCTGACCAGACAGGTGCAATGCCTATTGAAACAGCGCAAGCTATCCAAACCCCTGTTCGTGAAAATACAGATGCGGGTGCTTCTACCCCCGACATCACATCCCGTCCAGACACGGCCATTGTCGCACAAGCCCCTGTTCTGCCAAACACCGCCCCTTTATTGGGGCAGGTAAACAAGCCGTCTCTTAGCGGCACAGCTGCCCAGGCGGTGTCGCGCGCGCCCATGTCCGAGATTATTATTTCTGCGTCGGCCACTTCCTGGATAGAAATTGCCAAATCCAATGGCGAAATTGTGGTCAGCAAATTATTGCGAAAGGGTGACCAATTTATCGCCACTGCAGATACAGATTTATTCCTGAGTACAGGAAATGCAGGCGGTATTCGCCTGGCTGTTGGTGATCAGCAGGCGGTGCAAATTGGCAAAGTTGGGGAAATTATCCGCGATTTAGCCCTGAACCGCGACAGCCTGTCCCAATTTAATTCCACGTCAGATTATTAGCCCTGTTTTTTTCGCATGGCGCGTGTGGTTGCTGCAAAGGCAGGCCTGTGCGCCTATTTTTTTTAACAGGCTCGATACTGGTCAAATGCGGCCAGAGGCAGTACAACCAGATCCAGCAGATATTTGCTGGCTAAAAGATTAAGGAGCGCAGAAAAGATGAATGCGCAGGCATTAAGACCCTATAGACAGATAGACAGACGCAAATGCCGCAAAATTCATGTTGGCTCTGTTGCGGTTGGCGGGGATGCGCCTATTTCTGTACAAACCATGACCAACAGCCTGACAACCGATATCAAGGCCACGCTGGCACAAATTGAAAGCGCTGCCGAGGCAGGGGCAGATATTGTTCGGGTATCCTGTCCGGATGAAGATAGCACCAGGGCTTTGCGTGAAATCTGTCAATTTAGCCCGGTGCCGATTGTTGCCGATATCCATTTTCATTATCGCCGCGCACTGGAAGCGGCTGAGGCAGGGGCTGCTTGCTTGCGCATTAACCCTGGTAATATTGGCAAGCCGGAACGGGTGGCCGAAGTGGTGCGTGCTGCACGCGATAATGGCTGTTCCATGCGTATCGGGGTGAATGGCGGCTCGCTGGAAAAACATCTTTTGGAAAAATATGCCGAACCCTGTCCCGAAGCGCTGGTTGAATCGGCATTGGAACATGCCCGGCATTTACAGGATCTGGATTTTCACGAGTTTAAAATCTCGGTAAAGGCTTCGGATATTTTCCTGGCAGTTGCCGCCTATCAGAAATTGGCAGAGGCAATAGATTGTCCGCTGCATATCGGCATTACCGAAGCAGGGGGGCTACGCTCTGGTACAGTGAAATCTGCGATTGGGCTGGGCAATCTGTTATGGGCAGGGATTGGCGATACCATCCGTGTGTCGCTTTCAGCTGATCCGGCCGAAGAGGTGAGGGTGGCCTATGAAATGCTGAAATCGCTGGGGCTAAGGCGGCGCGGCGTAACGGTAATTTCCTGTCCATCTTGTGCCCGCCAGCAATTTGATGTGGTCGCCACCGTACAGGAAATTGAAGAAAGGCTGGAACATATCAACAAGCCCTTGACCGTATCGATTATCGGCTGTGTGGTAAATGGCCCTGGCGAGGCAAGAGAGACAGATATCGGTATTACCGGCGGCGGCAAGGATAACCACCAGGTTTATATTTCCGGGCTTGCACATCATCGGCTGACCAACGAAGATATTGTCGATCATGTGGTGCGTCTGGTAGAAGAACATGTAGAAAAAATGCCCCCTGAAGAGGCGGTGCAGTCATAAATAAACAACTATCAGCCATAAAGCTGGTCTCTTAGTCTGAACTCAGGAATAGTAACGATGGATATCATTCAGCCTGTTCGCGGCACCAGCGATCTGCTTCCCGCAGATAAGGCTAAACATAACCATGTGATCGATTGCGCCAAACAGGGCGCCGCACAATTTGGCTATGCCGAGATGGCGACCCCTATATTCGAGTTTACCGAAGTATTTAGCCGCCCGCTTGGCGCCAGTTCAGATGTGGTGGCAAAGGAAACCTACAGCTTTGAAGACAGGGGCGGAACAGGTCTGACCTTGCGCCCGGAAGGCACGGCAGCTGCGATGCGGGCTATTATCTCCAACGGGCTGACACAAAGCCTGCCGCAACGCTGGTTTTACGCAGGGCCCATGTTCCGATATGAGCGTCCGCAAAAAGGCCGGATGCGGCAATTCCATCAAATAGGCTGCGAGCTGATAGGCCCTGCCAGCCCGCTTGGGGATGCCGAGATTATCGCCTGCGGGGTGCATATTCTAAAATCCCTGGGCGTACTGGATCAAACAGTTTTACATCTCAATACGCTGGGCGATAGTGACAGCAGACAGGCATACCGCACCGCCCTTATTGCGTATCTGGAAGCCTATCGAAATGATCTGTCCGAAGATAGCCAGCGCCGGCTGGATACCAATCCTTTGCGGATACTGGATTCAAAATCAGCCAGCGATAGGAATATTTTGCAAGATGCCCCAAAATTACATCGCTATCTGACCCCGGCGGCACAGGCCCATTTTGACGCAGTAAAAGAGGCCTTACAGGCTGCCTCTATCGCCTGGGTGGATGATCCGTTTTTGGTGCGAGGCCTGGATTATTACAGCCATACAGCGTTTGAATTTATTACCGACCAGCTGGGCGCGCAAGGCACGGTTCTGGGCGGCGGGCGTTATGATGGCCTGGCACAGAGCCTGGGCGGGCCCTTATTACCGGCGGTCGGTTTTGCGGCCGGTATTGAACGGCTAGCCTTGCTGGGCGAAGAACAGGCACAGCCTGTACCGGATCTGGTGCTGCTTGCTGCAGAACAAAGCGCCGAAGCTGACCTATTCGCGCTGGGATGCCAGTTGCGCGCAGATGGCTATCATGTGGTTTCCATACTGTCCGGGAATATGGGTAAAAAGATGAAGGCTGCGAACAGGCTGGGCGCCAGATTTGCCCTTATTGCCGGGGCGGATGAGCTAGGCCGAAATTGTGTCAGCCTGCGTAATATGCAGGACGGCACACAAACAGAAGTGGAAATTTCTGTAATTGGCAACTGGCTGGCACAGCAGGGTTAAAGAAGGGTTCTATCTGGAAGATGAGTATTATTGCCAACATAAAAAAGGTGCTGGGGCGGCGTGATGAGATTGAGCAAAAGCTGTCTTCAGGACAAATAGAGACAGAAGAGCTAACCAAATTATCGCGCGAGCTGGCCGAAATTCGCCCGGTTGCCGAACAGGCAAGCTATTTACATGAGCTGATGGATAATCTGGAACAGGCCCGGCAAATACTGGAAGATGACGCGGCGGATGCCGAGCTGGCTGAAATGGCGCGCATGGAAATTGACGAGCTGGGCGACAAGCAGGAAGAGGCCGAGCTAAAGCTGAAATTACTGTTGCTGCCAAAAGATAACGATGATTCCAGAAACGCGATTTTGGAAGTGCGCGCCGGGACAGGCGGGGACGAGGCCGCCTTATTTGCCTGTGATCTGTTTTCCATGTATCAGCGCTTTGCTACCCAGAATGGCTGGCGCTTTGAAGTGATGGAAATTTCAGAAACCGGCATAGGCGGCTATAAAGAGGCAACCGCCAATATTTCTGGTCAGGATGTATTTGCCAGATTGAAATATGAATCAGGGGTACACCGCGTTCAGCGGGTACCTGAAACCGAAGCAGGCGGGCGTATTCATACCTCTGCTGCAACCGTAGCGGTGTTGCCCGAAGCCCAGGATGTGGATATCGAGATCAATGAAAGCGACCTGCGCATTGATGTGTTTCGGGCATCCGGGCCTGGCGGCCAATCGGTGAACACAACCGATTCAGCGGTGCGAATTACCCACCTGCCAACCGGAATTATGGTTAGTCAGCAGGATGAAAAATCCCAGCATAAAAATCGGGCAAAGGCGATGAAAATTCTGCGCGCCCGCTTGTATGATGCAGAACGTGCGCGCCAACAGGCAGAGCGTGCTGCCTCGCGCAAGGGTCAGGTGGGGTCAGGCGATAGATCCGAGCGCATCCGTACCTATAATTTTCCGCAAGGGCGGGTTACCGATCACCGCATCAATCTAACCTTATACAAGCTGGATAAAATCCTGAATGGCGAAGCGCTGGATGAGGTGGTAGATGCGCTTGCCTCTGAAGATCAGGCTGCCCGCCTTGCCGCCGGGAATAATGAGGAATAGGCCATGACAAGGTCTGCGCGCCCGCTCCTTCGGGCGGTGAGGGACGCATTGGACACCGATAGCAAGCTGGATGCGCGCTGGCTGGTTGGGCTGGCGGGTGGGCTGGATCAGCCCGTAATGAGCCATCAGAATATTACCCTGACCCCGGATCAGGAAGTCCGGCTGGAAAGATTGGTCAAACAGCGTAATGAAGGGTTGCCAATAAGCCGGATGCGGGGCAAGCGTGAATTCTGGTCGCTGGATTTTTGTTTAAATGATGCCACGCTGGATCCGCGCCCTGATAGCGAAACGCTGGTCGAGGCTGCGCTGGCCTATGCCAGAACAGCATTATCGGATATCCCCGCTATCAAGGTGCTGGATTTGGGATGCGGGTCGGGATGTTTATTGCTGGCACTTTTATCCGAGCTGAAAGAAGCAACAGGGCAGGGGATAGATATCGCCCCAAAAGCGGTAGCACAGGCACGGGCAAATGCCGCATCGCTTCGTCTGGCCAGTCGTGCCGAAATAACAACGGGCTGCTGGGCAGAAGGGATTTCACAGCCCTTTCACCTGATCGTTTCTAACCCGCCCTATATTTGCGAGGCAGATAACAGCCTCTCGGATGAGGTGCGCTTACATGATCCGGCGCTTGCCCTTTATGCCGGGGCAGATGGTCTGGCCGCCTACCGCGTCCTGCTGCCCCAACTTGGCGCTATTCTTGCAGATAACGGTCAGGCCTTTCTGGAAGTGGGATATGGCCAGATAGAGCGGGTAAGCGATATCGCTGAACAGGCAGGATTAATAGTTAAACAGACTTATAGAGACCTGGCAGGGGTTGAAAGATGCCTTGCTGTGGCAAAATAATGCAGTTTTTTCTTGCACTATTTGCGCTTACATGTTCAAACAGAGGAATGTAATCATCAACACCGCATAATGCGCTGGGTTACATTTCTCCATCAAAATGAAAAACCAAACTCGGCCACTGGCTGAATTTGAATATGGATTATTTATGAGACATAACCAAGGTCAGAATTCTAAACGTTCCAGGGGACGTAGCCGCCGCAATGGTGGTCATAATCAGGTTAATTTCAACCGGAACACAACGTTCGATTCAAGCGGTCCGGAAGGTCGGTTGCGCGGTAATGCCCAGCAATTATTTGAAAAATATACCGCTCTTGCCCATGACGCGAACGCCGCTGGCGAGCGTATTTCAGCAGAGGCCTTTGCCCAGTTTGCCGATCATTATTACCGCATTCATCAATCTATTGTGCAGGCAGCAGAACAACAGCGCAAAGCCCATGATGAACGCCAGCAATCGCGCCGACGTGAGGGAAATGGTTCAGGCGATGACAATCTGGATGAGGGTGTGCCGGCAGAAACTTCAGCAGAAGAAACTGATGAAACCAAAACAGAAATTGTAGCAGAAGAGTTATCGGATGAAGATGCCGCAATGGGCGTGAAAGAAATGGTTTCTGCAGGGCGTGCGCGCAAACCACGTGCCAGCAAAAAAACACAAGCCTCAGAAGATGGCGATAGCCAGGAAAGTGAAGATCCCTCCGAGGCGGTGGCTTGATACAGGCCAGCTTGCAGCTTTTATAATGATGACCAGGATGTAGCGGCTTTGGCCGCTATTTCTTTATCGCCAGCCTATCTGCCCACCTATCTATCAGCTATCTATTGCCAGCGTGTCGCCGCACCGCAACATCCCGCCGGTACAGATACGGGCAAACATCCCTAAATCTGTATGTCCCCAGGCCTGTTCCATTTCCGGCAGATAATCACGTTCACGTTTGCCAGTTTGCGGATTGACAGAGATTGCCCCGCATCGCCCGACAGGTTCAATAATTTCCAGATGCACATCACCTATGGTTATGATTTTTCCTGCCCAGCCTTGTTCGATAAATTCTGTATCGGTGGCAAGGATAAGGTTTAACCGAAACCGGCTGGCGGAGGTTTCTGTGCCTGTCAGCTGTGCAAAAGCCTCTAAAGAAGCGCTGCCGCCCACTGTTATCCAGGGGGCAGCAGTATCGCTATAGCCGCCTTGTGCCAGCTGGCTGAGGATAGGCTGGCTGGTAAAGGCATCCGGCATAAAGTCATAAAGAGCTTTTGACAGGCTGGCTCTATCGTTTATCGGGGCTTCGGCCATTTTTTTGCCTTTGTGATACAGGCTTAGGCACTGGCCGCTATCTGTCAGACGAAAGGTCAGTTCTGCACATCTTTGTTCGCGTAGCAATTGCATAAAATGGCGTTTTGCCAGCCAGCCTTCGGCCAGTTTTTCATGGGTAAGCGGATGGCCGGTGGTCAGGGCAAATGCACGGTCATGGGGCAAAAGGCTGTTTTCAACAGCCTCAATTTCTTCCAGCCTCTCACCAACAAATCCCTTTACTGGAAAACGCCATATCTCGGCCAGCGCTATTTGATTATCTGTTTGTAAAAGCGGGTCTGTCATCATCTTGCAAGGGCGTGTCTCAAAAAGGGGTATCGCCCCTCAGATTAGCGCGACAGGCTGGCCTGTTGCAAGCTCACCCCCGCATAGCGCGGTGTAATGCTGTCCCGCATCTTTGATTCTACTGCCTTGACTTGAGCGGTGAAGCTCGCCATCAGATCAGCCGGTACACCCTGTCCGGTAGGAAGTTTGACCGTTAGCGGGTTCAGCTTTCTGTTATTCACCAAAATCTCGTAATGCAAATGCGGGCCAGTTGAGCGGCCTGTCGAGCCAACATAGCCAATAACCTCGCCTTGCTGAACCTGATAGCCATTTCGTATCCCTGCTGCCAGGCCGGATAAATGGGCATAGGCTGTCTTGTAGGTGGAATTATGACGGATGCGGATATATTTACCATAGCTGCCATTCCAGCCGGCAAATTCAATATGTCCGGTACCGGCAGCTAAAACAGGCGTGCCTTTTGGTACAGCAAAATCCAGCCCCTTATGCATCGCACTATATCCGGTGACGGGATGGCGGCGCATACCAAAGCCGGAACTCAGCCTTGCGCCATTTACCGGTGTCCGCATCAGCGTACGCACGGCCGACTCGCCATTGCGGTCATACCAGCCTTCCTTGCCATTTGGATGGACAAAACGATAAAAACCCATCTTTTTACCAGACAGGACAATGCCGGCATATTCCAGGCTGTCGGTTGATAGACGCTCACCTGTTAATTTATCGATAGCGCTATCATAAATCAGCTCAAACTGGTCGCCTGATTGCACCTCGCGCTGGAAATCCACCGAAAAGCTCATCACCCGAACAAATTCATCCAGCACTTCCATCGGGATTTGCACGTCTTTTGCCGCCTCATATAAGGACAGGCTAATTTCATTGCCGGCATGAACTGAGCGCAGCTCAATCGGCCGTATTGCGCGTATGGATTGCCAGCCCTTTATTTCCGGGTCTGTAATGCCGTCATGGCGAATCACATAATGGTCCAGAAAGACATTTTTAAATGCGCCTGTTTTCTGGCTGTTGCGGGGCATATGCACCTGCAAGGCCACCGCCTGACCTGCTGTATCAAGGGCAGCGGTAAAGCGTGTGCCAATTTGCAGGCGGCGCAGGTCAATCTTGCCTGTCAGTGCATCAGATACGGATGCAATATCCTGATTGGTGAAATCTGCCTTTTTCAGCAATTTGGCTAATGTCTCGCCGCTGGAAAGGGTGAGATCAAATATCTTGCTGATGCTCTGACCGGCTTCGCGCTGAACCATTTGCTGAATATCTGCGGTGGCGTGGGGCAGTATATCTTCCATGCTGGGGCGGGCAGATGGTGTTTGTATCTCTACCTCTATGCCGCCAAGTGTCGCTATGTAATCAGGGCGTGCGCGTGGCAAAGCCGGTCGCCCGTCATTGCCATCAAAGGCGTCGATAACCTTATCCGCTGTGGCTGTCTTTGCAGGGGTGGATGAAAAAATAGAGGACAGGAGCGAATCAGAGCCGGTTTGCGTCGGGGTGATTACTACCGTTGCGCTATTGGCAGCGCGGGCAGAGCCATCCATCACCACAGGCGCGGCCAGAATCAAGCCAGTTGCCATTGCCGTAACCCGTAGCCCGTGCGAAAATGTGATTCGCGGACGCAAGATCGGTTTGGTGAAAAAAGAGGATGACAACATATTATTCAAAAATTCTAAATTAATTTTATTTAAACAATTAAGGTTTGAATCGAACTTTCCCTGCACAGCATATTGCATTCCTTGAATTTTTTTCACAAAAAATCTGTGCAAATTGCTTTCTATCCACATCATTACTTA